>NC_008268.1:333333-666666 GCF_000014565.1 Rhodococcus jostii RHA1 | reverse complement strand
GAAGGACAACCTCGGAGCGTACGGCGAACACGAGAGCGACCAGGCGCACCGTTATGCCCGCACGAAGGAGTTCCTCCAGCTCGTCCGCAAGCTGTGGACCGAGGAGAACGTCACCTACCGGGGTGAGCACTTCCAGGTCACCGATTCCACGGTGCTGCCCCGGATCTCGCCGCGCGAAGATCGACCGCACCCGAAGCTCTACTTCGGTGGCGCGTCCGAAGCCGCCGAGCGTGTTGCGGCGACCGAGGCCGACGTTCAGCTGTTCTGGGGTGAGCCGCTCGCGGGTGTGCAGGAGCGGATCGAGCGGTTGCGCTCACTGAGTCAGGAACTTGGCCGCGAGCATGCGCCGCTCGAGTTCGGCCTGCGGATCACCACCTTCGTCCGGGACACGACCGAGCAGGCCTGGGCCGAGGCAGAGGCGAAGGTCGCGGAGATGGCGAAGAATCAGGGTGCGCCTCCACAGAACCCGCATCGCCAGACCGCCGTGGGACAGCAGCGACTCCTCGACCTGGCAACCCGTGGCGACGTACTCGACGACAACCTGTACACCGCACCCGGGAAGGTCGGTGGCGGCGGCGCCGGCACCACCTGGCTCGTCGGCTCCCCGGAGGACGTCGCGAAGTCGCTGCGCAAGTACCAGGATCTCGGCATCACCCATTTCGTGCTCTCCGACACCCCGTATCTGCCGGAGATCGAGCGCCAGGGCAACCAACTGCTGCCGTTACTGCGCGAATGAGCCGGGGGAGCCCTACTTGCGCTTCCCCGCAACAGCTTTGTGCAAACAGAGACAGTCACCCGCCCGCGCTGTCGGCGCGAGCGGGTGAGTGGTTGTCAGAGCCTGAGTCCGGTTCCGTGCACCCCGTGCTCCTCGATAAGCGCGAGTTCTTCGTCGGTGAGCGGCGGGAAGTTCAGGGCCGCGATGTTGTGGTCGAGCTGCTCGGTCGAACTCGCTCCGATCAGCGCCGAGGTGACCTCCTGCCGCCGCAGCACCCACTGCAGTGCCAGCTGTGCGAGTGACTGGCCACGAGCCTCGGCAATCTTGTTGAGCTCGGCCGTGCGCTGCCGGTAGGTCTCGTCGATCACATCCGGCGTCAAGAACGCGCTGTTCTGTGCTCGTGCGCGCTCGGGAATCGTCTCCAGGTACTTGTCCGTCAGCAGACCCTGCGCCAGGGGTGAATACACGATCAGCCCGAATCCGTCCTGCCGGGCGGTGTCCAGCAAGCCGTTCTGTTCGGGACGACGGTCGTAGATCGAGTAACGCGCCTGGTGGATGAGCAGCGGAACGCCGGCCTGGCGTAGCAGTTCGGCGGCTTCGTGTGTGCGATCGGGTAGGTAGTTGGAAATGCCGACGTAGAGCGCCTTGCCCTGCTCCACCGCGCTGACCAGAGCCCCGACGGATTCCTCCAGTGGCGTGCTGAGGTCGGGGCTGTGGTGGTAGAAGATGTCGACGTAGTCGGTGCCGAGGTCGCGCAGACTGTGGTCGAGCGAGGTCAGGATCGACTTGCGCGAGCCGCCTTTGAGATACGGGCTCGGACCGATCGGGTTGCCTGCCTTGGTCGACAGGATGAGTTCGTCCCGATAAGGCGCGAGGTCCTTGGCGAGCACGGCGCCGAAGTTCTTCTGGGCTGCGCGATGCGGTGGGCCGTAGCGGTCGGCGTTGTCGAAGTGGGTAATGCCCAGGTCGAACGCGTGGAGGATGATCTCCCGCTGAGTCGCAAATGCGTAGTCGCTACCGAACTTCTGCCACAGGCCGAACGAGAAGGCGGGCAGATCGAGTCCGGAGTTTCCGGTTCGGTGGTACGGGACCTTCTCGTAGCGGTCTTCGGCCGCGGCGTAGGTGAGATCGAGGGGGCTGTCGGTCATCGGTGTCGTCTCTTCCGTTCTGTTCGGTTGTTGTCGCGGGCCGGTCACAGACTGGCGCGCGGTGTCGCCCGGTGCCGGAGAGACGGCGCAACATCGAGTCTGCTCCATACAGACACTGTCACCGGACGGCGATGGAAAGTGAATCGTTGAGATCGTGCAGATTCTCTGAAAAGACTGTCGAGCCGGCACCACATGCGCGACGAGACACAGCAGAAGCGGGGCAGAGTGCGGATCGTTTGACCCGATCTCGAATCGATCCGATCGATAATGTGGACAACGGCCCGAGGTCCCGCCCATCGTCGAGATGTTCGAATCACCATCTTGGGGCTGTGGGCGATGACACCTGGGCCGGTGTGGCCGACCAATTTGCCGATGAGGCGTATGCCTCGGTGAAGGGACGCGTGCGCATCTATGTGCTGCACCAGCAGCTGTTGGAGCATTTGCCGGCGCCCCCAGCGACAGTGCTCGACGTCGGCGGCGGCGCGGGCAATCAATCGTTTCCGCTGGCCCGAGCCGGTTACGACGTGACGGTGCCCGACCCGTCGTCGGTGATGCTGGACAAGCTCGACAGCGACTCCAGCGACTGCCTGGTGAGACCCAGCGACGGGTGACGCTCGTGGTAGCCGACGGCGAGAACGCCGACGAGGCGGTGAATGGTCAACGGTTCGCCGCCGTGCTGTGTCACGGCGTGCTCGGGTACCTGGAGCAGCCGGAGCCGCTCGTCGACCAGCTGTGCCGGTGCACTGGCGCCGGTGGCGTCGTATCGATCACGACGGGCAACGCGAAGGCGATGGCAGTGCGCCCGGCCCTGGAACAACGGTGGGACGACGCCCTGGCATCGTTTGACACCGGGGGGGAGATCGGGGTGCTGGGAGTGCCGACTCGAGCCGACACGGTGGAGGAACTCCGCGAGCTTGTGCGGATCCGCGGCGTGGAGCCGATGAGACTCCTACCGTCAACTCAGCCGCGTCTTTCACCTCGTGGGACGCAAAGGTCCGGGCTGACGGGACACTAGCGCTGGGTGATGGTCCGCTGACCGCGCTCGGTGTATGCAAAAACGTCGACCCGAAGGCGACCGGTTCTTCGCGACTACATCGAGGATGGCAGGATCAGGTCATCGAGATCGGAACCTCGATGTGAGGGTCCGGATCGAGATTTAGGGAGTATGGGCATGGCGCAGGGCATTGTGAAGTGGTTCAACGGTGAGAAGGGCTTCGGTTTCATCGCACCCGACGACGGAACTCCGGACGTCTTCGTGCACTACTCGGAAATCTCGGGCAGCGGTTTCAAGTCGCTCGACGAGAACCAGCGTGTGGAGTTCGAGGTCGGCCAGGGCCAGAAGGGCCCGCAGGCCACGAACGTGCGCTCTGTCTGACCAGCGCAACGTGGGGACCGCATCCGGTGGGTGCGGTCCCCACTTCTGTCGCCGGATGGGTATCCGGTGGGGGCGCCGGTATCGAACTGCACGCCGAGGGCGCTGAAATACTGGAATCGTCGGGTCAGCTGACGCGGATGAGTTTCTTGTTCACGAATTCGTCGATCCCGTATTTGCCGAGTTCGCGACCGAAACCGGAGCGCTTCACGCCGCCGAACGGCAGCTCGACTCCTTCGGCGCCAACGGCATTGACGAACACCATGCCGGCCTCCAGTGAGTCGGCGACGCGGTAGGCCTGATCGGGGTCCGTGGTGAAGACATACGAGCCGAGACCGAACGGAGTGTCGTTCGCCAGCTCGACGGCCTCATCCTCGGAACGCACCTTGTAGATCGTCGCAACCGGCCCGAACAGTTCCTCCCGGTAGGTTCGTGAATCCCGCGACACATTCGTCAGCACGGCGGGTGGGAAGAAGGCACCCTGGCGTTCACCCTCCGACACCAGCGTGGCGCCCTCGGCGATCGCCTGCTGCACCTGCTCGGACAGCCGGTCGGCGGCGGCGACCGACGACAGCGGCGCGAGTCCGTCTGCGGTGGCGAGCACCTCCGCGGTGAATCTGCCGACGAAGTCGTCGTAGAGGTCCTCGGCGATGATGAATCGCTTCGCGGCGTTGCACGCCTGCCCGGTGTTCTCGAAACGACCTTCTATTGCCGCTTTTACGGTGGCGTCGAGGTCATCGGAACTGAGCACGATGAACGGATCGGAACCCCCGAGTTCCAGCACCACCTTCTTGAGGTTGCGGCCGGCGATCTCGGCGACCGCTGCGCCCGCACGCTCGGACCCGGTCAATGACACGCCCTGGACCCGCGGGTCGGCGATCGCGTCGGCGATCTGCTCGTTGGTGGCGTAGACGTTGACGTAGGCGCCCTCCGGATATCCGGCGTCGGTGAAGATCTGGTGCAGTGCCGCCGCCGATTCCGGGCATTGCGGTGCATGTTTGAGCACAATGGTGTTGCCCAGTGCCAGATTCGGACCCGCGAACCGGGCGACCTGGTAGTAGGGGTAGTTCCACGGCATGATGCCGATCAGCACACCGATCGAGTTGCGGCGGATCAGCGCGGTACCGTCGCCCTCGACCAGGTCGATCGGCTCGTCAGCCAGGAACTTCTCGGCGTTGTCGGCGTAGTACTGGTAGATCGCGGCGCTGAAGTCAACTTCCCCCAACGACTGGTCCAGCGGCTTGCCCATCTCCCGCTGGATGATCTTGGCCAGTTCGTCGCGGCGTTCGGTGTGCAACTCGGCGACCTTCCGGAGCAGTTCGGCGCGCTCAACCACCGTCGAGCCGCGCGACCACTCGCGGTGCGCCTTCTCCGCCGCGGACAACGCCGCCTGCATCTGCTCGTCGGTCGCGGTCGGATATTCGCGCACCGTCTTTCCGGTGGCGGGGTCCACAACTGCGTACAGGCTCATGTTCACGTCTCCTCGGAAAGGGTGGGGCATTTCAGTATCGCTTGCGATGGGCGCCCGGGGTGGTGCACACGAGTAGATCGCCCGATCTTCACCTCGAGCGGCCGGCAACAGGCCGTGCGCTCGAGACACGAGGTAGGGCGGCGCCGCCTCAGCAGGTCGCTTATTCGGGGCGCCACGCAGTGAGATCGTTCACTGTTGAGCAGGCGGATGGTATGGGGGTATAGGCTTGGTGAATCGGAATGGTTGTCGCATCGAGCGAGTCGGCTCACGCGTTCCCGATTCGAGAGAATGCCGGCCGATTTGCGGCCGATGCAAGGAGCGTCCATTTGATGCCAAGCGCTGCAGGCCCGCACGCCCAGGCGCCGCGCAGATCCGCACCGCGCGACCATCTCCCAGGGTGGGCACCACGCCTGATGGCGAGCCGAATGAGCCGTCCACGACCCATCACCCCAGCCGGCCGCGCCCACATACACCTGAATCAAGGAACAGAATGACCATCGATCACGACAAGTCCGAACTCCCACTCTTCTCTGCGCAGCGAACGCTGACCCACAGCACCCCGGAGCCCGTCTCCGACGCGCCGCGCACCGGCGATTCCCCCACGCAAACATCCGCCGAGATCCACCGGTCACTCTTCAGCGACGAGTGAGTAACCGTGCCCGCCGTCAGGGCTGGGGGATCGGGCCGGTCGCGACGTGGCGGTCAGTGGTGAGTGCGCGACATGCGCGGTCAGCGATCAGGCTTCGCGGGTGACGCCGCCGCGAGAAACCGGTCCCGGTCGACGATCGCCCGGTCGATCTCGCCTGACGCGACCACCTTCCCCGAGCTATCGGTCGCCCGCACGGTGAAGGTGAGGCGGTGGCCGACAGCGGCGGCTGGTGGCCCGGCCGCGATCTCGACGGTTGCACCGACCGGTGTCGGGCCGCGGTGCTCGATTCGGACAGCGGTCCCGACTGTCGTCTGGCCCGCACCGATGAACGATGCAGCGCAGGTGACGGTGGCCGCCTCCATCCACGCAATCAGCCGGGGGGTCGACAGCACAGGAACGTCACCGCTGCCCAATGCGGTCGCGGTGTCGGACTCAACTACCTCGTAGCGCACGCCAATACAGTACGCCAGGCGCGGCCGAACCCTTGGTCAGCGCTTCCGGTTCCGGCTTTCACGGTCCCGCCGGTGGTGCACGATGACGCAGCACCGCAAAGACGTGTGCACCCGGATTCCGTGGCGACATCTCCGATTCCGGGTTACCGGTCGTCGCGGTGGTGCGTCTGAGACACTGGCTGCTGGGGCGAGAGCGAGCGGGCTGGCTGCGCAGCGGCTCAGGCGCCACGATCGTCACGACACTGGACTACGAGGGGGATCGCGACAGTATGCCGGGGATCGATGGGCACTTGGACTCAAGGCAACGCGCGGGGGCGCGGTTTGCACGGCGTACGCGATTTGTCGCCCTCGTCGGCGGCCTCACCGCCACACTCGCCCTGGGTCCGGTACCGCTGGCCACCGCACAGCCGGCACCGGGTGACGATCTTCGCTGGGGGTCCTGCCCGGCCGAATACGAGCTGGACCCGGCATCCGATCAGTGCGCCTCGGTCACCGTTCCCCGCAACTACGCGGACCCCGCCGCCGGCACGATCGACGTGCTCGTCACCCGCCACCGCGCCGAGGATCCCGGCTCGCGCCGCGGCGTGCTGTTCACCAATCCCGGTGGGCCCGGCGGAGACGCGATCGGCTCGAACAGCATGTTCGTCGAGATCCTGCCCGACGCGGTCCGCACACAGTGGGACGTGATCGGTGTCCAACCGCGCGGTCTTCCCTACGCCGGCGCGGTCGAGTGCGTGCTGGCCCCTGAACAGACGACGGCGATGAGCCTCGGCTTCGGCGGTGCTGCGACGCGTAACGCATGCGAGTCCGCTGCGCCGGGCACCACGGCGCACCTGACGACCGAGAACACCGCGAAGGACTGGGAGCAGGTCAGGCTCGCACTCGGCGAGGACGTCATCGACATCTACGGCCTCTCGTACGGCACAATTCTCGGATCCACCTATGCGACTCTCTTCCCTCAGCACACCGGTCGCATGGTCCTCGATTCTGCGGTCGACCAGAAGTGGCTGTGGAACGACGTGTTGTGGCAGCAGAACGACGGCTACAAGGATCGCTTCTACGACCTGATGGACTGGATCGCCGCCCACGACGACACGTACGGGCTCGGTGACACTCCGCTGAAGGTGTATCAGCGGTGGTCGGACCGGATCGTCGAGGAAGCCGGCGGGAACCCGACCCTCGCGCCACCACCCGCCCAGATCGGTGACGTACCGCCCGGCCTGCAGGCCGTTGCGGATGCTTATCGCGGTGGGGTCGATCTCACCGGACCGGCACGCGTTCAGTTCGAGGCCTTCGTCCGTCGTCTCGCCGACCCGTCGCACGCCCAGATGTCGTCCAGCATCTACGTGATGACGCGGCAGGTGCTTCCCGCCCGCAACAGCTGGCCGCTCATGGCGCGGGTGATCCGGGACGGTCGAGACGCGATTCCCGACGGCACCGCGATGGACGACCTGACGGAGCAAGAGTACGAGCGGATCGCCCAGGCCCAGATGATGCAGTCACTGGTCCTGTGCAACGAGAACAATGTCGCCGCTCGGCCGGACCGCATTCCGGGTTGGCTCTTCTCCACCTTCGTCACCGGAGATCTCTTCGACCTCATCGGGTACAGCTACAGCGCCGGGCCCGAATGTACCGGTGCGCCGCCCGTTGTCGCGCTGCCCACGTTGGGCAATCGAGGACTGGCGACGGCCCCGCTCGTCCTGCAGGGAATGCGCGACCCGCAGACCCCCTATCAGGGGGGAGTTCAGCTCGCCCACGACATGGGGGCGCACCTCGTCACCGTCGAGGGAGGCGATCACGGTGCGGGGATCCAGGGTGGCAACGCCGTCGTCGACCAGACCGTCACCGAGTACCTCGAGACCGGGCGCACCGCTGTCACCCACGCCCCTGAGGCGCCGATCACCGCCCCGCTGTGAAGGCCGGGGCCGGGCCGCGGACGGTGTGACATAGGCAAGCAACACTCTGGGTCCGTGCTGAGCTGCGGGACCGACATTCCTGGTTCGAAAAGGTGCCGACCCGAATAGACTTGCCGAGGTGAGCCGCGAGGATCCCGATCGGCTGTCCGCCGACGACGCACATATCCTGGGGCTCGAATCGGCGGTGATAACCGGCCACACGCTCAAGCTCGTCGTTCTCGGGCCGGCCACCTCCCCGCTCGACGTCGAGGCTCTGCGAACTGCCGTGGCGGAGCGGCTTTCGAGCCAGCCGCGAGCGACGCAACGGATCGATACCTCGGGACCGGAGCCGCGCTGGGTCGAGGCGACGGCGTTCGAGATCAGTGACCACGTCCGGCGCCGGGAGGAGCCCGGGTGTGCCTCGCGCGACGATCTGTGGCGGGCCGTCAGTAAGCTTATGTCCGAGCACCTCGACCACGAGCGTCCATTGTGGACGTTCGATCTGATCGGTCCACTCGGCGACGGGCGCGAGGCGATCGCGGTGCGGATCCATCACGCGATGGCCGACGGGATCAGCGCGGTTCGCTTCCTCGACGACGTCCTCTGGGATCGGCACCTCGAACCGCCCCTGGGAGGAACGCGGCCGGGCCTTCGCGCCGCTTCGCCGCAACGGTCGCGAATCGACGAGGCACTGCGGATGCCTGCGGTTGTGCATCGTGAACTCGGCCATCGCGGTTCACATTCGCCTTTCGACCGCCCGATCAGTGCCGCCCGCGAGCTCGCCTTCACCGTCGCCCCACTCGCGGAGCTGAAGGCAATCGGCGCCTCACGCCCCGGTCGACCAACCGTCAACGACGTACTCCTCGCGATCGTCGCCGGCGGCCTGCGAAGCTGGCTCGGCGCCGGCCAGGCGGCCCTGCCGCGTCTTCGTGCTCAAGTTCCGGTCAGCCTGCACCACCGGGACGAGGGAGCGGGCGAACTCGGAAACCGTGATTCCTTCCTGAATGTCGATCTGCCGCTCGCTGAGGCGGATCCGCTCACCCGACTCGACCGGATCAACGCCGAGACCAGCAAGCGCAAGCTCCTCGACGACGCCGAAGAGCTGTTCGATCTCTTCCACGCTCTCGGACGCGTGAAACGCGTCGAGGAAGCCGCAAAGCGACTCGCTGGTAGCGCGCGCGAGTTCAGCCTGTCGATCTCGAACGTCCCCGGCCCGCCCGTGCCGGTCAGCGTTTCCGGACGTCGGGTCGAGCGGCTCTTCTCCTCCTCCGAGCCCGCAGCTCACCACGCGCTGCGGATCTCGGCGATCTCCTGCGCCGGGATCGTCGGTATCGGGCTCTGCACAGACCCCGAGGCGCTGCCCGACGTTGCCCGGCTGGCGGTGGCGATGGAAGATTCATACGCCGAATTGCGTGACGCCGCGATCACCTAACATCGATCCGTTCGGTGTCAATGGCATTCGAGGCCAGCAGTCGGGTGGTGGTTCACGTGCGTCGGACAGGCATGATCGATCGCACCCGCGCGTCCCGCAGGTACAGACCGCCCCACACGAAGATGCCGACGTAAATCGGGAACAGGGTGGTGCTGACGATCGGCTGCTCGGTGAGCATGTTGGTAGCGACGGCTCCACCGAGGTATCCGGTCAGCAGCACCGCGCCCAGAATCGCCGTGGCGGGCACGATGTAGAGAATCAGGCACACCAACAGAACGACCCCGATGACACGGTTGAGGTTCTCGGCAAAACCCAGCTCGGCCATCGCCTCGCGCACCATTTGCGTGTTCGCGATGTGGATGAGCGAGTCGAACAGGAGAAACAGCACCACGAGGGCGCTGACGACCAGTCCAGCGATTCTGGCCTTCTTCGTGGTTCCGCCCGTCGGCGCCGGTGTCGCGTTGGAGGTTCCCGTGGAGGGTGGTGTCGATGTCATGAGACTTTCTCCTTGCTGTTCATGAAGCGGTACACCGCTGACCGGTGGCACCTGCCCGTCGGCGTCACGCGGGCAAATCGACTGCTCCCGCACGCTTCGTGTCTACTCACACCAGTACAGACCAGAGGTGACGGGAAAACTCACCGCGGCGCTCGAGGGATCTCCGTTCGTGGGCCCTCCTAGGTCGGCAACCCCGCAGGCGGGACGCCGAGGACCACCTAGCCCGGCACGCCCCGCCGTTTGGACAGGAACGCTGCCCGTGTCTCGGCGAGCGGGTGGACGGCGCCGACGTGGGGGCGCAGGTACCCCTGCGAGGTGAGCTGTGCGAGTTTCACGAGCTCTGATCGGTCGGGTTCGACGATGAAGAAGACTGTTCGTCCGCCGCGTGGTGTCACCGTGGGCGGCGCACTGATCGAGACCAGCACGCCGCCCGGCTTGACGATCGCGGCCGATCGGGCGAGCGCATCGCCGCCGATGGTGTCGAACACCAGGTCCACCGGTGCGAGCTGGTCCAGGTCGCGTTCCCCGTCGAGGGGAAGGAATCCGTCTGCGCCGTGGGCTCGGGCGCGTTCCTCGGCTGCACGCCGTCCCGTCGCGACGACCCGCGATCCGGCCGCGTGCGCGAGCTGGACAACCAGGGAACCAGTCCCTCCCGCGCCACCATGTACGACGACGGTGCGGTCGGCGGCGTCGCCGAACTCCAGGCCGCCGTGTCGGAACATTCCCTGCCAGGCGGTCAGACCTGCGAGGGGCAGCGCCGCGGACGCCTGGAATCCTACGGTGTCGGGGATCGCAGCCAGGTTGCGTGCCTCGACGGCGACATACTCGGCGGCGCCGCCGTCGCGGTGCCAGTCGGTCAACCCGAAGACACGGTCACCGACCTCGAAACCGGTGGTGCCATAGCCAACTTCGGTGACAACGCCGGCCACCTCGTGTGCGGGGATGCACGGCGTGCGGTCGCGGCCGGCCCGATCCGTCCAGGTTCCTGGCCAGTCGAGCTCGTCGGGCACGAAGGATGCGGCGTGCACTCGGACGATCACGTCACCGGTGGCGGCGTGCGGGTCGGGGGCATCCTCGAGCACGAGTAGCTCCGGGTTCGCGGGACCTCGATTCTCATGGATGTGAACGGCTTTCATGTGATGCTCCTCGAGTCGTATACGACTACATCGAGCTTCCATGCGCTGAAGCTATGTCGATTGTCCACTGCGTCGAATATGTGCGCGACCTCGTCGTCTCCAGAAACAAGGTCGCGCGGACGACCGCGCGAGGCCGAAGGTCCCGGATCGGACAAGTCGGCTGCGGCTGAGTGGAAGGGTTCTACTTACCGGTCTTTTCCCGGTGGCTACAACCAGGCCAGCAGCATGGGCGGCGCTTGCCTTCAGCCAGTTCGGTATGCGCCCGCTTGATTCGACGCGCTCTCGTTTCGTCGAGCTTGGCATCCTCGACCCAGCAGATCCACTCATTGCGTGCGAGTGGTGTGATGTCATTCCACGCTTTCAGCGCCTGGCCGTCATCGGCCAACGCCGTTCGTAGGTCTGCTGGCACTCTATGCACCGTGCCGCTCGGGACCGTGCGCTTGCCCATGTTTGGAGTCTACCGACTGTCGCCGAGGTCGGGCGGGTCGTAGCCAACGGAGTCTTGGTGTTGATTCAGAGGCGGGCCCGCTCGATTTCGGCGCGGTCGCTGCACGCAGGATCGCGCGATGGTGAGTCTCAACTGCAATCGTGGACTGCCGGGTGAACCTGATGTCTGGTCTAGGTTGATGCGATGAAGGTATCCACGAGCGCATCGGTCGTCTCGGTGCTGTGCGCTGTGTCGGTGTGGCTATTCGTAGTGCCGCAACTGGTCACCACAGGGATAGTCGAGCCTGGACCGCTTCTCGGTCTGATGGTGTTGCTCCCGACACCGGTCGGTTTGATCGCGGCGTTGGTGGGGGCGGTCGCGGGCACGATCGGGCTCGTCCGACGCGCTGATCGGACGTGGGCCGGCGCGTTGATGACGTTGGGGCAGGCTTTGACGTGGATTTTGGCCATCGTGATCGTGGTGTGGTCGCAGGCGTATGGTTCGACGGGGTGGGAGTTGTTGATACTGCCGACGTCGCTGATGCTGGGGCAGGTTGTGGTCGCATCGGGCTTGATATCGGCCATGGTGAGTCGTCGCAGAGCCATTGACGCCGAAGTCGGGGGAAGGATGGCCCGTAAACCGATAGCCGCCACCTCCTCAGACTCTCGCCGCCGAGACTAGCTCCCGAATTTGAGTGCCGCGTCCAGCATCCGACGTGTGTTCTGCCACCAGTCAGGTCGAGGATCAACTCGTCTGCGCCCGTAGTTGCTGCGGAAGCGATGTCGTCAAGAATTTGCTCTCGAGTGTGCCCGAAAAGCCGATCCGATCGTCGCCGGACGGACTCTCGGAGAACGTGACGTTCTCGACCACCATCATCTCCAGCCCTTGGACGGCAGTCCGCAGAATAATGCGCTGTGCAGGGGCTCGCCACAACACGACCGTCACACTACTTACCCCACGCGCACTCGGGCGTGCTGATCAAGTGCCTGATGCCCGCGGTGAGCGCGGTGGTGAGACGGCCTGTTCCGACCGTTCGGGGTGGGCGGGCGAATCTTGTGCGCGCCGCGCCCGTGTCGGCGAGGATGGGTTCCGATCTGACGTGAGAAGAAAGGAGTCGACGCGATGACGAAGTACCTGATCTCTTTCCCCAGTGGTGCCATGGTCCTTCCCGACGAGGATCTGCAGGCAGTGTCGGATGCGTCGCACGCGGTGGTGGAGGAGGCGAAGGACGCCGGTGTCTGGGTGTTCGGCGGTGGAATCGACGAGAGCGTTCCGCCTGTCCTGGTCGATGGGGATGGCACGGTGACCGAGGGCACGTACCCGCAGACGAAGCAGCTCGAAGGCGGCTACGCGGTACTGGAGTTGCCCTCCCGCGAGGCGGCACTGGAATGGGCTGCGAAGATCGCGGTTGCCTGCCGGTGCGCGCAGGAGGTGCGCGCGTTCCACTACGATCCCGCCAGCTGACGGGGTTCGACGTCTCGGGCAATCGCATTCGGCTTCGGCCGGCCGCGAACTGCGCACGGCGGCATCCCGTCGCGGCGACACCAACCGAAGTCGTTCCGGCGACGAATCGTCGGCGAGAAGTTTCCTCGACACGAACGTCGCCGTGCAACTCCGTCCTGGAAGTTAAGTGCCGCAGAAGGTTTGGAAGGACTTGCTGAATGACGGTGGGGCGGGTGTGGTGTAGTCGGACCACTCGTCGCGGCGGTCGAACGGATGCGTGACGACCTCCAATAGCTTCTCGAACGGAGCGAGCCTCCCGTCGGTCGCGGCGCGCAACGCAGCATCGAGCTGATGATTGCGCGGGATGTACAGCGGGTTGACGCAGTCCATCGCGTCCGCGGTCTCCGCTGCCCCGCGCCCATGTTTCGTCAGGTCGCCGCGCCAGCGTTCCAGCCATGGCCCGATGTGCTCTCGCGGAACGAGGCCGTCGAGAGGCGTCGAATGTCCGCGTAGTTCGTCCGCGAGAGCACGGAAGGTGCCCGTCCAGTCGGCACCGTGTTCCTCCAGCAGCGTCAGCAGGTCGTCGACCAGCGCTCGGTCGACGAGTTCGCCGGCCAAACCGAGCTTTGCCGCCATCCCGGCCGCGTAGTGGCCGTCGTAACGCTCGTCGAAGGTCGCGAGGACTGCCGACACCGCGGTAATCGCGTCATCCGGCGTGGAATCGAACAGCGTCAGTAGCGTTTCCGCGAGGCGCGCCAAGTTCCACTTCAGGACAACGGGCTGGTTGCCGAACGCATACCGGCCGCCGTGGTCGATCGAACTGAACACAGCGGCCGGGTCGAACGCGTCGAGGAATGCGCACGGACCGTAGTCGATGGTCTCGCCCGAAATGGTCGTGTTGTCAGTGTTCATCACCCCGTGCACGAAACCGGTGAGCATCCATTTCGCCACCAGTGACGCCTGCGCCTCCACCACCGCCTCGAAGAACGACAGATAGCGATTACCGTCACGTCCCGGCGGCAGTTCGGTCAGCTCCGGGTAGTGGCGGGCGATCGCGTAATCGGCGAGCGGCTGCAACACCTCACCCTGCCGCACCGCGTATTCAAAGGTGCCCACCCGCAGGTGACTGGCCGCGACCCGGGCGAGCACGGCACCGGGCTCGGCGCCGTATCGATGAACGTTCTGGCCCGTCGCGACCACCGACAGTGCGCGCGTGGTGGGGATGCCGAGGGCGTACATGGCCTCGCTGACCAGGTATTCGCGCAGCATCGGGCCGATTACCGCGAACCCGTCGCCGCCCCGGGAGAACGGCGTGGGCCCCGAGCCCTTGAGGTGCAGATCCACCCGCTGCCCATCGCTGCTGGTCAGCTCGCCGAGCAGCAACGCCCGACCATCCCCGAGGAGCGGTGCGTATCCGCCGAACTGATGGCCCGCATATGCCATCGCCACTGGCTTGGCCCCGGCCGGCGCCGTCGATCCGGACAGGACGCCGACCCCGTCCTCGCTTCGCAGCGTCTGGACATCCAACCGCAGCGACGCCGCAAGCTGCTCGTTGAGTACGAGCAACGTGGGGTCCGGCGCGTGGGCACCCTGCCACGGCACCGTCAGGGCGCCCAGCTCGTCGGCAAAGGTGCTCTCGAGGCCGGCCACCGCTGTGTTCGTGCCCACCGTGGAATCCGGAATTGCAGTCATCCTGCGAGGGTAACCACCGCACGGACCGCCGCGCACCCGATGGCACCGCGAGTACGGCCTGGTGTGCACGCGCAATGGAACGTGTGTTCAAGAGTTGGCTTGTGCGAGAACCGACGCGATGTTCGCCGCGGAGTAGACGTCTCGGATGGGCACCGACCCGCCGAGGACGCCGAAGATTCGCTCGACTACCTCCGGTTGGGCCGCGGCCGCTCGGTAGAACGCCGTGAGTCCGTTCGAGAGCGGCGCGAGGCGGGCCGTGCTGAGCGCCAGTTCGAAGCCGTTGGCGGTGAGCTGGTCGCGCTGACGTTGGTAGTCGCCGAGGGCGTCATCGACGGGACGGCCGGCGCGCGTGCTGTGGATGGCCTCCGCGAGCAGGTCGGCGCTGAGGAACGCATCGGCGATGCCCATCCCCGTGGAGGGGTCCTTGTGGTGGCCGGCATCGCCGAGGAGTGCCCAGCCCGGTCCGACCGATGTTCGGTACTGGTTGGGTAAGTCGGCGGTACCGACGAAACGTTGTTCACGCTGGCCGGAGGCGACCGTGTCACGCAGTCCTGGCACCAGATCGAGGGCGGCGTGAAAGCTTCGGTCGAGGTCTGTGCGGACGCGCGGAAATTCCCGACGGGGCCAACCGACGTAGATGCAGGTGAGCCCGTCGTTGGTGGGCCAGACCAGGATCAGCTGGCCGGTTCTGGCGTGGAACGACGCGCGCACATCGCCGAGGCCACTCCAATAGGAGTAGTACACGCACGTCAGCGGCGGATGGTGGTTGTAGACGCGAGCAGCGACTCGCCGCGCGACGGTCGCGTGCAGACCATCCGCCCGACTACCAGCGGTGCCCGCAACGACGGCCGCCTCGACCAGCACCGTGTCGAGAACGGTCCGCCGCGGGCAGTATGCGGCTGTCTGCCCTTCGATCGTCGAAGGACTGCACGACCAGTCGTTCACCGCACCGGTGGCCAAGCTGGGCGCGGTCACCGCACAGGTCCGTCGACTGCTCGACGGCGACCGGGTCCGCCCGACGGCAACCCACGACCACCGGCCCCTGCGGCTGGGTGTCGCCGCGCGCACCGGCCTGCCGATCTACCTCGCCGGACTCGGCAACAAATCCATCCAACTCGCCGGCGAAGTGGCCGACGGCTGGACGCCCTTCCTGGTCCCTCGGTCGTGGCTGCCCAGCCGAAGGGCCCTGCTCCAGCAGGCGGGCGCCCGATCCGGCCGACCCACACGCTTCTCGGTGTGCCCGGCGGTCCCCACCGCCGTCGCGGCCGATCACGCAACCACCCGTGAGATCGCGTCCTGGTGGGTCGCGTTCTACCTCACCAGCATGGGCTCGCTCTACCGCCGCTCGCTGAGCGAACGGGGATACCGCGAGCAGGTGGAGGCCGTGCTCGCCGGCAACCCGACCCACGACACCACCGACGTGCCGGCCGAAGCCCTTGTTCTCCTCGACGAGCTCACCGTCTGGGGCACACCCGACACCGCTCACGACCAACTCCAGCACTGGTACACCGCAGGCGCCGAGATGCCGATCCTCGCACTCCCACCCCACCGCACCATTACCGAACTCGACTACATGCTCGAAACCATGCGCCCACACGCCTGACGTTCCGTCCTGGGGGGGAACGCGCTTACGGGTACGGCGAGCGCGCCGCGAGCCCCCGTGCGGCCGCCGCGGCACGCACTGCGTCGATCACCAGTTGCAGCGGCGGTCGGTGCGCTTCCGTCCCCCGATGGGCGATAGAAATGGTCCGCATGAGTGGTTCGGTGAGCGCGACGACGTCCATTCCCGGCGGGCGCAGCGTCAGTCCGAGATCGGAGACAAGGGTGACTCCCAGGCCCGCGGCAACCATCGCGAGTGCCGTAGCCTGCTCGCCGACCTCATGGTTGATCCTGGGTTCGAATCCGCAACGCTGACAGGCCAAGCGCACCGCGCGGCCGAAGTGCGACGTGGGTCCCGCAAGGATCCAGGGATGCTCGGCGAGATCCGCCAGCGCCATCGTTTTGGCGGAAACCGTTCCCGGAGGCAGCGCTGCGTGCAGTCGCTCCACTGCGATCACCACCCTGGTCAACTCCGGGTCCCACTGCATCGGATAGTCGGAATAGTCGATCACGAACGAGAAGTCCAGCGACCCGTCCCGTACCGCGACTGCGGTGTCCTCCGGCGCAAGCTCCCTCGTTCGCACCTCGATGCCGGGATGTTCGGCGGCCAGCAACGTCAGCGCACTCGGCACCAGGCTCGACGCGACGGACGCCCACACGCCGACGGTCAATCGGGCGGTGACCCCGTCCTGCGTTTGTTCGAGAGCGGTGGTCGCGCGCTCCACCGATCGAATGATGTCCTCAGCGTGCTCGGCGAGGAGCAGGCCGATCTCGGTGAGCTGTACCCGCCGACCGCGCCGCTCGAATAGCTTTGCGCCGACGTCGCGTTCGAGCTGGGTGAGCTGTTGGGATACCGCGGATGTGGTGTAATGCAAGGCCAGCGCCGCGGCGGTCACGGTGCCTCGGCGATGCAACTCCCGAAGCATCCGCAACCGGCGCAATGACAGCTCCATGCCGCCAGCCTATGCATCCATTCCGAACCGTCCAACCGGACCACGCGCTCCGCTGTGTAGAAAGCGTGAACTCAATCCTTCAAGATTCTTAACTGGACGCCTGGTCACCAGCGCGCGCACTCTGGCGTCATCGGCTGAGTGGTCGTGGAGGCGAAGATTTTCTGAGGACGATTGGGGTAACTCGAGGTGACCACGACAACGGAATGCGGGTTCGGGCGCACCCCCGAGCACCGAGAGTCTGACTACCGTGAGAACGCTGCGACGCAACCTCGGGTCGATGCGGCGACCGTGCGTGGCGGTGAGCCCCTCTTACGTGTGACGTGGTCTGATCCGGTCACCGAAGCTCGTGGTTACCTCGTCGTGCACACGTTGGTGTCCGACCTGGCAACCGGGGGCACCCGAATGCGCGCAGGCTGCACGATGTCGGAGGTGGAGGATCTGGCCAAAGGCATGGCCGCCAAGACCGCGGTTTTCGACCTGCCGGTCGGCGGCGCGAAGGGCGGCATCGACTTCGACCCGAAGGACCCCCGCGCCATCGGTGTTCTGGAGCGGTTCTGTCAGGCGATGCGCCCGTGGCTGGCCGCGCACTGGGTGACCGCGGAGGATCTGGGGGTGCCGCAGCATCTGCTCGACGACGTCTTCGCGCGACTCGGCCTTCAGCAGTCCTACCATGCGGCGATCAGCCGTGCCGAAGATCCGCAGAGGACTCTACGCCGGGTACGGGCAGCATTGAACGCCCCCGTGCCCAGCGGTTTTCTGCTGGGCGATGTGATCGGCGGTTACGGAGTCGCGCAGGCCTGCATCGGTACGGTGAACGCATATGGCTGGACTCCGGCAGACACGACGGTGGCAATCCAGGGCATCGGCACCATGGGGGGCGGCGCGGCCTGGTATCTGTACGAGGCCGGTATGCGCGTGATTGCTGTCGCCGACGCCTTCGGCACGCTGTACTGTCCCGACGGCCTGGACGTTCCCGCGCTGCTCGACCTGCGGGACTGCTACGGCGAGATCGACCGCTCCCGCGTCCCCTCGCATGTTCAGCGGTTGCCGAGCACGGCTGTGATCGCCACCGCGGCAGACATCCTCGTCCCGGCCGCGATCTCGTATGCGATCACTTCGGATAACGTCCACCAGGTCGCAGCGAAAGTCCTGATCGAAGCTGCGAATGCCGCGACGACCCCGCGGGCCGAGGCGGTGCTCACCGGCCGCGGCATTCCGGTGGTCCCAGACTTCGTCGCCAATGCCGGAGCAGTCGCCTGGGCCTGGTGGGTCCTACTGAGTCAGGTTGGTACCGACCCGGAGGACTCGTTCCTGCGGTTGCGTACCGAGATGCTGGCCAAGGTCGCGTTGCTGCTCGGGCAATGGAAACTGGACGGCGTGGCGCCACGGCAGACCGCGTGGGACCTCGTCGGGGCCAACCGCCACGCGCCGGCTCCCACCGATCCTCTGGCAGTGCCGGCGCTCACCATCCCGTGAAAGTCGGCGATCGGCGACAGTAACACCGGGCCGGCGGCTGCGGGACCGTCACGTGCTCGTCTGTCTGGCCTTGCGGTGAGCCAACAGTGCTCGCGCGTCGAGATGGCAGCGGCCCGAGTGAGCGCGGTGCGGTGCGGTGCATTGCGGCACTGAGCTGACGGTTCCCGTTGTGCGAGAGTCGATATCGGGCGCGGCTCGACGGTGCGTAGAGGCGTCGAGCCGCGGGCAGTGAGATTCAAGTCCATGGGGAAAATCACCCTCAACTGTGGTTCCAGGTGGTGGCGCATCGACTGAGGTCGACATTTCCGTGAGGTGGAACGGGACAGGCTCCGCTTCTGGTCGCACGCCTACGCCGTGCTCGAGGGGGCTGTCGTCACCCCCTACGATTCTTCGGTGACCGATTACGACGATCTCGACATGTTCGGTGGCCTCGATGCCTCCACCCTGCCATCCCGCCAGCGGCGGATTCTGGCAGCGATCCGGGACTGCGTGGCTGCACACGGGTGCACGCCGAGCACCCGACAGATCGGGGACGCGGTGGGCCTGCGCTCCGCGTCGTCGGTGTCCAAGCATCTGAAGAGCCTCGAGGAAAAGGGCTTTCTCCGAAGGGGCACGGCCATGGCTCGGCAATTGGACGTGCGCCCGTTCCTCTCCGAGGGGAAGCGAGGTCGTTCGTCCGAAAACAATGTGACGGTACCGGTGGTCGGCGACATCGCAGCCGGCGCACCGATCCTCGCGGAGGAGCACGCCGATGAGATGCTGACGCTCCCTCGCGAACTCGTCGGCTCCGGCACCGTGTTCGGGCTGCGGGTGCGCGGTGAGTCGATGATCGACGCCGCGATCTGCGATGGCGACGTCGTTGTGGTGCGCCGCCAGGACGAAGCCCATTCCGGCGAGATCGTCGCTGCGATGATTGATGGCGAGGCCACGGTGAAGGTGCTCCGGCGCCGCGATGGCCACGTCTTCCTCGAGCCCCGCAATCCCGCGTATGCCGTGATCGACGGCGACGACGCAGTTGTCCTGGGCAAGGTGGTATCGGTGATGCGGCGGATCTGAGGGCCCGGACTCGGCTGCCGCCGACACCCTCCCCACGAATATTCTCGTGTGGGATCCACAGGCGAAAGATCGACATCACCGGTGGCTCGCCACCGCCGCTGTCCCGACAACCGATGAGGAAAGCATGAACTACTTCGTTCCGCGAGGCGGCCTGCCGCCGCAAACCGATCTGACCACCGACCGCGCGGTCTTCACGGAGGCCTACGCAGTCCTGCCGCGTCGCACGATGAGCGATATCACCGCGAGTCTGCTGCCGCACTGGAACGGGACCAGGGCGTGGGTGCTGGCGCGGCCGTTGTCCGGATTCGCGGAGACCTTCTCGCAGTACATCGTCGAGGTCTCGTCCGGTGGCGGTAGTGACCGTCCCGATGCCGATCCGGGCGCCGAGGCGGTCGTGTTCGTTGTCGACGGTGCGCTGACTCTCACACTCGACGGGGTCGAGCATGTGCTGGATGCGGGCGGCTACGCCTTCCTCGCTCCCGGCGCCCGGTGGAATCTGCACAACCACGGTCCGGCCACCGCGACGTTCCACTGGATCCGCAAGGCCTATGCGCAGGTCGACGGCATCGAGGTGCCCGAGTCCTTCGTAACCCGGGAGCAAGATATCGAGGGCGTCGAGATGCCCGACACGAATGGCGCATGGAAGACCCAGCGGTTCGTCGATCCGACCGACATCCGCCACGACATGCATGTCAACATCGTGTCCTTCGAACCGGGAGGTGCGATCCCGTTCCCCGAGACGCATGTCATGGAACACGGCCTGTACATCCTCGAGGGCAAGGCGGTGTATCTGCTCAACAAGGATTGGGTCGAAGTGCAAGCGGGCGACTTCCTATGGTTGCGTGCCTTCTGCCCCCAGGCGTGCTACGCGGGCGGGCCGAGTCGCTTCCGCTATCTGCTCTACAAAGACACCAACCGGCACGCCGGCCTCCAACTCTGACTCTCCTGAATCTGGTCATGATCCTGTGTGCCGCTGCCGTTGTCGCAAGGGTGGCGGCCCACCGATCGCCTGTGCGGGGGTCAATGCGGTCTGCTGGGAGCGTCGTGTTCGGTGCCGAGCTGATCCTGGCTGGCGGCCCAGGAGGCGAGGAGTTTGAGGGCGTCGGCGGAGGGTGTGCCGGCGGCTGCGGTGTAGATGTTGAGTTGGAGGCCGGGTTCGGAGGGCAGTTCGAGTGCTTCGAAGTCGAGGTCGAGTTGGCCGACGGAGGGGTGGCGCAGGCGTTTTCGACCGCTGCGATGAAATCGGACGTCCTGTGACGCCCAGCGTTGGCGGAAGAGTTCGCTCTGGGTGGACAGTTCCCCGACCAGCGCGATGAGCGCCTTGTCGTGGGGGTTGCGGCCTGCTTCGAGTCGGAGCATGGCGGCGGCGTCCCTGGCGATGGTGTCGTAGTCGACGAAGAATTCTTCGGCTGCCTGAGGGTGGAGGTAGACGAATCGGGTTGTGTTGGCGGGGCGGCGGGGGTCAGCGAGCACAGGGGAGTAGAGGGCGCGCGCGAGGTCGTTCATCGCGATGATGTCGTGGCGGCCGTTTCGGACCCAGGCCGGTGCGTCCGTGATGGCATCGAGTACTTGCTGGATTGCCGGGCGGACCGTCACCAGCGGAGTGCGGGGGCGGCGGGTGGTGCTTGCTTGTGCTTGCCGGGCGAGAGCGAAGAGGTGGTCACGTTCGGCGTCGTCGAGTTGCAGGGCGGAGACGAGGGCGTCGAGGACGCTGTCGGAGGCGCCGGCGAGGTTGCCGCGCTCCATGCGGACGTAGTAGTCGACCGAGACACCGGCGAGCATGGCGACCTCTTCGCGGCGCAGTCCTTTGACACGGCGGTTGCCGCCGAACACGGGTAGTCCGCTCTGTTCCGGGGTGATGCGTGCGCGCCGCGTGCTGAGGAACTCGCGGATTTCGGTGCGCAGGTCGGTCGAACTCATGAGTCCACGGTAGGCAGTGACCGCCGGATGTGGGAGGTACTGGCAGTACCCGGAACGTCCGTGACTCCCCGGGCGGCCCGAATGGAGGTCAACTGGGTGGCATGAAAGCGACGTACATGTTCGGCGCGGGCGACGTCCGCGTCATCGATGTTCCTGATCACACCATCCAGTCGTCCACCGACGCTCTGGTACGGATCGTGCGGGCCTGCGTGTGTGGCAGCGACCTGCATCCCTATCACTCCATGGACGCCGAACCTGCGGGCAGATCGATGGGCCACGAGTTCATCGGTGTCGTAGAAGCGATCGGTTCGGATGTGAGGACGTTACGGGTCGGCGACTTCGTCATCGCACCGTTCGCGGTGTCGTGTGGCACGTGCGTGTTCTGCACTGCGGGTCTGCAGACCTCGTGCGTGCGCGGCGGGTTCTGGAACGACGCCTCGCTGGGTACGGCGGGTGGTCAGGCCGAGGCGGTCCGGGTGCCGCTGGCCGACGGCACGCTGGTGACGGTACCGGTGGGCGAGGACGCCGACGATGCGCTGCTCAACTCCTTGCTGACGTTGTCGGATGTGTATGGCACCGGCTGGCATGCCGCGGTCCGCGGCGGCGTCGGCGCGGGCAGTGTCGTGACCGTGATCGGTGACGGGGCGGTGGGATTGTCGGCCGTGCTGTCGGCTCGCCTGCTCGGTGCCGAGCAGATCGTGTTGATGGGACGGCACCAGCGGCGGACCGATCTCGGTCGCGAGTTCGGCGCGACCGATGTGGTTGCCAAGCGTGGCGAGGAGGGGATCGCGAAGGTTCGTGAGCTGACCGGCGGACTGGGCAGCGCGGTCGTCCTCGAGGCGGTCGGTCACCGGCCGGCCTACGACCAGGCGGTGGGCGTCGTCCGCGCGGGTGGAGTGATCAGTCGGGTGGGGGTGCCCCAGTACGAGGACGCGCCAGTCGGGTTCGGGAGCCTGTTCGGGCCGAACGTCACGCTGACCGGTGGTCCGGCACCGGTGCGCGCCTACATCGAGCAGCTGCTTCCGGCGGTCCTGGACGGCACTGTCCAGCCGGGGAAGGTGTTCGACCGCACCGTCGGTCTCGGCCAGACGCCGGAGGGCTACGCCGCGATGGATGCCCGCGACGCGCTCAAGGTCGCGGTCCGGCCGTGACCACCGCTGTGTCCGGTCGGGCCACGACCTCCCGGACCGCGATTCTGGGTATCATCCTGGCAAGCTATTTCATGGTGTTGCTGGACAACTCGGTGATCTTCACCGGGTTGCCGAGCATCCGATCCGGACTCGACCTGTCATCGGGGGCGTTGTCGTGGGTTCAGGACGCTTACACCCTGGTCTTCGGTGGCCTGCTCCTGTTGGCTGCCCGCGCGGGGGACATCGTGGGGCGGCGCCGACTGTTCAGGATCGGTCTCGCGATTTTCGGAACCGCATCCTTGCTCGTCGGAATCGCGCCCGCGGGATGGTGGATGATCGCCGCCCGCGCGGTGCAGGGAATCGGTGCGGCGATCGTCGCACCGACCTCGTTGGCGTTGATCACGACCTACTTCGACGGCGAGGCCCGCAACAGGGCCATTGCCTGGTATGCCGCAACGGCCGGTATCGGCGCCAGCCTCGGCCTTCTGGTCGGAGGTGCGCTCACCGAGTGGATCTCCTGGCGAGCGGCCTTCCTGGTCAACGTCCCGATCGCGGTCGCCTTGATTGTCTGGTCTCGCACAGTGCTCGTCGAAACACCACGGCGAACCGGAAGGTTCGACGTGATCGGTGCTCTCGGTGCGACATTCGGCATGGGCGCCGTGATCTTCGGGATCATCGAATCCGCCGAGGCAGGTTGGGGATCGGCACGGGTACAGGCCGCTCTGGCACTCGGGGCTCTCCTGCTGGTCGGGTTGGTCGTTCACGAGAGTCGGGTGCAGCAACCGATCCTGCCGCTGCGGTTGTTCCGCAGTCGCGAACGCGCCGGCGCCTATTCGGCTCGCCTGCTGTACCTCGGGGCGATGATCGGATTCTTCTACTTCACCACCCAACTGCTCCAGGACGGCTTCGGCTTCTCCCCACTGCACGCCGGGCTCGGCTTCCTGCCGATGACCCTCGTCAACTTCGTCGTCGCACTCGTTGTGCCCCGGCTGGGCGCCCGGCTGTCGAACGGGACTCTGCTCGCTACCGGGACGGCGCTGACCCTGGCCGGTATGGCATGGTTGAGCCGCATCGGCCCACTCGATACGTATCTCATGGACGTTGCACTACCGATCGTCCTGGTGGGCGCCGGGCAAGGCCTGGCGTTCGGGCCGCTGACGAACGCAGGAATCGCCGGTGTGGATTCGGCGGACGCCGGCGCGGCATCCGGACTGGTCAACACGGCGCACCAACTCGGAATGGCACTCGGTTTGGGCATTCTCGTCGCACTCGCGGCCGACGCAGGCGCCAACCTCGACGGACCAGCAGCGGTGACCGAGCACGTCGACGCAGCGCTCACCGGCGGCACCGTACTGCTGGTCCTCGCACTGGTCGTCGTCCTCATGGTGATCGTGCCCGCTGCACGACACCGGCCCGTCGAATGACATCCGCTGGTCGAACCAGGTACTGCCGGTACCTGGTTCGACAGGCACTCCCAGCGCGCGCAGACCGAACCTAAGGTTGAAACATGACCATCCTCCAATTGACCTTGAACAACGAAATCACGATGCCGGCACTGGGTTTCGGTGTGTACCAGACGCCGCCTGATGACACCGTTGCGGCGGTCGAGGCGGCATTGGAGACCGGATACCGGCACATCGACACCGCAGCTGCTTATCAGAACGAACGCGAGGTCGGCGAAGCCATACGCCGTTCGGGCATCGATCGCTCGGACATCTTCGTCGAGACCAAGATCTGGATCACCGACTACGGCTACGACGCGACGCTGCACGCGTTCGACAAGAGCTCCCGCAAACTCGGAATCGATCAGATCGACCTGCTGATACTGCACCAGGCTCTTCCCGGTGGGTTCGCCCTCACCGTCGAGGCCTACAAGGCGCTCGAGACGCTGCTCGCGGACGGACGCGTCCGCGCCATCGGTGTCAGCAATTTCATGTCCGACCACCTCACGCGACTGCGGGACGAGACATCGGTGGTGCCGGCGGTCAACCAAATCGAGGTACACCCGTACTTCCGCCAATCCGACGTGCTCACGGCCAACGCCGAACACGGGATCGTGTCGCAGGCATGGTCCCCGATCGGCGGCATCACTTTCTACCGCAACGGCTCCCACGGCTCCACACTCGACGATCCCACCCTCCAGTCGATCGCAGCGGCACACGGCAAGACGCCGGCCCAGACGATGCTGAGGTGGCACCTGCAGCAGGGACGTCAGGTGATCCCGAAATCGGTCACCCCGTCCCGGATCACCGAGAACTTCGAGGTCTTCGACTTCGATCTCACCGCCGATCAACTCGCCGCGATCGACGCCCTCGACACCGGTGTGCGTGGCGGCCCGGAACCTGACGACATCACCCGCGAGACATTCGGCCTCGAGATCCCCGAAGCCTGAGGAGTACAGCAATGCAGATCGATCCCCACACCCCGACGACCAAGAACCCGCCCGAGCAATTCACGGGTGACGTCTGGCTCGACCGTATCGCCTTTCCCCGCGACCCCGGTCAGCGAATGGTAGTGGCGAAAGTGCGTTTTGCGCCCGGCGCCCGCACCGCGTGGCACTCGCACGCCCACGGTCAGACCCTGCACATCGCCGAAGGAACTGCCTGGGTAAAGTCCCGCGGCGGACCGAAGGTCGAAGCACACGCCGGTCAAACCCTCTACTGCCCACCGAACGAACAACATTGGCACGGAGCAAGCGCCGACTCGTTCATGGAACACCTCGCCATGCTCGACAACGCCGACGACCCGGCCACCACCACGACCTGGCTCGAGCACGTCACCGACGACGAATACCTGACGGGGTAGTGTTCCCTCGCCACCCGCCGCACCTTATCGAGGCCACAAATTTTCCATGATTTGTGCGACGTCCTGTGCGCTCAGCGGTGCCGCATCGAGTCTTTCCGCGCCGGGCCGCAATCCCGCGATCATGACCGCGAGGATTCTGCGCCAGCCGGTGTCGGTGACGCCGCGTGTCGTCGCGACGACGCCGCGGAGGGACCAGAAGATGAGGTCCAGGTCGGCCTCGGTGGCGTCTTCGCGGATGCGGCCGTGCTGCTTGGCCCCCGCCAGCAACTCGAACAGGATCCGGCGATACTCGTTCCTCAGAACTGTGGTCTGATCGTCGTTCCACATGCGAGAGAGACATCCGCGGTTCGACGCGAGGATGGCACCGCTGCCGTAGAGCACCTGTTCGAGGCCCTCGCCCTCCGGCGCGGAGAGGGCTTCGTGGGCCAGGGTGAGGAAGTCTTCGAGCACCTGGCGAACCAGTTCACTGATCAGTGCATCCTTGGTGGGGAACCGGCGGTAGAGGGTGCCGATGCCGACGCCGGCGACCCGGGCGATTTCGTCGACCCCCACGTCGAGGCCGCGGGCACTGAACACGGTCGCTGCCGCATCGAGTAGCCGTTGCCGGTTCTCCGCGGCGTCGCGGCGCAGTGCCTTGCCGCCTGCCGGATCGCTCATGTCGGACCTCATTCGGATTCGTCGCCCACCAGTGTGCCGCCGGCGACCAGCGCGAGTTCCGGGTGCCGCAGCTCGGGCGACGGTTCGAGATTCGTGGTGTCGTCCCGCTTCATCGCCGGGATGAACAGGGCCGCCACGGCGCCGAGGGCCACTGCCACACCCAGCATGACGAAGCCGTTGGTGTAGCCGGATTCCTGCGGCACCCCCGACGTGGACGCCCCGGCGGTGACGACGCTGGCCATGAACGCGGCGCCGAGTGAGCCGCCGATCGTGCGGATGTTCGCGTTCATGCCGCTGGCGACACCGGTCTGTTCCGACGGCACCGCTGCGACGACGACGTTCGACATCGCCGAGAAGGCCAGGCCGAAACCGATTCCGGTCAAGGCCGTGGCGAGGTAGATGTCCGTCTCGGTCTCGTGGAGGAATGCCACCACGAAGTAGCCGATCGCACTGACGATCGAGCCGGCGATCACCAGGTTTCTCGACCCCAGTCGAGTCGCCAGGCGGCCGGAGGCGAGTCCGAGCAGGAACATTCCCACGCTCAACGGCAGCAGCATCAGGCCCGATTCGGTGACCGAGGCGCCGAAGCCGAATCCGGCCGAGGGGGGTGTCTGCAGAAACTGCGGGAGGAAGCCGAACGCGGCGTACATCCCGACTCCCATCAGCAGGGCCACCAGGTTGGCGGCCCAGACGCTGCGGATCCGCATCATTCTCATGTCGATCAGCGGGTTGGCGGATCGCGCTTCGGCGGCCACCCAGGTCGCGGCGAGGACCGCGGCGGCGACCAGCAGTCCGATGACGATCGGAGAGCCCCAGCCCCAGGTCGGTGCCTGACTGACCCCGAGCAGCAACGCGACGAGCCAGCCGGACAGCAGCAGTGCGGTGAGCCAGTTGATCTTCCCGGCGGTGCGAACACGCGACTCGGGGACCAGGATCTGCGCGGCCAACCCGGCCAGGACGACCATGATCAGCGGAATCCAGAACAGCCAGTGAAAGCCCAGCACGGTCACGATAGGTCCGGCCAGGACGATGCCCAGACCGGCGCCGACGGCGGTGAGCGCGGCGATGATGCCGACCGCTCCGACCACCTTCTCCTCGGGGAACTCGTCGCGGATGATGCCGAACGCCAACGGCAGCACACCGCCACCGATGCCCTGGATCACCCGGGCGGCGATCATCACGGACAGCGAGGTGGCCAGGGCCGCGAGCAGCGACCCCGCGGCCAGTGCGACGAGCGCGATCACGAACACCCGTTTCTTGCCGTGCATGTCCCCGAGGCGTCCCATGACCGGGGTGAAGATCGACGCCGACAGCAGGTAGGCGGTCAACACCCAGGTGATATCGGTCTGTGTCGTGCCCAGCGCGGACTCGAGGGTGGGCAACACCGGCATCACCAGGGACTGCAGCAGGGCATAGGCGCCGACGCCCACGGTGAGAACGGCGAACGTCAACTGATGGTGCGTCCGCCGTGAAGCGGTTTTCATAGATTCTCCCAACAAAGCGGAGCGTTCACTCCGCATGCGGAGAATCTATCATTCGAAGCGGAGGTCAGCGCGACATCGCCTCCGTCGTTCCCGGATGCTTATTCGCGGATCCGCGTCACGACTTCGTTCAGCGGTGCCCGTGTGGTGCGGTAGTTGTTGGCCGGGTGGTCGGTGTCTGCGAAGCCGAACGAGATGCCGACCAAGATCTTTCGATCGGCGGGGATGTCGAAGTGCTTGCGGATGAGCGGGGAATGACTGGCGAGCGCGGCCTGGGGGATTGCCCCGAGTCCGAGGCTCCGCGCCGCGAGTAGGAATGTGCCCACGTACAGGCCGGTATCGACGGCACCGTACACCCCGTGCACCGCGTCGGTGGTGATGATCGCGACGTGCGGCGCGCCGAAGAAGCGAAAGTTTTCGAACGCCTGGAGGGCCGAGGCTTCGCGGTCGCCGCGCTCCACGCCGACGGCCTGATACAGCTGCCAACCGCTGGCGCGGCGCCGTTCACGGTAGACTGTAAAATGCATTTCCGCGCGAAGCTGCGTTCTCGGTCATCGAGAAGCGATTGATGGGATGGGCCCCTGACGTGGTGGGGGAGTAGAACAGTTCACGTGGCGTCGGTGGCATGCCGGATCTGTTGCAAGCCCGAACCATTGAGCTGGTACCCGGAAGCTGGAGTGGCGATGCCGAGTCCTCCCGAGCCATTGGGGATTCCAGAGGCCGGGAGGACCGGGTCGGGCTGGTGTCAGTTCGCTTCGGAGTGAGCCGCCAGGTTCTCCCGGAAGAACGCTGCGTCGGAGTCGGTTCCGTACCACCCGCGCCGGAACGAGGCGCCGATATTCACGGCGCTGACGGTGGTGACGGCCTTGATCCGGTAGTCGGTCAGGGCCGCATTCACGGCGTACCCGCCGCCGGCGCAGACCCCGAGGACGCCGATCCGTTCAGCGTCGACATAGCCCAGGCTCTGCAGGAAGTCGACGGCGGCGCGGACGTCCTCCGCCCGAGCGAACGGATCTTCGAGGTGGTGCGGGTCGCCGCCGCTCTCGCCCTGGAACGAGGCGTCGTAGGCCAGTGCGACGAAACCCTCCTCCGCCATTTTCGCGGCGTACAGGCCCGCGGTCTGCTCCTTCACACCGCCGCCCGGGTGCACGGTGACGACGGCCGCGTAGCTGGCCTGCGGATCGAAGTTGTCGGGCAGAAACAGGTTGCCGGCCATGGTGATCGGGCCGTTGGGAAAGGTGATGCTGTCCATTACCGAGTCCTTCTGATTGTGATGTGTGCTCGTTCGGTCAGAGGTTCTTGTTGTAGAAGGGGATGAGGGCGTCGAGAGCCTGCCCGACCGGGTCGGGCTGGTCGTACAGGTCGTAGTGCGAGAAGCCTTCGGCCACGACGAGTTGCTTCGTCTCGGAGCGGGCGCGGCGGTAGATCTCGAGGCCGTCACGGTAGGAACCGAACGCACCGGGCTTGTTTCCGACGACGACACACAGCGGCTGGGTGAGGAGTACTTCGCGTGGGTGAAGGCGTCCCACCCGTATCCCGCTGCTCGTCGTGAGATCAGGCTGCGGGTGGCGCCGTTCGGCTTCTCCCCGCGGGGTGTCTTGTAGTAGTCGGTGGCCTCGACGACGTCGAGTCCCGTCCCGGCCGCCGCGTCCACGGTGGGCGGCAGCAGGTTCTCGACGTTCGGTTCGGCGCCGCGGGCCTCGGCGGTGCGCTGCCCGGCGATCGCCTCCCGTGTCGCGATCGGGTCGTAGCCGCTGAACGCTTCATGCAGGAGGTGTCCGAAATTCACGCCCACGACACTGCCGACGACCTTGATCCGCCGTTCCGTCTTCGCTGCGCTGATGGAGTATCCGCCACCGCCGCAGATGCCGAGCACGCCGATCCGGTCGGCGTCCACGTACGGCAGCGTGACGAGGTGGTCGACGACGAAGCTGAAGTCCTGGACCCGTTGCGTGGGGTCCTCGGTGAACCGGGGTTCGCCGCCGCTGGCGCCCTGGTAGCTGGCGTCGAATGCGATGACGACGTAGCCGGCGTCGGCGAGGGCGGTGCCGTACACGTTGCCGGACGTCTGCTCCTTGCAGCTGCCGATCGGGTGCGCGCTGATGATGGCCGGGTACTGCTTCGACTCGTCGAATCCGGGCGGGAAGTAGATGTCTGCAGCGATGTCCCAGTACGGCGTCTTCACGCTGACGGTCTCGGTCGTTTTCGTGGTCATGCGCTCATTCCCTTCGTCGTCCGGCGGAGCCCGCCGGCCGGTCTGGATCTCGATACTCGGTTCCGGGCGGCCCGAACCGTGTGCTCACACCACTCTGCTGTGATCCGCACCCCCGAACCAGAGCCGGTTATCGGGGGTACCCTCAGCCCCTCCCACGGGCTGTCGGAGGTCCCTAAGCTGCTGATATGGAAATCGCCAAGGAGATCAAGGACTTCCTGACGACCCGCCGCGCACGCATCACACCCGACCAGGTGGGCCTGCCCACGGGTGGTCGGCGCCGCGTCGCGGGGCTGCGCCGGGAGGTAGTCGCGATGCTCGCCGGAGTCAGTGCCGAGTACTACGTGCAGATCGAGCGCGGCGGCGTTTCAGGGGTGTCCGACGAAGTGTTATACGCCATCGCGACCGCGCTGCGGCTCGACGACGAAGAGACGAAACACCTCTTCACGCTGGCCCGCGCGGCGTCCACCAGGCCCCGCAGGCGAATTGCTCCCCGGGCGCGCGTCGAGGTTCCGGAGCCGGTTCAGGCCCTCGTCGACGCGATGATCACCGCTCCCGCGGTCGTGCAGAACGGTCACCTCGACATCGTCGCGGTCAATGCCCTCGGCCGCGCCCTGTACGCCGACGTGTTCGACCGCTCGGACGGCGTGCCCAACCTCGCCCGCTTCATCTTCCTCGACCGCCGCGCCGGTGAAACGTTCCCCGACTGGAACCATGCTGCCGACGACGCCGTCGCGATACTCCGGAGCGAGGCGGCGCGGTCCCCGTATTCGGCGGCGGTCACCGGCCTCGTCGGCGAGTTGGCCACTCGCAGCGACGAGTTCCGCACTCGCTGGGCGACGCACGACATCAAGGCGCACCGGCGCGGCACCAAGCGGTTCCATCATCCCGTCGTCGGGGACCTGACTCTGCGTTTCGAGGCGCTCGAGGTTGCCAGTGCGGCCGGTCTCACCCTGTTCGGATTCACCGCCGAGCCTGGTTCTCCCTCCGAGGAATCCCTCCGCCTGCTCTCCAGCTGGGCCGCATCCGACCGGCCCGAACATCAGCATTCCTGAAGTCCGGGAAGGAGAGTCGGCTACCGTCGACGTGGCTTACCCCGGTGGGTTCACGGACGTCGTTGGGTGTGGGCGGCACCGGCGTGATCCTTCCTCCCGTGTCGGCGGGATACGCGCTTGCGGTTACCGAAGCGCAGCAAGCACAGTGGTCATGGTGACCGCGACGAGGAGCAGCACGTAACCGACCGCGTGGACACGGTCGGGCAGACGGGGTGGGCGTCCCTCAGCGTGACGATCACCGGGAGTGCGCCGAGGAGAAGCGCCAGGGCCGCGGCCAGGTCGATGGAGCCGGCCAGGGCGGCGCCGGCGGGTGATCCGGGACCGCGGCCGACGAGGAAGATCAGAACTGCCGGCAGGCTGATGGCGAGGGTCAGCGGGGTTGCGAGTGCGGTGGCGACACCCATCATCAATCCGGAGCGGCGCAGGAGAGGCACCGTCATGACACTGCCGCCGACGCCGAGAAATGCTGCGCTCGCGCCGATCGGTAGCCCGAGCGAGGTCGGTATGGCGAACCGTTGCCGAGAGTCGGTGGTGTGCGGCGCCGCCGGACGGAAGAAGCCCGGCCGCACCAGGACATCAACGATCGTCCCGACGAGGTAGATGACGAACCCCCACTGGATGATTGCGCCGGGTACGAGCCGGGCGAGCAACGCGCCTGCCACGCCTCCGAGACCGAGAAGTGCTAGCAGACAACGAGAGTCACGCAAGTGACGCAGCACCGTGCGGGAGGTTGCGGACGTGGCGACGGCAGCATTCACCATCATCACCGCCGCGGATGTTGCGACTGCGACCCGGGCGGCCGAGTCGCCGAGCCCTGCTTCTGCCCACAGGACGACCGGGACGGTCACGAACCCGCCGCCGAAACCGAACAGGACGGTGGTCAACCCGGTCACGAGGCCGATGAGAACGAGAACGAACATATTCACTCGGTCCAGTTCACCGTATCGCTGTAGCGGCGACAATCGAATGTCAGTCGATTTCTTTCGAGAGTCAGTCGGTAGGTTGGGTGTGGTGAGAAATGTCCCGCTCGGCGACATCGACAGTATCGAGCGGGACGTGCTCCCGATCGCGACCGACTATCCGGCCGGCTTCGTGCTGGACTGGCACGAACACCGTCGTGCGCAGTTCCTGTACGGAGCTACAGGAACAATGGTCGTCGAGACCGACAACGGCACCTGGACGGTGCCCACGGCTCAGGGCGTCATGATTCCGCCGGCCACACGGCATCGGGTACGGATGCTCGGTGTGAGTACGAGCAGTCTTTACATCGAACCAGCTGCGGTGCCGTGGTGGCCCATGGCGTGCGTCGTGGTCGAGGTGTCATCGCTGCTCCGTGAATTGCTGCTCGTCGCCGCCGATCTACCCGCCGAGTAGGACCGCGACGGTAGGGAGGGCGCCGTCGCGGCACTGCTGCTGTTCGAGCTGGCAACGCTCAGGTCGCTGCCCCTGCACCTGATGCTGCCCACGTCGGCCGACCTGGTCGCGTTGTGCCGGTCCTATCTCGGCAAGCCGGAGGTCGGCGTGACGAACGCCGAGTGGGCGGGCCGAGTGGCGTGAGCGAACGCGCCTTCACCCGGCGATTCCTACGCGAGGTCGGGGTCAGTCCGGCGGCCTGGCGCCTGCGGGCTCGGTTGCTGGCAGCCATCCCGATGCTGCGCTCGCAGCCGGTGACTCGGGTCGCCTCGACTCTCGGCTACGCATCTCCCGCAGCCTTCTCCTTCGCCTTCAGCCGCGAGTTCGGAATGGCGCCGTCCGCCGCCGGCCGCCGCGAGGACACGCACCGGTGAGTTGCCGGGCAGGTCGGGTCGAGGCCGTCACTGTTCAGGCGATCCCGGCGGTTTCGGAACGTCGGACGGCGTGCCCACCGAACTGGTTGCGCAGCGCCGAAACGGCTTTCATGGCGGGCGAATCGTGTTGTCTGGAGGCGAACCGCGCGAACAATGCGGCGGAGATCACCGGCGCGGGAACCGCGTGTGCGATGGCTTCTTCGACGGTCCAGCGGCCTTCGCCGGAATCCTCGGTGTAGCCGGAGATCGCGGCCAGGTCGGGATCCTCGGACAGGGCCTGCACCAGGAGGTCGAGCAACCAGGACCGCACGACGGTGCCCTTGGACCAGGCACGCAGGACTGCGGGAACGTCCACGATCGAGTCCTCGGCGGCGAGCAGCTCGTACCCCTCGGCGTAGGCCTGCATCAACCCGTACTCGATGCCGTTGTGCACCATCTTCGCGTAGTGGCCGGCACCGACCGCGCCGGCGTGGACGAAGGAGTCCTCACGGTCACCGTCCGGTCGCAGCGCGTCGAAGACCGGCATCAACCGGTCGATGTCGGCGGCGTCGCCGCCGGCCATCAGCGCGTAGCCGTTCGTGCGTCCCCACACTCTGCCGGAGACGCCGCAGTCGAGGTAGCGGATGCCGTGTTCGGCGAGGATGTCCGCGTTCACCTTGTCGTCGGTGAACCGGGAGTTGCCGCCATCGACGACGAGGTCACCGGGCGCGAGCAGGCGCGAAAGCTGCCCGATCACCTGACGGGTCGGCGTACCGGCAGGCACCATCACCCACACCGCCCGCGGTGCCGGAAGCGACTCGACCAACGATTCGAGGCTGTCCACATCGCTGGCGGCGGCGTGAGGGTCGTATCCGATCGCCTCGAGTCCGCGTTCGCGCAACCGCTCACGCATGTTCAGACCCATGCGGCCCAGACCGACCAGTCCCAGTTTCATCGTCACCGTTCCATTCTCGATTCTCGGTATCGTGCCGATGTCTATGTCTACGGCGGTTTCGGGGTCGCCTCACCTGACCGGACGGGGAGCTGTCACTGGCCGCTCGGCCAAGTGCATTCCGTCTTCAGGCCTTCCACACTGGTATTCGACGCATTGTCCGAATGCGCTTGTGGTGGAGCGAAAGACGGAGTGGGAACAGAAGTCACCGTGTCTGAAGTGCAGGAGAGGGACCCGCTGGCAGCCAGCTCGGACGGCGGACTCGGTGAGGCGTTGATCGGCAATAGTGGTCAGGTCACCGAACCGGTCTCGATGGTGATCTTCGGAATCACCGGTGATCTCGCACGCAAGAAGTTGGTCCCGGCCATCTACGACCTCGCGCACGGTTGCCAGCTGCCACCGGATTTCGATCTCGTCGGCTTCGCTCGCGACGGCGCGCACACCGAAGCCCGGCTGCGTGAGGCGGTGATTGCGCACGCGCGCACACCATTCGACCCTGCGGTGTGGGCTGGGCTCGTCGAGCGTATCCACGTCGTGCAGGGGTCGTTCGACGACACGGCCGCGTTCGCCCGGCTTTCCGCCCGGCTGGCCGAGCTCGACGTCCGTCGTGGTAAGCCCGGCAATTACGTGTTCTACCTGTCGGTGCCGCCGTCCGCGTTCGCCACGGTCTGCGACCAGCTGGCGATCACCGGTCTCCACCGCGGGGATCGTGGGTGGCGCCGGGTGGTGGTGGAAAAACCGTTCGGGCACGACCTCGCCAGCTCGCAGACCCTCGGTGTCGCGCTGGAAAGGGTGTTTCCGCCGTCCTCGATCTACCGCATCGATCACTACCTGGGGAAGGAGACGGTGCAGAACATCCTCGCGTTACGCTTCGCGAACGGAATGTTCGAGCCGTTGTGGAACAACCGGCACATCGACCACGTGCAGATCACCATGGCCGAGAGCGTCGGAGTGAGCGGGCGCGCCGGGTACTACGACGGCGTGGGTGCTGCCCGCGACGTCATCCAGAATCATCTGCTGCAACTGTTGGCGTTGATCGCGATGGAGGAACCCGTCGCGTTCGATGCCGACAGCATCGCCGCCGAGAAGATCAAGGTCCTCTCCGCCACCGGACTCCTCGGACCGCTCGCGGAGACATCTGCCCGCGGCCAATACGGTGCGGGGGTGGAGAACGGTGTTCCCGTAACAGGATTGGCTGACGAGGCAGGCTTCCCAGCCGACTCGACGACCGAGACCTTCGCGGCCCTGACAGTCGGCATCGCGACTCGCCGGTGGGCCGGCGTGCCGTTCTTCATCCGCACCGGCAAACGCCTGGCACGGCGGACCGGCGTGCCGTTCTTCATCCGCACCGGCAAACGCCTGGCACGGCGGACCGCCGAGATCGCGGTAACGTTCACACCCCCCGCCCATGGTTCACCCGCTGCCCGGGCCGCGGCGGTGTCGAACGTGCTCGTGCTCCGGGTTCAGCCGGACGACGGAATCGAGTTGCACATCGGCGCCAAACGTCCGGGCGGCGGCATGCACATTCAGCCGGTCAGCCTGGGGATGGACTTTCGGTCGGTGTTCGACCCGGCGCCGGAGGCCTACGAGCGGCTGATCTGTGACGTGCTGCGCGGGGACGCCACCCTCTTTCCTCGCCGTGAGGAGGTCGAATGGTCCTGGCGGGTCATCGATCCTCTCCTCGAGCACTGGGCAGCCCTCGGTCGCCCGGACAACTATCCGTCCGGCGCGTCCGGCCCGGAGTCTGCGGAACGAATCCTCAGCCGGACCGGCCGGGAGTGGCGGTCGCTCTGACCCGCGGTGCCGCCGCTCAATTCCGTGCGCCGTTCTGCGGCGCCGGGGTTCGGGCTGCAGGTCCGCCGACGCGTACGACGATCGACAACGAGGACGAGCTCCGGCGGAGCAGGGACAAGGGGATCATTGAATTAAAATAGTGATGCAGACCATGCTCCTCGGCTATTGGTCAGGTGTGCGCATGTCGAACCGTGGGAGTGGGAGGAGGCTCTACGGCGCTGGTCCTCGACCAACTCAAACTCGGCACGAAGCCGGACCGCGCGGGGGCCGGTGAGCCGTCGACCGGACCCGGAACCGTGGCCGGGGCAACGACTCCCAGTCCTGTGCAGAAGGTGTCGGCGGCCCCGGCGGGAGTCGCGGCCGAAGACAAGGCTCCCACCCAGGCGGGGAAGCCGGTGCGGGGGCGCAGAACAGCGGCGAGGACATCGTCTGCGAAGACACCGCCCTCGTCGCCACCGTGACAGTGGGCCCGACGCGGATGTCGCCGGCCTGCCTACCTTCACTGCTACGGACTGTCGGACATGGTGGCGCCGCCGGGCGCCGTGGTTGCGGTGCTCGACGGCGCCCTCTGGGTTAGGTGTTGTTTGCCGTTCGTGGGGTGTGGTTGCGGGCTTCGATGGCGGCGATGGTGTTGTCGAACGCCTTTCCCAGGACGCGGGTGCCGAAGACGCCGAGCACGGCTGCGAGTGCTCGTCCTTTGAGGTTTTTGCCGTCGCGGACCACGACGGCGTCGATGTCGGTGGTGCCGTCGGGGCGCGGGGTGAGGGTGTAGGTGTGGCCGGAGTTGCCGCCCCACAGGTTGGAGTCGGTGGTCGTCATGACGATGCGGTGGGGGTCGGTCCAGTCGTAGTGCAGGCGTTCCCAGGCCCCGCCGGAGCCTTCGGTGACGTCGGCGTGGGTGGTGTCGAGTTCGTGTACCTGGAGGTGGTCGTCGGCGCTGTTGCCGAAGATCGCCTGGCGGCCGGGCCCGAAGTCGGTGAGTGCGTCGAGGAATTGTTCCGGTGTGGCGGTTGTGGTCTGGTGCAGGTGGATCGTGGACATGACGTTCTCCTTGGTGGGGTGGTGCGTGGGGGGTCGGTCGATGGTGTGGAGGGTGGTTAGAGGGGCGGCTCCGTCCCCGCCTGTTCGGCGACCATGTAGGCGGCGTACCAGTCGGGCCAGTTCGGATCCGCGGCGCCGGTGCGCGTTTCGTGTTGACCGTGGGCGGTCGCGGCGCGAATCAGCGCGCTGGTCAGGTCGGCGGTGCTGCCGAATGTTGTTGCCGTGGTGGTGACCGCCTCGGTGGCGGGGGGTTCGATGGTGTTCATGGTTGCCTTCTCGCGGGGTGTCGGGGACGCGGGGGATGTCGGGTGCGGGCCGTCATCCCAGGTTTGGGGAACAGCTGTGCGCTGTTCGGCTCCCGGGGTTACGGCGGCTGGGTTGCGCTACAGCGGGGTGCTGCTGTCTCAGCCGTCGAGCAGGATCTGGTCGAGGACGATGGTGTCGGCGCGGCGGTCCTGCCGCTGGTCACGCTGACGGTCGTGTTGGTGTTGCTGTTGGATGTCGTTGTCGCGGTCGAGTGGGCTGTCGTGGGTGACGGCGGCGGCGGGCTGCGTGGCGTTCGGCGGTGCGGTGGTGGCGTTGGCGGCGGCGACCGGGACGAGGCCGAGTGCGGCGGTCGCGGCGGCGGCGGTGGCGAGTCGCTTCCAGTGGGAGGTGCTGGTGGCGGGGTGGGTGTTCGGGTGGAGCTGTGTGGTGCTCATGGTGATCGGTGGTCCTCATTCGGGTGCCGCGGGCCCAGCGTCTGCGGCTATTCGAACGGTGTCGGGGAGGGCCGGAAACGTTACGCCGACCGAACCCCGGATTAATGTGACCTGCGTCACTGATGGAAGGGTAGCTGGATCTCCCGGGTCGACGGCACGAAGTCGCTCGTTGCACTTTCGTAGCGGCGACCCCCACCGCCGAAGCCGGCTACTGCGGCGGATCGGGATCGATGTAGCGCGGCGGGGTGTGGGCATTGAGAAGCCAGGCCCCACCTTTGCGGTGTCACCAATGGGGAATGCGCGTGTCCCGTCGGTGCGGGTGCATGCGGCGAGCGCGGTGCCCCACAGGGTGCCGGTGAGGTCGACGGTGTCGAGGGCGGCGAACAAATCGTCGGCGGCGGCGTCCGGGGCGAGGAGGGGGTGCTCGTGGATGGCAAGGCCGTAGGCGGCGGCCAACGGGGCGAGGGTGTCCAGGCAGCGGGTGGTCGGGCTGCAGTACAGGACGCGTAACTCCACGCCGGTGAGGGTGTCGACGAGGCCGGCGGCTTGTTCCTGGCCGAGGGCGCTGAGGGGCCGGTGGGCGTCGGACCCGCGCCAGCTCTGCTTTCCTATCGCGTGGGCGTGCCGGAGTAGGACGACCATTCCAGGGCCTTCCCTCGCGAGAGTGTGCGTGTGCGGGTGGTCGCTGGCTGTCTGCGTGTGGGCCCGGCTGTGGTCTTTGCCTGGGTGGGTTGCTGGCGTCTGCAGGTCGGTTGCGCTACAGGCCGAGGTCCCGGCCGATACTTTCTTTCATGAACTCGTTGGTGCCGGCCCAGATCTTGGTGATCCGGGCGTCTTTCCACGCGCGCGCCGTCCGGTACTCGTTCATGTAGCCGTAGCCGCCGTGCAGCTGGACGCAGGAGTCGAGGACCTCGTTCTGGATTTCCTCAGACCACCACTTCGCCTTGGCTGCGTCCATTGCGGACAACCCACCGTGGGTGTGTGCGAGAAGGCACTGGTCGAGGTAACCCTGTGTGACGTCGGTCTTCGAGAGGGTCAGGTCGGTGGCTGAGTGTCGCATGCCATTTGTTGGCCCGAAATTTGCGTGCTGTTGCTAGCGCTGAACTTCCAGCACGACGGGCACCCCATGATCCGTTGTGAACTCGTTGTCTCGGTCGACCGGATTCTCGTCCGAGGCGCGCTCAACCATTCATGCCCACACTTCTGGCAGCACCACCAAATGGGCTTGTTGGTCCCTTAACTGACGCGGACCGCGGCGAGATCGCCGTTCCGATCTGGGTGCCCTTCAACAACCAAGTACGGTGCCCTCTCAGCGACTGAAAGCTGACCTCGGGTCGTCATGGCGTCGAAGGATGCGGCGTGCAAACAACCTCGCAGTTATGTTGCGGACCCTCGCGCTGGACGAGGGGAACGGGGAATGGTCTTACAGCTTCCCGGACACTAATCTCAGTGAGCTGGTTGCCTACTGGTGGGACGGCTACGACTGGCGCAGGGCCGAGGCCGCCATCAACGCCTACGAGCACTGCCAGGTGAGCGTCGTCGGGGTTCCGGTGCACCTCATGCGCAAGCCCGGCCTCGGACCTTACCCGAGCTGGGTTACGACACGATGGTCAGATCCGACTCCGTTTCTTCATGGAGCAACCAGTGTTGCGAAATAGGACACAAGTCATCTCATCCGTACTTTTACCCTTCCCAGGTGCGCACTCCACGGCCCGAGCCCCACGTTGGTGCGCCCACGGCGGCGGCCCTCCCGAGGTGATCAGAACCGATTTCGGGATGGACACCGCAGCGTTCTGTCGGGCACTGGTCGCGTATCTCGACGTCGCCGCGCCGGCACCGCTGCGGCCGCTTGGTCGAGCAAATGATCACCGTCGCTCGTCGAAGGTTCTGGCTGGGCACGTGAACCTAAAGAGACCGTCCGGATTGGTTGTGAAGAATGTTGTTTGCGAAAGGATTACCGCGGTGACAGGTCCGCAGCACAAATACCCGTGAGTGAGATGAGTGAGACCGATCCGATGACTTGTATATCCGCTCGTGCGCCGAACACTGTGCCGGCTTCCCGCCGTGAAGGTACGCCACGGACCGGACCGCCCGCCGACCGTGATCGTGGAGATTGGCGCATGCTGGGGTCGTGCCGGAACGTCGAGTCGTCGTTGTTCTTCTCTCCAGAGGGGGAGCGTGGTCGGGACCGGGCGCGGCGCGAAGCGCGCGCCAAACGCGTCTGCCAGGACTGCCCGGTGCTCACCGAATGCCGCGAGTACGCCCTGGCCGTTGCCGAACCGTACGGGACGTGGGGCGGGATGTCCGAGAACGACCGCAGACGGCACATCCGGCCCCGGCAACGAGAGGGGCGGGCCGCCGACCTTCCTGTCGAGGAACCGCTGCGCTGACAGACGATGCGCCGCCCTGAGAACTTCCACATCCTGTCTGGAATGCACGGGGTTGCTCGAAATCGACCCGCGAGCCCCCTACGAGATTCTTCGGACTGAGTATTGATGTAAGCGGTTGTGGTACTGAGTATTTGGTAGGTAGCTCAGATGCCGAATTGTTCGGGGCTGCGCTTGTATACCAGTGGCGCTGCGCAGCAGCGGCTCTTGGGGGGAAGAACCCGCCTCCGGCCCTTGGCAGGCGGAGCGCTTCATGCTTTCGGTGATCCGGCGGGCACTGGCAACGAGCGCACCCCGGAACACACCGGGGAAGGCCAGCACATTGTTTCTGATTCGGGAAATCCGCGCGCATGACCACAGCCTCGATGATTCCGGCGTCGTCGATCACCTCGCGGCCGCTGGTGCTGTGCAGGGGCGGCATGAGCACCGCGGAGATCAAAGCGAGGATCGAGGCCATGTTCGCCGACGACCGACGACCGGTCAGCCAGACGGGTCCACTCTGACACATCAAGGGGGACAGGATGAATGTGCTGCTTCTGCTAGTTTTGCTGATCACCGCGGTCGCTGTCGTGCTGGCGATGCAAACCGACGAGTAGTCCCGCTTTCGGCACTGAACGGCGCGTCACCGACCGGCGTCCTACTGGTCTTCGTTCCCTTTCAGCAGTTCATTGATGGTTGCTGTCTCGGTGGCTTCCTCGTGGTCGTCGAACAGCGGTCGAATTCCTCGAGCTGCCATGATCTGGTCGTTGCTGGCGCCGGCGGCGATCATCGGCCAGACCAGGGCGTCGTCGCCGACGATGAAGTCGATGACGACGGGGCGGTCGTTGAGGGCGCGGGCTTGGGCGATCACCGCGTCGACGTCCTTCATGGGTGGCCAGGTCGACGTTCGAGTACCGGCCGTCGTAGTGGATTTCCTGGAGTTGTTTGACCATGCCGAGGTTGCCGTTGTTGATCAGGGCTACCGTGATCGGGACACCCTCGATCGCGGCGGTGGCCAGTTCCTGGTTGGTCATCTGAAAGCAGCCGTCGCCGTCGATCGCCCACACCTCCCGGTCGGGTGCTCCAAGCTTGGCACCGAGCGCCGCGGGCACCGCATAACCCATCGTGCCGAGACCGCCCGAATTGAGCCAGGTACGCGGCTTTTCGTAGCTGATGTAGTGGGCGGCCCACATCTGGTGCTGGCCGACGCCGGAACAGTAGATCGCATCGGGGCCGGCGGCCTTACCGAGAGCTTCGATGACGAACTCCGGCGACAGGGCACCATCACGCGGACGGTCGTAACTGACCGGGTAGGCCCGGCGAACCTGGTCGAGGGCGCCAGCCGGTCAGGTCGATCGGTCGGCGTTGGTCTCGGCGGGAACGTATCGCGTCGATCAGTGCCGTGGTGGTCTGCTTGCAGTCGCCGACGATCGGCACATCGGCGAATCGGTTCTTGCCGATCTCGGCCGGGTCGATGTCGGCGTGAATCACCTTGGCGTCGGGGGCGAACGAGGTAGCTTCCCCGGTGACGCGGTCGTCGAACCGGGCACCGAGCGCGATCAGCAGGTCGCCCTTCTGCAGCGCCGCAACAGCGGCGACGGTGCCGTGCATGCCAGGCATCCCGTAGTGCAGGCGGTGGCTGTCGGGGAACGCTCCGCGGGCCATCAGCGTCGTCACGACGGGAAACCTTGATCACACCCCCGCCGACGTAAAGGACCGGCGCCTTCGCGGCGGCGATGAGGTCGGCGGCCGCCCGGATCTGCTTGCCGTGCGGTCTAGTCACCGGCCGGTAGCCGGGCAGCTTGGTCGCCGGTGGCCAAGCAAAGGTGGTGGTGGCCTGCAGGACGTCCTTGGGGATGTCGACGAGCACGGCACCGGGGCGCCCGGTGGCGGCGATGTGGAACGCCTCCGCGAGAGTGCGGGGGATGTCCTTGGGGTCGGTGACCAGGAAGTTGTGCTTGGTGATCGGCATGGTGATACCGCAGATGTCGGCTTCCTGGAAGGCGTCGGTGCCGATCAGCCCGCGCCCGACCTGCCCGGTGATCGCCACGACCGGCACCGAGTCCATCTGCGCGTCGGCGAGCGGGGTGACCAGGTTCGGTGCGCCCGGCCCGGACGTTGCCATGCAAACCCCGACCTTGCCGGTGGCTTGGGCGTACCCGGTGGCGGCATGTCCGGCACCCTGTTCGTGACGCACCAGCACATGACGCAGCCGCTGGGAATCGATCAGCGGGTCGTACACCGGCAGGATTGCTCCGCCCGGAATGCCGAAGACCACCTCGACGGCCAGCGCTTCGAGCGCGCGCACCACCGCTTGAGCGCCGGTCATCCGCATCGGGTGGATTCGCTCGGGGAGCGCAGTGGAGGAAGCGGCGGAATTCCGGCTGGGCGGCTCGGTGTCGCGAATTGCCGGGAGGGGTCGCTGGATAGGGGAAAAAGTAGATCGCACAGGAAGTCCTCGAGTCGGGTCCGTGCTGTACTTGCTGCGCCGAATTGCGGTTACGGGTCAGAACGCGCCGTATACGGTGCGTCGATAATCGTGCGGCGGTGTCGTTGTCCGGGTCTCCGGCCTCGTGAGCTCTCCCGGCGGGCGATCGAGGAACGGCGTGGCGTTCTCGTGCCTGGCGTGATCTCAGTCAAGCAGTGACCGGCAGATCCGGCAACCAGCACTCATGAGGGTGAGCAATCTGCACGCCGGCACTGCTGCTGGTCCCGATCCCGGTGGTCATCCTGCCCACCGGCGACGCTGTCGGACGAAATCGCTGCGCACTGAACGTGATCGGCTGTGGGGACCAGCAGGGCACAGGAGCTGACGGTCGAACCTTGCACATCAACCCTAACTGTTATCAAATATTGCAATAGCCCGATCGGCGACACACGACCCAAGGAGTCCACCTATGCCCGACATCCATTCCGCGTCCTCCGCCTCCCCGGCCATTCCCGCCGGTACGTATGCCGTTGATACCGAGAAATCGGCGGTGACGTTCCGCGCCTAAGCGTTCGGGTTGATAGGGTGCGAGGCCGTATCCCGGTGCGGGAGGGCTCGATCACGGTCAGCGGCGGCCGCATCACCGGGACCGGCCTGCTCGCCGCCGATCGGATCGATACCGCATTGGGGCCAAGTGATTGGCACCTGCGGTCCGCGCACTATCTCCACACGGACAAGACCCCACGATCGAAGTGGCGATCGACGGTGCCGACTTGTCGAGCGGTTCAGTTGTGTGTGAGGTGATGGTCCGGGGGACCACCGCTCCCGCCCAGTTGCAGCTCCGATCGATCGCGGCGGCCGACGCACTCGACATCACCGCGGAGACGACGGTGGATCGCACCGTGTATCCGATGCTTGGCCCGTGGGCCGGAGTGTCACGTCGTGCGAACCTGGGCATCACGCTCGTCGCTCGGCCAACCGGGAACGCGTAGTACCCGAATCCGTTGGCGCAAACAATCTCTCGCAACCATTCCGGTACGGATCGATCACACGGCAGTGTGTGCGGCCGCGACACTTTTCGAGGCCGGCCGGGCGAGCTTGCTCGAGCAGAAGTCCATCAAGTATGTCCGGGTTGAGAAGTCGACGTCGTTGATCACTGTGGACGTCACCATCGCCAGAAGGCGTTGGTAGAACACCTGCGGGGTGATGCCGAACTCGGGCAGGATGTATTCGTCTCCTCCGCCGTAACGGCACCACCGCGTTGCAAACGCCAGCATGGCCTGATCGTCTCGGGTCATCTTTCCTCCTCGCCCCCGATGGTGTGGTGGTGCGATGTTTGTCAGAGATCGTTTGGGGTGAAACCGTTTTCGAGCCGGGCTTTGACGGTGGTCAGAAAGCGGGCGGCGTCGGCGCCGTCGACGATGCGGTGATCGTAGGAGATGGACAGGTAGGCCATCGACCGCACGTCGATGCGGAGCTCACCGTCCTGCCGGGACGGGACCAGGCGCTCGACCACGGCACCGACACCGAGGATCCCGGTCTGCGGTTGGTTGATGATCGGGGTGTCGAACAGTGCGCCCCGGCTGCCGGTGTTGGTGAGGGTGAAGGTGCCGCCCGTCAGGTCGTCGGCGGTGATCGTGCCGGTGCGGACCTTGTCGGCTTTGTCCGCGATCGCCTGGGCCAGTCCCTCGATGCCGAGCTGCTGGGCGTCTCGGATGACCGGCACCATCAGGCCCTTTGCGCTGTCGACGGCCATGCCGAGGTGGCAGTGGTCGTAGTAGGTCACCTCGGTGACGTCGGTGTTCAGCGAGGCGTTGAGGACCCGGTGCTCGGCCAACGCGTCGACGGCGGCTTGGGCGAAGAACGGCAGGAAGGACAGCTTGATTCCGGTCCGCTGCAGGAAGGCGTCCTTGTGGGTGGCCCGCAGCCGGGCGATCGCGGTGACGTCGACCTCGAGCACCGTGGTCAGCTGGGCGGCGGTCTGCAACGATTCGACCATCCGCTTCGCTATCGTGCGGCGGATCCGCGGTAGTTTTTCGGTGGTCGAGCCGGTCGCCGGCAGCGACGCAGCGGTGCCTAGTGTGGCCGGGGGTGTGGCCGTGTCCGGCTCCGGAGGCGGCGGGGTCTGTGCAGGATCCGCCGTCGGTGCCGGTATGGGAGGGGCCGCGGGAGCCGCAGCCGTGCCGCCGGATTCGGTGATGATGGCCAGTTCGGCGTCGATGGCGACGACGTCGTTCTCCTCGGCGAGGTGGCGCTGGAGAATCCCGGTGACCGGTGACGGAATCTCGGTGTCGACCTTGTCGGTGGCGACCTCGAGCAGTGGTTCCTCCGCGGTGACGTGGTCACCGGGTTGTTTGAGCCACCGGGTGATGGTGCCTTCGTCGACGCTCTCCCCGAGGGCCGGCATCCGCACCGTGGTGCCTTCGAGTTGTTCGGTTGTCATCGTGTTGTCTTCTCCTGGCCTGTGTGCGTGCGGGTCTCGGTGATCAGGGGATGATGTCGAGCGCGGCCCGCACAATGCTGTCGGTGTCGATGCCGTGGTAGCGGTACACCTCGTCGAGCGAGCCGACCTGCCCGAACTTGCTCACTCCGAGTGCGGTGCTGCGCACCTGGTTGATGCCGGCGAGGAACGCCAGCGTGTGCGGGTGCCCGTCGAGGACGGTGACGATCGGGGTGGCGCGGTCGGCGGGGAAGAGCTGATCGAGGATCCAGCTCTCCCCGGACCCGCGGCCCTGCCGCCCCTGCACGGCCTCGAACAGCAACCCGGGGCTGGTGATGCAGACGACGTCGGCGGGGATGCCCTGTTCGGCGAGACGATCGGCGGCCGCCAATGCCTCGGTGATCATCGCCCCGATCGCCACGAGCGTGACCTGCGCGTCGTCCCGGCGCACCAGCGGATACCCGCCGGCCACCACCTGACGGCGGCGGCATTCGCGGGCCGCCGGATCGGTGGGCACCGCCGCCAATGTTTGGTCGACGGGGCGGGTGGACAGCCGCAGGTAGGCGGAGGTGCCGTCCGGGCGACCGAGCCGGCCGATGCTGGCCAGCAAGGTCCACTCGGTGTCGATCGCGAACGCCGGTTCGTAGCTGATGCACCCGGGCTGCTCGAGACCGATGGACGGGGTCTTGATCGACTGGTGCGCACCGCCTTCGGCGGCCAGGGTGACACCAGAGGGGGTGCCGACCAGGATCGACTGCCCGCCCGCGTAGATGCCGTACGACCAGGGCTCGAGGGCGCGTTCGACGAACGGGTCGTACATCACGCCGATCGGAAACAGCGGCTGCCCCCACCGGCTCCAGGTGGCACCGAGCTCACCCATCAGTCCGACCAGGTTGGTTTCGGCGATGCCCAGTTCCATGTGCTGCCCGGTGGGCCGCTCATTCCAGTGCATGATGGTCTCGCGGTCGTCGTCGAACCAGTTGCGGCGCTCGGCCGCCGACCACACGCCGACCTTGTTGACCCAACCCGCCAGGTTGGTCGTCGAACTCACGTCCGGGCTGACCGTGACCACCCGCTTGGCCGCCTCGGGGGCTTCGCGGGTCAGGTCCAGCAGCACCCGGCCCAGGGCCGCCTGGGTGGTGGCGGTGCCCTTGGGGGTGCGGCCGATGTCGGTGGGGATCGTGAGCGCGGGCAGCGCCGGGACAGGGTTCCGGCGCAGCCGCTCCGCGTTGCTCGCGCACCGCCGCCCGGCCGCGGAGTCGGCGGCGAACCGGCCCCACGGCGACGCCGGGTCCATGCCCAGATCCGCCGCGAGCGAGGCGTATTCGTCGACCGACAGCAGCGACGAGTGGTTCTGCGGGTGTCCTTGGGTGGGCAGCCCGTAGCCCTTGATGGTGTAGGCGATGATCACGGTCGGCCGGGTGTCGTCGATCTGCCGATAGGCCGCGGTCAGGGCGGACAGGTCGTGGCCGCCGAGGTTGCGGATCGCCGCGGTCAGGGTGGCATCGTCGAGGCCGGCGATCAGCGCGCTGATCTCGGTGCTCCCGGGGCCGTTCCCGGGCAGGCGGGTGCGGACCTCATCGGCGCTGCACCGCAGCAGCCGCTGGTACTCCGGGTTGGGCATGTCCAGGATCCGGGTGCGCAGCGCCTGCCCACCGGGCCGGGTGAACAACTCTTCGAGGAGTCTGCCGAACTTGACGGTGATCACCTGCCAGCCGGCGGCGTCGAACATCTTCTCCAACCGGTTCGCGGCGATGTTGGGAATGACCCGGTCCAGGGACTGCCGGTTGAGGTCCACGATCCACACGACCTCACCGAGGTCGGCGATGCCCGGGTCGAGGATGGCCTCCCACACCGCGCCCTCGTCGAGTTCGGCGTCTCCGACCAGCGAGTACTGACGGCCGGTGCCCGCCCCGCCGGTAGTGGTTTCGACGTAGCGGCGGGCCATCGCACCCCAGATCGGGGCGGTAGCGCCGATGCCGACCGAACCGGTGGAGTAGTCGACGGTGTCGGGATCCTTGGACCGGCTGGGGTAGGACTGCAGGCCGCCGAATTCCCGCAGGGTGGTCAGGTACTTCTCGTCGAGCTCCCCGAGCAGGTAGTTGATGCCGTGCAACACGGGGGAGGCGTGCGGCTTGACCGACACCCGGTCACCGGGCTGGAGCTGTTCGAACCACAGCGAGGTCATGATCGAGACCATCGAGGCGCACGAGGCCTGATGCCCGCCGACCTTGAGGCCGGTGGGGTTGGGGCGGATGCGGTTGGCATGGTGGATCATCGAGGTGGAGAGCCACAACACCCGCTGCCGAATCGTTTCGAGTGTCTCCAGATCCACCGGACCACCGGCCTGGGCGGGCGGGGTCGCGGTTCCGGGGGCGACGGGCAGGGTGTCGTGCATCGGATTCTCTTTCCTCACAAGGGCGGATCGCTGCGGACGAGCGCAACTATCAGAACGGCTCCGACGGGGTGGCCAGGGAGCAATCCACTCGACCGGTGACGGGGTGTGTGCGGTCGGATGCGGTATCGGAATGCGGCGGTGCCGGATCTGGTCTGACCGCCGCCCACCTGTTATAACAGTGGATCAGGATTTTGCCGCCTGCGCAATAGTCGGTGTCGATATTGAGCAGAATGCACGCCGGCAGGGCACTCGAGGGAAGTTGGGATTGACACAATGCCAAGCACGCACCAAGCGGATCAGATCGACGCCCGGCTTCTGCTCGCGCTCGCGGAGTCGCCGCGGGCCACGACCATTGCCCTGGCGGACCGGATAGGACTCTCACGCAACACCGTTCAGGCCCGGATGGGCAAGCTCGACGACTCGCACGCGCTGCGCTCGTTCGAGCGCCGCATCGACCCGGCGATTCTCGGTTACCCGCTGCAGGCATACATCTTGACCAACGTCACCCAGCGCAAGCTTGCCCGTGTCGGGGCCGCCCTCGACGGCATTCCCGAGGTGCTCGAGGTCCTCGGCCTCAGCGGTGTCGCGGATCTGCTCCTCCACGTCGCCGTCCGGGACGCCGACGACCTGTATCGGGTGGCCGGGGACATCCTTGGGATCAAGGGGGTCAAACGCACCACGACCGCCCTGGTGATGCGCGAGATGGTCGACTACCGGATCGCGCCGCTGGTCGAGAAGCTCATCGACTGACACCGGCCGGTCCGCGCCCGGATCGGCACCGACCTGGTGCTATAACATGCCTCGTACGTGGTGACAGCGATGAGAACGAGACGGAGATGGTCGTGACAACGAGCACGAGAAACCCGCAACCGCCGGTGCGGTCCCTGACTCCGACCTCCGTTCCCGAGCAGGTCGCCAAGGAAATCCGGCGCTCGATCCTCGCCGGTGAACTCCGTCCGGGGCAGACGTTCTCGTTGCGGGAAATCTCCAGCCAGCTCGGGGTGAGTTTCATCCCGGTCCGGGAAGCACTCAAAGAGCTCGAAGCGCAGGGTCTCGTGGTGACCCGCCCCGGGAAAAGCGCCATGGTCGCCCCGCTCTCGCACGAGGACCTGCACGGGATCTATCGGCTGCGCCGCCAACTCGAACCGGAGATCGCCGGCCGCGCCTGTAAACTGCTCGACGACGCCGACCTGCGTCGACTCGAGAACTACGTGACCATGTTCGGCGACGAGAGCCTCGACCTCGACGACATCTACCAGGCGCACCACGCCTTCCACTACGAGCTGCTCCGGCCCGCCGCCACCGCGTGGGACCTGCGCGTGCTCGACGGCCTGTGGCACGCCGCCGAACGGTATGTCCGGCTGGCGTTCTCGGGTCGAGAGGCCGAACCGGATGAACACGAGCGGCGGGGACACGTGCATGCGGAGATCCTCACCGTCGTGCGCACCCGCAACATGAGAAAAGTCGCCGCGGCGACACGGCAGCACCTCGACGACAACGAACAGATCGCGCTTCGGGCGCTCGACCCGATCGCGCCCTGAACGCTGCCGCCTCGGCGCATGTTCACGTCGGCTCTGCGGTCGCCGGGGCCCCGCCCCGGCGACCTGCCCTCAGGTGAGGGTAGAGGTGTCAGCGCGGTGGTCTTGGAACCGCTGCGCGTAGTCGATGTACCAGTCGAGGGCGTCGGTGTCGGCGACCGTGGCGCGGTTGATCGCGGTCTCCGGAGAGACTCCCTGGATCAGCTTCTTGACCGGAATCTCGAGCCGCTTGCCGGTACGGGTGATGGGAATAGCCGGGACGTCGATGATCTCGTCCGGCACGTGCCGGGGCGAGGCCTCCCGGCGGATCGTGGTGCGAATCTTCTCCACGAGCGCGTCGTCGAGGTCGTATCCGTCGCGCAGTACCACGAACAGCGGCATGTGATAGCCACCGTGGGGTAGTTCGGCGCCGATCACCAGCGCCTCGGCGATCTCCGGCAGCGCTTCGACGGCCTGATAGATATCCGCCGACCCCATCCGGACCCCGCCACGGTTGATCGTCGAATCCGACCGCCCGTGGACCACGCAGCCTCCGTCGGCTTCCATGGTGATCCAGTCTCCGTGCCGCCACACCCCGGGGTAGACCTCGAAATAGGCGTCCCGGTACCGGTTTCCGTCCGGGTCGTTCCAGAAGTAGATCGGCATCGACGGCATCGGTGCGGTGATCACCATTTCACCGACTTCCCCGACGACCGCCTCACCGGTCTCGGTCCAGGCCTGCACATCGACCCCCAGGTAGGGGCCCTGCAGTTCTCCCACCCGAACGGGGGAGAGCGGATTGGCGCCGATGAAGCCGGTGGCCACATCGGTGCCGCCGCTGTCGGATCCCAGGTGCACATCCGGGCTGACCGTGTCGTAGATCCACCGCCAGGTGGTGTCCGGCAGCGGGGAACCGGTCGACATGATCGACCGCAACCCCGACAGGTCGAAAGCGGTACCGGGCTCGGTGCCGGCCTTCTCGCACAGCGTCAGATAGGCGGCGCCGGTGCCGAATCGGGTGGCCCCGTAGCGGGCGCAGATCTCGAATTGGTGGTCGGGCCGGCCGTAGGTGGGGCTGCCGTCATAGGTGATGATCGCCGCGCCGGTGACCATGGTGTCGACGAGCATGTTCCACACCACCCAGGCGGTGCTCGCGGCGATGAACACCCGATCGGTGGGGCCGAGGTCATAGTGCAGCGCGTTGGCCTTGAGCGCTTCGAGCACGATGCCGCCGTGCGAGTGCACAATGCCCTTCGGGAGGCCGGTAGTGCCGGAGCTGTAGAGGATCCACAGCGGATGGTCGAACGGCACCTGCTCGTACTGTGGTGCGGCGTCCCCGACGACCACATCGGCGTACGCGGCGATGCTCGGCCGATGCTCCCCGATGAAGGGTAGGCCGAGGTTGTCGACGACGACGGCGTGCCGCACGGTCGGGAGCTGGTCCAGCAGGGTGGCGAAGACGTCTCGGCGGTCGACGCGTTTGCCGTTGAACTGGTAGCCGTCCACCCCGATCAGCACGGTCGGCTCGATCTGCGCGAACCGGTCGACCAGCCCTTTCACACCGAAATCCGGTGCGCAACAGGACCACACCGCACCGACGCTGGCCGCGGCGAGCACCGCGGCGACGGTGGGCGCGATGTTCGGAAGCATCGCCGCGATCCGGTCTCCGGGCTGCACACCGATCTTCCGGAAGTGGGCGGCGAGGTTGGCGACTTGCGCGACCAGCTCGGCCCGCGAGAGTTCGCCTGTGGTGCCGGTTTCGTCGACCGAGATGATCGCGGGCCCGGTCCGGTCGGTGTGACGGAGCAGGTTTTCGGCCCAGTTCAGCCGGGTGCCGGGGAACCACCGGGCCCCGGGCATCCGGGGGTCGGAGAGCACCGTCTGCGGTGGAGCCGAGGCGATGACGTCGAAGTACTCCCAGATCGAGAGCCAGAACTTTTCGAGGTCGCTGATCGACCAGCACCACAGCGAGTCGAAGTCGGTAGTGCAGACGTTTTTCTCGGCTGCGAGCCAGCGTTGGTATCGGCTCATGTTCGAAGCCGAGACCCGCTCGGGCGGCGGGGTCCACAACACTTCACGTCCTGGGGCGGTCATTGTTGGTGCGTCCTTTCCGGCTCCCGCCGCCACGGGCAGACGTGGTGTCCTGGTCTGCCCGTGGCGGGAGCGTTCGTGCGGTGGGGTCAGCGTGAGAGCACGGTGCCGAGTGCGCGGGTGAGCTCGTCGGCGGGGTCGGCGACGGCGCCGGTGCTGCGCCAGGCGACGTGGTTGTCCGGTCGGACCAGGATTGCCCCGGTGTCGTCGATCTGGCGAAGTTCACTCCAGCGGCCGGTGGGGTCGGTGTAGTCGGTGCCGGCGCCGATCTGGGCGACCTTGATCTGGACCCCGAACTTGTCGTTGGCCAACCGGGCGGCATCGGACCAGGCGGCACCGTCTGCGGCAGTGATGAGCACGAAGTGAGCGTTGTTGCCGGTGAGGTCGTGGGTGGAGATCTGCCGGCCGTCGTGCTCGAGCCAGGCGTGCGGGAGTCGGTGCCCGGGGCGGGTGGTGGGGTGGTAGTTGTGCCCCATCGGGTCGCGCGGCGGTGCCTCGGTGCCGTCCGGGACGAGGGCCCCGTCGCGGTAGGCGAAGCCGATTTCGAGGTCGTGGGCCTGGAATTCGGTGCGCTGGGTACTGATCACCTCGGCCGCGCGGGCCCGGCGGGTTTCGCCCATCGGGGTGTCGGAGAAGTAGTCCCGGAATACCTGGACCTGGGCTTCGAGCGGCTGGCCGGGGATCAGGCCGAGGCCGGCGTCGACGACCATGTGGTTGAGGAAGGTGAACATGGCCCAGTCGACGTTGCGCATGCCGACGAGGCGGCGTTCGGGCTCGTAGGTGTCGAGCAGGGCGGGGGCGGCGTCACCCTTGACGACCGCGGCCAGTTTCCAGGCCAGGTTGTGGGCGTCCTGGATGGCGGTGTTCAGGCCCAGACCGGTGGTGGGTGGGTGCCGGTGGGCGGCGTCGCCGGCGAGGAAGATCCGGCCGACCTGGTACTTGTCGGCGAGCACCCCTTCGAGGATCCAGTGGCTGACCTTGTGGATCTTCAATTCGAGGTCGGGCAGCTTGAGGAGCTCGCGCAGCCGGGGAACGATTGCCTCTTCGTCGAACCGGGCCGGGTCGTCCGGGCGGAAGGTGAAGTGCAGGACGAATTCTTCTGAGTGCTTGCCCCACGTGGGGCCCATGGCGGCCATGGCGCCGCTGTTCCAGGAGCCGGCGCCCTCGGGGTTGAGCAGCCAGGTGATCAGGACGTCGTCCTCCCACCACTGCGACAGGTCGGCGGTGAAGTGGGTGCTGACCATGTCGAGGATCCCGGTCGGGCCCTCCATTTTCACACCGAGTTCGGGTCCGACGGTCTTGCCGCCGTCGGCGGCGACCATGTACTGGGCGTGGACGGTGTAGGTCTCCTGGGTGTCGCGGTTCAGGACGACGGCGTGGATTCCGTTCTCGTCCTGCTCGAACGAGACGAGTTCGCGGCCGAAGTGGATCGAGTCCGGTGCCCGCTTCTCGGCGTGCTCACGCAGGAGGGGTTCGAGGCGGATCTGCGGGTAGTTGGTGGACGGGCACGGGCTGTCGACCGCGTATGCGCTCTCGAGTCGTCCGCCGCCGAACGATTCGAGGGTGTACAGGGTGCGGCCGTCCAGTTCGCCGTCGCCGCCGAGGGAGGTGACCCACCGGGTCTTGCCCATGTTCTTCGGTGGGGTGCCCACCGCGTAGATCGAGTCCGCGACGCCGACCTGGCGCAGCACCTCCATGGTGCGCTGGTTGAGGTAGTGGGCCTTGGGCAGATGGGAGGTGCTGGTGTGCCGCTCGACGAGGTGGTGGTCGATGCCGTGTTCGGACAGCAGGATCGAGGTGGTCAATCCACACCCGCCTCCGCCGACGATGAGGACGGGAACGGTGATCTCAGACATGGCTGGTGCTCCTGGAAACAGTGGTGAGTGGGTGCGGGCGGGTTGCGGCGGTGAAGTGGTGCCGCATCTCGCCGATGGTGTCGGCGCGGCTGACGAGTTCGTCGTCGACACCGATGAGCCGTTTTGGATCTCGGGTGAAGCCGATACCCGATGGGGTGCCGGTGAAGATGAGGTCGCCGGGGCGCAGCGGCAGGATCGACGACAGGTAGGACACGAGGACCGGGATCGGGAAAATCAGGTGCCGGGTGCGCGAGTTCTGCATCAGCTCGCCCGACAGAATCGTGCTGACCTCGATGTCGTCGGGGTCGGCGAATTCGTCCGGGGTGACCAGGACCGGCCCGATCGGGGCGAAACCGGCGAACGATTTGCCGAGGGTGAATTGCTGGGGTGGGGGACCGGACAGCTGCAGGTCCCGCTCGGACAGGTCCTGGCCGAGGGTCAGCCCGGCCACATACTCCCAGCCCTCGGCGACGGGAACGTGTCGGGCTTCCTTGCCGATGACCGCCACGAGTTCGACTTCGAAATCCACTAACCCGCCGGGGTGTTCGATGGTGTCGTAGGGACCGGTGATCGAGGCGGGGAACTTGGTGAATACGAAAGGGGCGTCGGGCAGTGTCAGCCCGGATTCCTCGACGTGGTCGGCGTAGTTCACGCCGATCGCGAAGATCTGGCCGGGCCGGGGGACCGGGGCGCCCAGCTCGGACTCGACCACCGGCGCCCCGGCGGCAAAATTCACCGTGGCTGCCCATGCGGTGAACTCGTCCCATCGGTCGAAGATCTGCTGGGGTTCGGCGGAAAAGCGGCCCCCGCTGGCCGTCTCGACGTCGACGGCGATGCCGTCCGCCACGATCTGGAGCCGGCCGGCCTGGTTTGCCACACGCATGAGAAGTCCTTCGGGTGATCGATCGGAAAGATGCTGATTCGTCGGGCCGAGCGTGAGCTCGCGTGCGGTCAGCTGGTCAGTGCCGCCATCGGGTCGGGCAGGTCCGGGCTGGTCTGCAGGGCCCAGGAGTGGGTGGTGATCTCCGAGACCGGGGTGCCCTGGGCGAGTGCCTGCCGCATCGCCTCCGGGACGAACGACACTCCGACCGGGTTGTTGCCGTATTCGGGGCCGTTCATGTAGGCCGTCGCCTCGTCCGGCGTCGCGAAGTTGTCGATCTGCAGTTCGACGAAGTTGCCGTCCGGGTCCTGGTAGTACAGCGAGGTCGTTACCCCGTGCTGGATCGGCACCTTCGGTTCGATCCCCTTTTCCTTGAGCGAGTCGTAGCGATCGAGCAGATCGTCGAGTGTGTCGAAGGTGTAGGCGGTGTGGTGCATGCCCGCTGCACCCGGATTGCGCGGTTCGAGCTGCACCGGGGCGCCCAGCAGCGCGACCCGGTGGTGCTCCTCGTCGAAGGTGATGAAGCACAAGCCGTGCCCTTCGTAGACCACGTGCGCGTCCAGCACGGTGCAGTACCAGTCGCGCATCTCCTCGAATCGGCTGGTCTGCAGCACGACGTGCGCGAACTTGGGAGTGGCGGTCATCGTTGACTCCTTCGATACTCGCGGTCGGCGACCGCGAGGGGATATGTGGACACCGGACTACGGAAGGTCCGTTCGTCGGCTACGTGTGCCTACCTGGCGCGGGTGCTATACCTGATAACAGTCGGTGCGCCGACCTGTGCCGAAGACTTCTCTGTGGTCCCCGTCACGTAGTGGTCTCCCCATTTCACGAAATTCCACCGGGGATGGCTACGGGCTACGGAACAGGAACTGCGGGAGAAATTGGTTTACAGACCAAAACAGCTGGTGTGCTCGTTGTACCGTGGAGGCGGATCGGAAGGATGTTGAGTGCCGCATTGGACTGGTGAACTTTCGGGAAGACGGGCCCGGCAATCGGAGCTCGAGTGGCTCAGTCCGGACGCCGACCGGATTCGCGCCGTGCTCGGCGACGGTGCGGTCACCTGGGCTGTCGAAGTCGGTCAGGACATCGCCGCCAAGATCTCCCGAAAAGTGCCGGCGGTGGGCGAGGGTGCGCTACCCCTGGACGCGATCCGGCGGGCCACCACAGCGACCGTGTGTCGAGCCCTGACACTGGTCGCCGGCCTCGGCGAGTCGGAGACGTCGCTGGCCAGCGCCGAGGTGGAGGAGATCGCCAGAGACTTCGCCCGTCGAGGCATGGAGCTCGACGACCTGCTCCGGACCATCCGCGTCGGGTACGCCGTGCTGGCGGCCGCACTTCTCGACGCGGTCACCCGCCTGATTCCACCGAGCGAGAGCGGCAACGAGATGCGCCGCATCTCGCTGCTGCTCTTCGAGGTGCTCGACGATTTCACCGGGGTGGCCGCGTCGGCTTTCCTCGAGGAGCAGAGCGCGTGGGCCGCGGGAGTATCCGCAGCGCGACTCGATCTCGTCACCAAGATCATCGCCGCGGACCCCATCGAATCCGCCCACGCCGAACAGGTCCTCGGCTACCCCCTCGGCGGCCACCACGTGGCCCTCATCGCCTGGAGCGGCCCGCACTCGGGCCATGACCTGCGGGCCGTCGTCGACCCGGCGCTACGACAGTGGGGAACACCGACCGCATCATTGGTGATCCCCGTCGGCCTGCAGGCGATCTGGGCGTGGGGTGCCATCACCCCTGACCCAACGCGCGCGCTGACGTCCACCCTGCCCGCCTTCGGCGACACTTTCGTCGTGACCGGCCAACTCGGCTCCGGGATCGACGGATTCCGCAGAAGTCACCTCGAGGCCCGCGCGGTCGAGCGGCTGGTTCGCCTGCGGGTCGGTCATCCACCCACCACCACCGCTCACGAGCACATCGCCCTCGAAGTGCTCCTCCTTGCCGATCCGGAAGCCGCGGTGCAGTTCGCCTCCCGACTGCTCGGCCCGCTCGCGGGCAACGACCCCCGCATGGCCGATCTGCGTTCGACCCTGAGCCTCTACCTCGACATGGACCACGGTCTGGCCAAAGTCGCGACGGCAGAGCATATTTCCAAGAACACAGTGACCTATCGAGTGCAGAAGGCATTGAGTCTGTGCACGCCTTCAGGTGGATCGAGCACGGACCTGCGGGCAGCGCTGCGCATCTACGAGTGGCTTCGAGACGCCCCCATCGCACAGTGGTAGCTGTCGCACGTCGGTGAGCCGCCGGTCCCCGGTTGGTCTAGAAACCAAAAGACGGCGACAACCCTGGGTTGTGCAGTAGTGCGAACCACGCAACTCATGCGGTCTACTTGTGGTGTAGGACACACCAGATCCCGGTGGCGAGAGTCCACAAAGCCCAGAGACGGAAAACCGTCCCTTCGCCGGGAATCGCGGTAGGAACCGCAGTCGACAGAAGGAAGTCTACGATGCACACCACCTTGAGTCCTGTCCAGGAAACGTTCAAGGACGTGATGTCACACGTGGCCACTCCGGTCGCCGTCGTGACCTCCATGGACGGCGGCCTGCCCTTCGGTACCACCGTCAGCGCCTTCACCTCCCTGTCGATGACACCCCCGATGGTCCTGGTCTCACTGGATCGAGGATCGGAGACGCTCGAACTGATCACGGCGTCGAAGAAGTTCGGATTGAACGTGCTGGCCAGCGATCAACAAGGCACCGCGCTCAAGTTCGCGAAGATGGGCGGAATCGGCAAGTTCCAGGGCGTGCGGTGGGAGATCGACCACGACCTTCCCCGAATCGCGGGCGCCGCCGGCTGGATCGCCTGCCACGTTGACCAGTTCGTCGAGGGCGGCGACCACGTGGTCGTGCTCGGCACCGTCGTCGCAGCAGAGAACAACTACAGCGATCCGCTCACCTACCACCGCCGCGTCTTCGGCACGCACTCGGCGCTCGAATCCGCATAACCCGACCGCACGATCACGGCGTCGCCGCGACCAACTTCACCAAGCCGTATCGCCCACCGCAGCAAGATCATTCGCACCAGGAAGGCACGCCATGACGACCTCGTTCGCGCCCCGCGCCCCACGCCAACGGTCATGGTCGACGATCGCCGCCGGTAGCCGCGCCCTCGCCGCCGGTGAGCTGATCATCCTCAGCCATCTCCGCCGCGTCGTGCTCGTCGGGTCCGCCTCCGCCGTGACCACCGAGCAGATGGCCTTTCTGATTCGCCACACCACCGGATTTCTGCAGGTGGCGCTGCACGAACGGATCTGTGACCTTCTCGTTCTGCCGGAAGCGACCCCGACGGTTCGGACCAGTTCCACACTCGGCCATGGCCAATGTGTCACCGTCGACGCTGCTGCCGGTATTACCACCGGGATCTCCGGCGCCGACCGGGCGCGTACGGCCCGCATCCTCGCCGACCCGGCCACGGGCCCCGGCGACCTCACCCGGCCCGGGCACCTGGTCCCGGTGCGCCTGACACCCACAGAGTTTCGTACGCGTCAGACCACCGCGTCCCTCGCCCTCGCGCTCACCGACGCTACAGCCACCCAATGCTCAGGCGCGGTATTCGCCGACCTCGACGGCATCGCCGACCCGATCAGTGTCGGCGATCGACACGATGCCGAGATCCTCGCCGACCGGTACGGACTGACACTCGTCGCCGGCCCGGACCTGAAGGGCAACGTCCGCTGACACCCCGGCCGTGCCGCACCTGACCCCCAGACCCGACCCCCACCATCCGCACACCACCGGCGCGGTCCCCGCATGCCCTGAGCTGTGTCTCTCGCGCCCCATCCCACGAAACAGCCACTCACCCACACCGGAGGAAACAATGGACATCACCCGCACCGAACTCATGGACCGGGTCCACGCCCTGGTACCGGCCTTCGCCGAACGCGCCCAGAAGACCGAGGAAAACCGTGCTCCCTTCGACGAGACGATCACCGACCTCATCGACTCGGGAATCCTGGCCACGCTGACCCCCAAGGAGTACGGCGGACTCGAACTCGGACTCGACGTCGCCGCCGAGATCGTCCGCACCATCAGCGCGGCCTGCCCGTCGACCGGCTGGGTCACCTCCTTCTACATCGGAGCGGCCTGGCGAGTGAACATCTTCACCGAACAGGCCCAACGAGAAGTGTTCGCCGACAAGCCCTACACCCTCACCGCCGGTACCGCGGCCCCGCTGGGACAGGTGCAGAAGGTTGACGGCGGCTACCGCATCACCGGGCAGACGGCCTGGAACTCCGGATCGGTGCACGCGGAATGGTTCACCTTCGCAGGCGTCGTATTCGAGGAGGGCAGCGCCCCCACCTCGTTGTGGTTCCTCGTGCCCCGTGAGGACGTCAAGATCCTCGACACCTGGTTCATCGCCGGCATGGCCGGGACCGGCAGCAATGACATCAGCGTCGACGACGTGTTCGTCCCGGACTACCGCACCGGACCGTTCGACCTCGCCCTCGCCGGTACTGCGCCCGGGCAGCTGATCCACCCCAACCCCATGTACCATCTGCCCTTCCTGCCGTTCGCGATGGCCGAGGTCACCCCGGTCGTCGTCGGTGCTCTGCGCGGGGCGGCGGACGCGTTCGTCCAGCGCACCCGGGACCGGCAGGGAACCATCAGCCAGGAGAAGGCCTCCGGCAAACAGGCCGCCCAGATGCGGCTCGGCCGGGCGCTGGCCGCCGCGGACGCTGCCGAAACACTCCTCGACGCCTTCTTCGAACGCCTCACCGCACAGCGACCCGAGCAGTCCGACCCCCGCGATCGTGCCGAGATGAAGCTCAAGGCAGCATATCTGGCAGATCTGGCCCGCAACGCACTCAACGACATGGTGCGCGGAATCGGCGGCGACGGATACCGGAATTCGGCACCGATCCAGCGGTTCTTCCGTGACCTGTCCGTGCTGTCGGTGCACGCCTTCCTCGACATCGACACGGCTTCGGAAACCATCGGCCGGTTCACCCTCGACCTGCCCGTGTCCGATCCGCTCCTCTGACGAGCTGTCGCTACCACCTCACCCGAGCCTCGGTCGCGGCTCCACCACGGCCGACTCGGGAGGGGCAGCCGAGACTCGGACCCCATGACCCCAATGATGCGCCCACCGGCCGGACACCCGGTGAATCGGCATCGACCGGCGCAGGATCTGGAGAACAGGAACAGACACATGGTCGGCAGTAACTCGACGATCGAACGCCTCGATGACGCAGCCAGAGACCTGCTGTTCGCGGAAGCACGAACAGTCAACAACTTCGCACCGACCCCGGTCAGCGATGCCGAACTCGCGCAGATCTGGGAAATGGCCCGCTGGGCGCCGACGGCCGCGAACTCCCAACCGCTGCGCGTGCAATACGTGCGCACCGACGACGCCCGCCGCAGACTGATCGAGCACCTGGACGAGGGCAACCGTGAGAAGACGACATCAGCTCCCGTCACCGTGATTCTCGCGGTAGACAGCGGATTTCACGAGCACCTTCCCCATCTGCTGCCGATCCGGCCGCAGATCCGCGAGGTCTTCGCCGCCAACGACGCGCTGCGCGAGCGCACCGGCAATTTCAACGCCGCCCTGCAGGCGGGGTACTTCATCCTCGCCATCCGGGCCGCCGGTCTGGCGGCCGGGCCGATGACCGGATTCGACCCCAAAGGAATGGACACCGAGTTCTTCTCCGGAACAACCTGGAGATCGATCCTGGTCGTCAACATCGGACACCCCGGTGAGAATCCGTGGTTCGAGCGTCTCCCCAGACTCGATCCCGCAGAGACCGTGCACTGGGCATGAGGGCTGTAGACGGCTTCCCCGGGGCGTGCCCACCTCCAATTCAGAACGACCCCAACACTGCCGGGGTCTCCGTCACATCACCAGAGAAAGAGAGTCCGCGATGACCACAGCCACGACCGAGGTCGAGACCACCCGCAAACTTCTCCAAGCCGCCGACACCGACATCGCAGAATTCTTCGACTACTTCTCCGACGACTGCGTCTTCCGCATGGGCAACAACGCCCCCGTCATCGGCAAGAGCGCCATCCAATCCTGGGTAGCGCAATACCTGACCTCGGTGGCGTCGATGCGCCACGAGATCATCGAACAATGGTCGGAGGGCACCGTAGCCGCGCTCCGGGTGGAGGTCACCTACACGTTGCAGAACGGTGAATCCTTCACACTCCCGGCCGTGACGCGCACCCGCGTCGAGAACAACAAGGTCACCGAATACCTGATCTTCATGGACCCCAGCCCCGTTATCTCTGGCACCACGCAATAGGGCTTCTATGAGCCGGCCCCCGCCTCCGGGGGCCGGCTCCTGACTGCGGACATCGGGAGGACTCTCGAGGCCCCACGACCTCCAGTTCACGTGACGAAGCACAAGCATCTCTTCCCGCCGCAAATGAATGCTATTGGGATATAAACATTGTCGCGTTTGCGAGTCATGGGGCACCCGCCCCGGAGGAGGTCGCGGTGACGGTTTCACAGGCACAACATCCAGCGCGGTTGCTCCGACCGTGAGATGACGATGCCCTGCGCGCCAAGCTACGCGTCATCACGGCGGGGTTTGCCACACCCGCGGTGGTATTCGGCGGCTCCGTCTCGGGGGGGAACCCTGAAGATCTCCGAAACACTGGGCACCAGAACTGCCGGACTGCGCGGCCTGCTGATTTCACCGATGTTGGGCCTCGGGGGGCGCGCGATGACCCAGCTCCGGCCCCAGCGGGGATGCTGGTCGCCAGCAGGAATTCGAGAATGCGCGGTTCGACGGCGTCGAGCACGTTCTCGACCAGGTATTCGCCGATCGTCCGGTGCCGTCCGGACAGGTGGTCGATCAGCAACCGTGGATCCTTTGCGTCACGCAGGGACAGCGATGCTGGCTGGAGGGCCGCCACCGACCCATCTGTCGAGGCCGTCAACCGGTCGATCTCAGAATCGGCGAGGACCAGCCCGTTCACGTCAACGAGAAAGCGTTTCGATTCGTCCGGGGCGAAGCGCAATGCCTCCGGCCCGACTTCGACCAGCTCATCGCGCACCCGCATCCGGCTTAAGGGGAGGCCGGTTTGGGTTCTGCTAGTGACCACGAACTGGAGGTGGTGGCATCCGTTATCGAGCAAATATCCCAACGCAGCGATCGTGCCCGGCTCGGTGACCCGATGCCAGTCATCGAGGATCACGGCGACGCGGTCGCCCCCGGCATGAATATCGTTGATCAGATTCGTCAGCACGTACTGCTGGGCCCGATCGCCGTGTTCTTCGAGGACCTGACCCAAATCTTGGGACAGCTCAGGCCGCACCCGGCGGAGGGCTTCGATCAGATGCCCAAGGAACCACACCACATTGTTGTCATCGGTATCGATGGTCAGCCACGCCGCGCTCACTCCGTCGGCGGTCAGTGCCTGCTGCCATTGAAAGCGAGGGTCGACTTGCCGTAGCCGGCCGGGGCATGGATCACGGTCAACCGTGGGCGCCGACCGTCCTCACGCATGTCGATCAACCGTTGTCGCACCACCGGAACCTTGGCCGGGATGGGGGGCCGAAACCGAGTGGCCGGTGTCGGCGGCGTCAGAGCCCGGCCTGACCCAGGACGCGACCCGATATCGGCGGGTCGCTGAGTCTCGTCCGTTTCGAGACCGACCGCGCGTTGGGTGTTCGCCGATTCACCAGTCCCCATGGGTAGGGCCATCGCATCCACCGCGAAGCCGGCGCGGAGCTGCGTCCGTCGTAAACAACATCCGCGGCAGATACAGTTGCCGGTGGGTTGCGAGTCAGACCATGCGGCATCGGCTGCGATCCCGGGTAGAGCAAGTGACTCTTCATCACTGGGTTCGCGGGGTTCTGCCGCCCTGTCTGTCGCATGAGCGTCTTTGTCCGACAGCGACGCTGGGGTGCTGAGACTGCTATCGCAAATCTGGCCGGTGATTAGTTCAGCGGTGCTCAGCGTCGTCCTCGATTGCAATCAGAACCGTCCATCGCATGACCGTGTACGAGTGTGCGAGCGCGGCCACGGGTCTCTGCAGTGGTGCCGACGGCCACCCGCTGACGACGCTGATTCCGGCGCTCACGGCGTGGAGGCGGAGGATCGGCATGGGTATTTCCCTGTTCGTCGGGATCGGCCTGTCACGCGCTGCGCTCGGTGGTGTTGTCGGCACGGCCACGGCCGCGGCCGAGGATGCGGTCGCGGTCCTCTTCGGACATCCCGCCCCAGATCCCGAAGGGTTCTCGCACGGCGAGCGCGTAGTCCCGGCATGGCCGTTGGACGGGGCATTGGGAGCAGATCTTCTTGGCCTCGTGGATGCGCTTCTGCCGTTTGGGTCCGCGTTCGTTGGTGGGGTGGAAGAACAGGGCAGGACTGACGATCCGGCACGTCGCGGCGAGGCGCCAGCTCAGTTCCTCGGGCTCGGGTAGGTCGCTTTGTCTGACGGTTCGATAGGCCCGCACAGCGGTGCTCCTTTTGCTGGAGGGCGGTCGAGCGCCCCGCACCGGTGGGTGATGCGGGGCGCCGGCGGATCAGGGGACGCTGACGAAGTTGGTGAAGCCGCCGTGCCGGGCCGGGAGGTCGGCGAGAGCTTCGTTGATCTTCTCGAGCGGGAAGCTGTGGTGCTCGAACACCGACAGGTCGAGGACCCCGGCGCCGGCGAGGTCGGCCATGTCCTGGGCCTCGGCGGTGGAGAACCACAGGCTGCCGAGGACGCTGATCTGGCTGCACATCAGCGAGAACATGTCCAGCGGTGGGCGTTCCATCATGCCACCGATGTCGACGGCCACGCCGCCGCGGCGCAGGGTGGTGATGGCGTCGAGGAACGATTCTGCCGGTGCGCCGGGGCCGAGTGAGTCGATGACGATGTCGACGCCCTCCCCGTTGTTGTGTTCGCGCACCCAGCTGCGCAGGTCGCCCTCGCCGGCAGGCAGGACGTGGATGCGGTCGGGGGCGATGGATCGGACGTCCTCGAGGAGATCGGCGTTACGGCCGGTGCCGAAGATGTGGCTCGCACCGAGCGCGAGGGCGCTCAGGCAGGTACCCAGACCCAGGGTTCCGGAGATGCCATCGATCAGCACGGTGGAGCCGGCGCCGGCGCCGGCCTTGCACAGGGCCGAGTAACCGGTACCGAGGTAGCCGAATCGGGCGCCTTCCTCGAAGCTGACGGAGTCGGGCAGCTTCACCAGATTGCGTTGCGGCGCAGTCAGATACCCACCGAGCCCGCCGTAGGGGTAGGCGTCGAAGATTTGCTGGCCGTCGGCGCCGAAGGAGAAGTAGCCCATGAAGGTGTACTTGTCGCAGTTCTGATCGTGCCCCTGCCGGCAGGCGCGGCAGCCGCCGCAGGAGATTCCGGGGTTGACGTAGACGCGGTCGCCGACGGCGACGTCGGTGACGTGGCTGCCGACGGCGGCGACGACGCCGGCGGAGTCGAGGCCGAAGATGGCGGGGAGCTTCGGAAGCGGCAGGTAGGGGAACCATTCGCTGTAGGTGGCGAGCACGTTGGACAGGTTCGGTACGACGTTGCAGGCCTTGACCTGCACCAGCACGTCGGTGGCCCGCGGTTCGGGGGTCGGGAGTTCCTCGATCTGCATCGGCTGATTGATCTCGTGGAGGCGGGCAACGCGCATGGTCGACTTCATGAAGGGAACTCCTGAGTGGTGGTTCGTCTGGCTGGATAGCGGGATGTCGGGCACACGGAGTGCTGGTGTGGGCGCCGCGGGGCGCCCACACCAGTGCGGCCGGTTTCGGTTCGGTGTGGTCAGGCGGTGGTGCCGGTGACCGAGGCGGTCAGGGCGGTCCGGATGTCGTCGACGGTGGCGATCTCGGCGAGCAGTCCGAGCGAGTTGATGCTCGCCTCGTGCGCTTCGGGGTTGGCCGCCGAGCACGCGTCTTCGACGATCACGACGCGGTAGCCGAGATCGCTTGCAACGCGAGCTGTTCCCTCGACAGAGGCGTTGGTGGCCACACCGGCGAACAGGAGTGTGGTGATGCCCTTGCCCCGCAGGATGGTGTCGAGGTCGGTCCCGGCGAAGGCGCCGATCCGCTGGTGCGTGAGCACGATGTCGTCGCCGTTCGGCTTCAGCGGTTCGACGATCTCGGCGAGTTCGCTGCCCTCCTTGAGGCAGCCGGACTGGGCGACGATGCCCAGCAGCGGTGAGTTGACCTCGAGGTCGGAGAAGTCGGGTTTCCAGGCGACCCGGGTGTAGACCACGGGGGCGCCGGCCTCGCGGGCCGCGGCGATGAGTGCGGCGATCTGGTCGATGACGCGGCGTTCGCTCACCTGCTGGTGGAAGAAGTCGGCGAAGGCGCCGGTGGGGCCGACGACGTCGCCCTGGCAGTGAACGGCCACGACGGCGGTGGTGCGGGGGTCGAGTTCCATCAATAGCTCCTGGTTCGGGGGTGCGGGTTTAGGCGTGAGCGAGGATCGAGTGCCCGATGTTGTCGATGTCTCGGGCTGCGGTGAAGGGGTTGGACAGGAAGACCTGGAGGATGTCGACACCTGCCTCGCGCATCAGGGCGGCCTTGTCCCGCAGCTCGGCGGGTGATCCGTAGAGGCACCAGTAGTCGACGAGTTCCTTGGTGATGATCGGCCGGTGTGCGGGATCGAGTCCGCGCAGGTACTTCGCCCAGACGTCGAGGTAGTGCGGCTGGTCCGGGGCCTTCGGGTCGCCCAAATACCGCTGCGCGGCGGTGATGGAGGCATCGACGATGGAATCGCCCAGCTGGTCGCGGTGCTGGTCCATCAGGCCGGCGTTGGTGATGCACGAGCTGATCGGTCCGGAACCGAAACCGTTGGTGACACCGTCTTCCCAGGTCTCACCGCTGCCGAGTTGGTAGAACCAGGACAGGGAGACGAGTTTGACCGAACCGGGAGCTCGGCCGGCGTCGGCGACCGCCTTGTCGAGGCGACTGCGGATCAGCTTGATCATCTCGACGTTCGGTCCGAGGCAGTAGACGACGGCGTCGGCGTACTTGGCCGCCTCGGCGAGCCCGCGCGGTCCGCCGGCGGCCACCCACATCGGAATGTGGTCGGTGACGTTGTAGAAACCGCTGTCCTTGTCGAGGAACTCCACTTCCCGGGACTGTCCGAGCCAGTTGTGGGTGACCCGGCGTCCGGCCATCAGCTCCCGCGAGACCTCGATGGCGTGCGTGAGTTCGGAGATCTTCGCGGTGCGGTTACCCATCGAGCGCAGCGCGTTGTTGGCGGTGCCGATGCCGAGGAAGGTGCGCCCCGGTGCCAGGGCGTTGAGGGTGGCCATGGAGTTCGCGGTGACCGGGGCGATCCGGGTCAGCGGATTGGTGACCATGGTGCCCAGATTGATCGAGCTGGTCTGGGTCGCGGCGAGCGCCAGGTACTGGTACGGGTCGGAAAACAGCAAGGGCCCTTCGCCGACACCGAAGTGCGAGAACCCGAGGTCCTCGGCCTGCTTCACCATCGCGACCTGGTCGATCTTGGCGCAGGTGCCGATACAGAATTCCATCTTCTTCTCCTTGCATTGACCCGCTGGTGTGGTTTGACTCCATGAACGAGGGCGATCGGCTCGCGGGATGAGCAATCCGGGACTGCGTGTTCGGGTCCCGGGTCAGGTCGCGCAAGCGCCGAATGGTGAGCAATTCCGTTGAAAGGGAACGGCATTGAGCGGCGCGATCCCGCTACGGAAGGGTTGCCGCCGACCCGTTGTGCTGGTAAAACAAGCCGTACACCTCGAAACTAGAATTCTAGCGTTCCAGATGACCGTAGCTGACAGTGACGCGGACCACAAGTACTAGAATGCAAGTTGCTGCGGTGAGCGCCGCAGGCGAGGGGGACACCATGATCAGCGCGCCCGACGAAAGCGTGTACATATGAGCACCACCAGCACCGATCCGGAGGCTGCCGCCCTTCTCGCGAATGTCCGGACCTCGGGCGCACGGCTCTCCGCCGCCATGTACGACATCCTCAAGACCAGACTGCTCGAGGGACGCTACGCGGCCGGGGAGAAGATCGTCGTCGAGTCCATCCGCCAGGAGTTCGGGGTCAGCAAGCAGCCCGTCATGGACGCCCTGCGCCGACTCTCCAGCGACAAGCTCGTCTACATCTTCCCGCAGAGCGGGTGCGAGGTCGTCTCCTACACCCAGCGTGAGGTCGAGGACTTCTTCACCCTGTTCGGAGGCTTCGAGGGCACGATCGCGGCGGTCGCCGCCGCCCGCCGGACCGACGCCCAGCTCACCGAGCTGGGCCTGATCTCGTCCCGGATCGATGCGCTGCTCACCTCCCACGACCCCGAGGTGCGCGCGCACGGATACCGCATCCACAATCGCGAATTCCACGCCGCCATCCACACAATGGCGCATTCGCGGATCATGGCCGAGACCAGCCAGCGGATGTGGGACATGTCCGACTTCCTGATCAACACCACCGGGATCACCAACCCGCTGTCGAGCGCCCTCCCCGAACGCCAGGACGATCACCACGCGATCATCGAGGCGATTCGGCAACAGGACGAGGCGACGGCCCGCGAGGCCATGGAACGGCACATCGTGGGAACCATTTCGGTCATCCGCAACGAAGCCGACGACTCGGTCGGCTGAGACGCCCCCACCGGCGGCCCGCCCCCCGCAACCACACGTTGCACGGGGCGGGCCTTTTCTATGCCCACTGCCGGGGGAAACACCCTTTGGCGATGACCGGCGCCTTGTGCCGGCGAGTACCGCCGGTCGCATCTCAACACCGGAGAGACTTGCGTCACCTTCCATGGCGGCGTAACTTCACTGCTAGACGTCTAGCATTCCAGTTGTGAATGTTTCTCTCACTTCCCTCAGAGAAAGGAGCGGCCATGACGACCGCTTCGCGCAGGTTGGTCCACGCGGCGCCGACATGTTTCGGCCCGCGGATCGGAGAAGCCCGACCGTGAGCAACACCTCCGCGTCCTCGACGAAGCCCGCAGCCACCTCACCGCTCCGGGTGGCGATGGCCAGCTTCATCGGCACCACGGTCGAGTACTACGACTTCTTCATCTACGGCACCGCCGCCGCCCTGGTCTTCCCCACGCTGTTCTTCCCCGATGTGTCCCCGGCAATCGGAATCCTGCTGTCCTTCGCGACCTTCGGGGTCGGGTTCCTCGCCCGCCCGCTCGGCGGCATCGTCTTCGGCCACTTCGGTGACCGGGTCGGCCGCAAGAAGATGCTGGTGATCTCCCTGGTCGGAATGGGCTCGGCCACCGTCCTGATGGGACTGCTGCCCGGTTACGCCCAGATCGGGATCGCCGCCCCGATCCTGCTGACCCTGCTGCGCCTGGTGCAGGGCTTCGCGGTCGGCGGCGAGTGGGGTGGGGCCACACTGATGGCCGTCGAGCACGCCCCGACCGCGAAGAAGGGCTTCTTCGGATCCTTCTCCCAGATGGGCGCCCCGGCCGGGACCAGCGTCGCGACCCTGGCATTCTTCGCGGTCTCCCAACTGCCCGACGAGCAGTTCCTCAGCTGGGGCTGGCGACTGCCGTTCCTGTTCAGTGCGGTACTGATCGTGATCGGGCTGTTCATCCGCCTGTCTTTGACCGAGAGCCCCGACTTCGCCGAGGTGAAGGCGCAGAGCGCGGTGGTGCGGATGCCGATCGCCGAAGCATTCCGCAAGCACTGGAAGGAAATCCTGCTCATCGCGGGGACCTACCTGTCCCAGGGCGTGTTCGCCTACATCTGCATGGCCTACCTCGTCTCCTACGGCACCACCGTCGCGGGGATCAGCCGCACCTTCGCCCTCGCCGGGGTGTTCGTCGCCGGCATCGTCGCCGTCATCCTCTACCCGGTCTTCGGGGCCCTCTCCGACACCTTCGGCCGCAAGACGATGTATCTGCTCGGTGCCGTGGCCATGGGGGTGGTGATCGCCCCGGCGTTCGCGCTGATCAACACCGGCAACCCCTGGCTGTTCATGGCCGCACAGGTACTGGTCTTCGGGATCGCGATGGCACCCGCCGCCGGAGTCACCGGATCCCTGTTCACCATGGTCTTCGACGCGGACGTGCGCTACAGCGGCGTCTCGATCGGCTACACCCTCTCCCAGGTCGTGGGCTCGGCGTTCGCGCCGACGATCGCCACCGCCCTGTATGCCTCCACCGAGTCCAGCACCTCGATCGTCGCCTACCTGCTGGTGGTCTCGGCGATCTCGGTGGTCTCGGTGATCCTGCTGCCCGGCGGCTGGGGCCGCAAAGGCGCAGCGAGCCAACTCGTTCGAGACGAAGCCGGCTCCGCCCGGCCCACCCCCGCGGTGACCACATTCTCAACCCCGGACACGGCCACGGACCTGCGTGTCCTCGACAAGTGAAGTGATGACAGACATGAGTGACCACGACCGAACCTCCTACGACACCGACGTCGTGATCGTCGGACTCGGGCCCGCCGGTGGCACGGCGGCGCTCGCCCTGGCAACCTACGGCCTGCGCGTCCACGCCGTCTCGATGTTCCCCTGGGTGGCGAACTCGCCGCGCGCGCACATCACCAACCAGCGCGCCGTCGAGGTGCTCCGCGACCTGGGCGTCGAAGACGAGGCACGCAAATACGCCACACCGTGGGACCAGATGGGTGACACGCTGTTCACCACGAGCCTGGCCGGCGAAGAAATCGTCCGGATGCAGACCTGGGGAACGGGCGACACCCGCTACGGGGACTACCTGTCCGGCAGCCCGTGCACGATGCTCGACATCCCCCAACCGCTGATGGAGCCGGTGCTGATCAAGAACGCCGCCGAACGCGGCGCGATCATCAGCTTCCACACCGAATACCTCGACCACACCCAGGACGCGGACGGGGTGACCGTCCGGTTCCGCGACGTCCGCTCGGGCACCGAATTCACCCAGCGAGCCCGCTTCCTGCTCGGTTTCGACGGTGCACGCTCGAAGATCGCCGAGGAGATCGACCTTCCCTTCCAAGGCAAACTGGCCCGCGCCGGCACCGCCTACGTGCTCTTCAACGCGGACCTGAGCAAGTACGTCGCTCACCGGCCGTCCATCCTGCACTGGATCGTCAACTCGAAGGCCGGGTTCGGTGAGATCGGCATGGGCCTGCTGCGGGCGATCAAGCCGTGGAACCAGTGGATCGCCGGCTGGGGATTCGACATGGCCAAGGGCCAGCCCGACGTCTCCGACGACGTTGTCCTCGAACAGATCCGGACCCTCGTCGGCGACCCACATCTGGACGTCGAGATCGTGTCCCGGTCTTTCTGGTATGTCAACCAGCAGTACGCCGAGCACTATCAGTCCGGCCGGGTGCTGTGCGGCGGCGACGCCGTGCACCGGCACCCACCGAGCAGCGGGCTGGGATCGAATACCTCCATCCAGGACGCGTTCAACCTGGCGTGGAAGGTCGCGTTCGTCGTCAAGGGCTACGCCGGGCAGGGCCTGCTCGAGTCCTATTCGCCCGAGCGGGTCCCGGTCGGCAAGCAGATCGTCGCTCGCGCCAACCAGTCCCGCAAGGACTACGCCGGGCTGCGCGAGTGGTTCGACTCAGGCAGCGACGATCCGGTCGCCGCCGGTCTGGAGAAGCTGAAGGAACCCACACCCGAGGGGGTCGCCCTGCGCGAGCAGCTTTACGAGGCGCTCGAGGTGAAGAACACCGAATTCAACGCCCACGGCGTCGAACTCAACCAGCGCTACGCCTCCTCCGCGGTCGTCCCCGATCCCGAGGCGGGAGACGAGGTGTGGGCACGAGACCGGCAGTTGTACCTGCAGGCCACCACCCGGCCCGGCGCGAAGCTGCCGCACGCGTGGCTGGTCGGCGCCGATGGCACCCGCATCTCCACTCTCGATGTCACCGGGAAGGGAATGATGACCCTGCTCACCGGAATCGGCGGCCAGGCGTGGAAGCGTGCCGCCGCCAAACTCGACGTGCCGTTCCTGCGGACCGTGGTCGTCGGTGAACCCGGCACCATCGACCCCTACGGTTACTGGCGGCAGATCCGCGACATCGACGAGGCCGGTGCCCTCCTCGTCCGCCCCGACGGGTACATCGCGTGGCGGCACAGCGCCCCGGTCTGGGACGACAGCGAAGCACTGACCAGCCTCGAGGACGCGCTCACCGCAGTTCTCGACCGCCCGTCCGGCAGCAGCGCACCGGCCCCGGACGCCACGCAGGAGCCCCAGTACAACACCCAGGCCGTGCCGATCACCGTCCCGCACACCACCCCCGCGGACGCAGCACCCGCCTCCGCCACCAGCACCACAACCGAGGGAGTAAACCGATGACCCGCCCGTACACCAGCGTCTGGAACGACCTGAACCAGGTCGAATTCAGCCAGGGCTTCATCCAAGCGGGCCCCTACCGGACCCGGTACCTACACGCCGGCGACACCTCCAAGCCGGCACTGATCCTGCTGCACGGCATCACCGGCCACGCCGAAGCATACGTCCGCAACCTGGCCGCCCACGCCGAGCACTTCAACGTGTGGGCGATCGACTTCATCGGCCACGGCTACAGCAGCAAGCCCGACCACCCGCTCGAGATCAAGCACTACATCGACCACGTCCTGCAGTTCATGGACGCGATCGGCGTGGAGAAGGCCTCGTTCTCCGGCGAATCGCTCGGCGGCTGGGTCACCGCCCAGTTCGCGCACGATCACCCGGAGAAGGTCGAGCGGATCGTGCTCAACACCATGGGCGGCACCATGGCCAACCCGAAGGTGATGGAACGCCTCTACACCCTGTCCATGGAGGCAGCGAAGGACCCGAGCTGGGAACGCGTCCAGGCCCGGCTCGAATGGCTGATGGCCGACCCGGCGATGGTCACCGACGACCTGATCCGCACCCGGCAGGCGATCTTCCAACAGCCGGACTGGCTCAAGGCCTGCGAGGCGAACATGGCCCTGCAGGACCCGGAAACCCGCAAACGCAACATGATCACCGACGCCACCCTCGAGGGCATCACCGCGCCCGCGCTGATGCTGTGGACCACCAAGGACCCCTCCGGTCCCGTCGACGAAGCCAAGCGGATCGCCTCCCACATTCCCGGCGCGAAGCTCGCGATCATGGAGAACTGCGGGCACTGGCCCCAGTACGAGGACGCGGACACGTTCAACCAGCTGCACCTGGATTTCCTACTCGACCGCGCCTGATCGCCCCGTGGGTGCCTGCCACCGCGAGCAGGCACCCACGAATCGGCGCCCCCACATAGCCACCCCGATCCCTCGCACTCCCGGTCGACGAACCGCGCGAGAACCAGAAGGAAACAGACGATGCCCGTAGCGCTGTGCACGATGTCGCATTCCCCCCTCATGGGACGAAACGACCCGGCCCAAACCGTGATCGACGACGTCGATGCCGCGTTCGAGAATGCGCGCACGTTCATCGCCGACTTCGCCCCCGACCTGATCGTGATCTTCGCCCCGGATCACTACAACGGGGTCTACTACGATCTGATGCCCCCGTTCTGCATCGGTGCCGCGGCCCAGTCGGTCGGCGATTACGGCACCGAATCCGGACCACTGAACGTCGACCGCGACGCTGCCTACACGGTCGCCCGGGAAGTCCTCGCCAGCGGAGTCGACGTCGCGTTCTCCGAACGCATGCACGTCGACCACGGCTTCGCCCAAGCCCTGCAACTGCTGGTCGGCTCGATCACCGCGGTCCCGACCGTGCCGATCTTCATCAACTCCGTCGCCGAACCACTCGGCCCGGTCAGCCGCGTCCGACTGCTAGGCGAGGCCGTCGGGCGGGCCGCGGCAAACCTCGACAAGCGGGTGTTGTTCGTCGGATCCGGTGGGCTGTCCCACGATCCGCCGGTCCCGCAGTTCGCCACCGCCCCCACGGAGGTGAAAGAGAAGCTCATCGACGGTCGCAACCCCACCGAGGCCGAGCGCAACGCCCGCGAACAGCGGGTCATCGACGCCGGTCGCGACTTCGCTGCCGGGGTGGCCACCATTGCGCCCCTCAACCCGGAATGGGATCGCAACCTGCTCGACGTTCTCACCTCCGGCGAGATCGAGCAGATCGACTCCTGGACCAACGAATGGTTCGTCGAACAGGCCGGGCACTCCTCCCACGAAGTACGCACCTGGATCGCCGCGTACGCGGCGATGAGCGCCGCCGGGAAGTACCGCGTCACCTCGACCTTCTACCGCGAAATCCCGGAATGGATCGCCGGATTCGGCATCAGCACCGCCGTCGCCGTCGACGAATAGACCCCGCCGCTCCCATCACGCCGACCAACGAAAGGGACCCCGGATGACCTCCGTCCGCCCAGTAGACAATCACCTGATCGAGGATGCCGCCGCACGCCTGGCCGACGCCGAACGTGCTGGCGCCCCGTGCACCCCGGTACGGGATCTGATCGGGCGGACCGACATCGACACCGCCTACCGCGTCCAAACCCGCAACGTCGATGCGGCGGTCGCCGCCGGTCACCGGATCGTCGGCCGCAAGATCGGCCTGACCTCACCCGCGGTGCAGGCCCAACTCGGTGTCGACCAACCCGACTTCGGGGTGCTGTTCGACCACATGGACGTCAGCTCCGAGCTACAGGTCAGACGGTCGCGGATGCTGCAACCCCGCATCGAGGCCGAGATCGCCTTCATTCTCTCGCGCGACATCACCGACCCGATCACCAGCGAGGACGCCCCCGAGTACGTCGCGCAGGTGGTGGCGTCGTTCGAGATCGTCGACTCCCGCATCGCCGACTGGGACATCAGCCTCGCGGACACCATCGCCGACAACGCCTCCTCCGGCCTGTACGTCCTCGGCGCGTCGATTCCCCGCACGCAGGCACCGGACCTGTCCGCCATCTCGATGACGATGACCGAGAACGGCACCGAAGTCTCCAGTGGGGTGGGGGCGGACTGCCTGGGCAGCCCCTGGAACGCGCTGGTGTGGTTGGCGAACACCAGCCTGTCCTACGGCTCCCCACTGCGCGCCGGTGAGGTCGTGCTCTCCGGGGCGCTGGGCCCGATGGTCCCCGTCGTCGCCGGCGCCACCTACGCCGCCTCCATCACCGGGATCGGCGACGTCCGGGTCTCGTTCACAGACTGAAGAAGGAAGCAGAAACCCATGAGCACCACCAAAGTAGCGGTCATCGGATCCGGAAACATCGGAACCGACCTGGTCATCAAGCTCGAGCAGGTCGCGAAGAACGTCGAGATCGCCGTCCTCGTCGGCATCGACCCGGCCTCCGACGGACTCGCACGTGCCCGCCGCCTGGGCATCAGCACCGTCGACACCGGGGTGCAGGGGCTGATCGAGCACCCCGAGTTCGACGACATCGAAATCATCTTCGACTCCACCTCCGCCAAGGCGCACCTGACCAACGCAGAAGCATTGCGCCCCTACGGCAAGCACCTGATCGATCTCACCCCCGCCGCGATCGGCCCCTACGTGGTGCCCGCGGTCAACCTCGACCAGCACCTGGGTGCCCCCGACGTGAACATGGTGACCTGCGGCGGCCAGGCCACCATCCCGATCGTGGCCGCGATCTCCAAGGTCACCGACGTGCACTACGCAGAGATCGTCGCCTCGATCGCGTCGAAGTCCGCCGGCCCCGGGACCCGCGCGAACATCGACGAGTTCACCGAAACCACCGCGAAGGCCATTGAGGAGGTCGGCGGCGCCGCGCACGGCAAGGCGATCATCGTCCTCAACCCCGCCGACCCGCCGCTGATCATGCGCGACACCGTCCTCGCCCTGGTCAGCAACCCCGACCAAGACGCAATCCGCCAGTCGATCACCGACATGGTCGCCACGGTGGCCGCCTACGTACCCGGCTACCGACTCAAGCAGGACGTGCAGTTCACCGAACTCGGCGGCGCCGACACGGTCGCCACCCTCACCGGCGGCGCCGACATCGGCTCACCGGTGTGGAAGGTATCGGTGTTCCTCGAGGTCGAAGGCGCCGCCCACTACCTGCCCGCCTACGCCGGAAACCTCGACATCATGACATCCGCAGCGCTCCAGGTCGCCGAAAAGCTGGCCGAGCGCACAGCATTGGAGATCGCACGATGAGCACCACCACCCCGACCGCCGACGACGACGACGTCACCCTCTACATCCAGGACGTCACCCTCCGCGACGGCATGCACGCCACCCGCCACCACATCACCCCCGAAAACGTCGCCGTCATCGCCGGCGCCCTCGACAGCGCCGGCGTCGACGCCATCGAGGTCTCCCACGGCGACGGCCTCGCCGGGCACTCCCTGACCTACGGGCCGGGCAGCAACACCGACTGGGAATGGATCGAGGCCGCCGCCGCGGTGGTGCACTGCGCCAAGCTCACCACCCTGCTGCTCCCCGGCATCGGGACCGTCGCCGAACTCAAACGCGCCCGCGCCCTGGGCGTGCAGTCGGTGCGGGTGGCCACCCACTGCACCGAGGCCGACGTCTCCGCCCAGCACATCAGCACCGCCCGCGAACTCGGCATGGACGTCTCCGGCTTCCTGATGATGTCCCATCTCGCCGAACCGCAGCAATTGGCGGAGCAGGCCAAACTGATGGAGTCCTACGGCGCGCACTGCGTGTACGTCACCGACTCCGGCGGCCGGCTCACCATGGACGGTGTCCGCCAACGTGTCCGCGCCTACCGCGACATCCTCGATGCCGAGACCCAGATCGGTATCCACGCCCACCAGAACCTGTCGCTGTCCGTCGCCAACTCCGTTGTCGCGGTCGAAGAGGGCGTCACCCGGGTCGACGCCTCCCTCGCCGGGCACGGCGCCGGTGCCGGCAACTGCCCGATCGAACCGTTCGTCGCCGTCGCCGACCTGCACGGGTGGAAGCACAATTGCGACCTGTTCGCCCTCCAGGACGCCGCCGACGACGTCGTCCGACCCCTGCAGGACCGTCCGGTGCAGGTCGACCGGGAAACCCTCACCCTCGGTTATGCCGGGGTGTACTCGAGCTTCCTGCGGCACGCCGAAACGGCCGCAAAACAGTACGGGCTCGACACCCGGCAGATCCTGCTCGCCGTCGGCGAACGAGGACTGGTCGGCGGCCAGGAAGACCTCATCACCGACATCGCCCTCGACCTCGCGGCCCGTCAGTAGGAATGCACATCGGCCGACGGGTCGCCCTGGTCACCGGGGGGCAGCCGCGGCATCGGGGCGGCCGCCGCACATGTGGTGACCGCCTCCGGCGCCGAAGGATCGTCCACTACGGATCCGATCGGACGGCCGCCGCCGCTGCGATGGATGACAGCAATACGGCTGCCGGGCATCTCGCGCCCGCCGTCCAGGCCGACCTGTCCCGACCCGAGGGGCCCGAAACGCTGATGCGGAAGTTCGACTCCGAACTCAACGGTCTCGGGCTCGACCGGGGGCTCGACATCCTCGTCAACAACGCCGGGATCAATCGGTGCGGAGCGCTCGAGCGCGTCACTGTTGAGGATTTCGACCGACTGGCGCGCTCAACCAGCGAGTCCCGTTCTTCGTGACTCAGCACGCCCTGCCCCGCATGCGCGACGGCGGTCGCATCGTCAACATTTCCTCCGGATCCGCCAGACCCGACGTCATCAGCTACGCCCGGGGGCGATCGAGGTGCTCACACCCGCCCTCGCCGTAGACATCGGCGAACGCGGCATCACCGTCAACGCCGTGGCACCCGCTGCCCTTGACACCGACATGAACGCACGCTGGCTTCGTGGTGACGACCATGCCCGCGCTACCGCCGCCTCCACCACTGCGCTGCGCCAACTCGCCACCCCGGACGACATCGCCTGCGGTCGTATGTTTCCTGCCCGGACCACCGACTTTTCGTTGTTCAGGCAGGTCGAAGAGCCAACTGCCCGACGTGCACGACCTCGTGCACAGAGGAACGACACCCGGTGCGGGGCCGGGTGCCGTTCCCGACGGTTGTTACGCCGCCAACCTGACGGTTGTCACGCCGCCAACCCGAAGCTTGAGCCGAGCACTTCGTACAGGACGGGCAGCAAGTGCTGCTGACCTGTCAGCACTATGACGACCAGCAGGAGGATCACGAAGGTGGTCTTCCAGAACATTCTGCCGCAGGACCGGACCGTATGGCGCACTGCGGCCGCCGCGGCACAACCGACGGCGCTCGATCCGACCGTCCTAGCAGACGATGTGCCTGTGGTGCGGGTCGATCCGATCATCGCGTTACACGATGTGCTCGGCAGCCCGGGCCCGGATGCGGCGGAGGCCGCCGAGCATCTGCGTGGGGCGATCCTGGATGGAACCTGGCGTGGCTGACGTCGTGCGGATCGATGCCGCCTCCAACGCGGCGGACCTGGGGCCCAAGTGCGCTGGCGGATCTCGCTGCCGCCGCCGCGGGCAAGAATTACCGCATCATCGGCGGTCATATGGTGCACATCCTCAGCCATGTGTATCCCACCGAGGCGGCGGTGGCGCGGGTGAGGCGGACGCGGATGCGGGCACCCCTGGCCGTAGATCTCCTCGTGCCGCTGACGACCGGCCCGCGCATGGACACTGTGTACTCCCAAAGCATCGCGTGAACTACGTGAAAGACAGCATCGGTAGGGCTGAAGATATTGATCGATTTTCGACACCGGTCGTCTTTTGTAGGGTCAGTGGGCTGGCGGGGGTGCTGGTTTCGGTGCGTCGGTGCCGGCCCGGTGGTCGCGCTGCTGTGCGGGGATGGCGTCGGCGGGGGCGGGTTCGGCGAGATAGGAGCCTTGGGCGAGGTCGCAGCCGCAGGCGTGGAGGGTGTCGAGTTGGATCCGGGTTTCCACTCCGTTGCCGATGACGGTGGCGCCGTAGGCACGGGCGATGGTGACGAAGGCGGTGACGACGGCCTCGGGGCGTGGCCCGGGCAGGGCGGTGATGTAGGACCTGTCGATTTTGAGGGAGTCGAAGATCGGGTAGCGGATGAGATATCCGAGTGGGCCGTGTCCGGTGCCGAGGTGATCGAGCAGCAGCACGACCCCCAGCTCGTGCAGCGCGGTCAGGATGCCGACCGTGCGGGCGGTCACCGACGCCGACGCGGTCTCGCTGATCTCGAGGCCCAAGCGGTGCGCGGGCAGCCCGGTGTCGGCAAGGATGTCGGCGACCTGGTCGGCGAAGATGGGGTCGCGCAGTTGCACGGTGCTGACGTTGACGTGGACGCGGACGTCGGTCCCGGGGTGCGTCGGCCAGGCGACACCTTGCCGGCAGGCGGTGCGCAGCCCCCAGGAGCCGAGAGGGCCGATCAGGCCGGTCCGTTCGGCGACGGCGACGAACTCGGTGCGACTGATGTTCCCGAGGGTGGGGTGCGCCCACCGGACCAAAGCCTCGACCGCGACGACGGCGCCGTTCCTCAGGTCGACGATCGGCTGGTAGAGCAGGGTCAGCTGGTCGCGGTCGAGTGCGGTGCGCAGGTCGGTGGACATTCGCAGCACCCGGTCGGCGTCGTAGCTGTCGCGGTCGCCCGGGTGGTAGAGCGCGTGACCGCCGGCGCCGGCGCTCTTGGCCCGGTACATCGCCAGATCGGCCCGCCGGATCAGCTCGTCGGCGGTGCAGGTTTGGTCGGAGAGGGCGATGCCGATGCTGGCGCGCAGCGGCACCGGGGTTCTGGCGGAGTGGTCCGGGGTGCGCAGGGCTGTGGTGATCCGGTCGGCCAGTGCGGTCGCGGCGTCCGCGGTGCCGATGTCCTCGCAGACGAGGACGAATTCGTCGCCGCCGAGGCGGGCGACGGTGTCGGCCGGGCGGACCGCCCCGACCAGCCGCTCCGCCAGCCGGATCAGGGCGGCGTCGCCGTGGGCGTGGCCGAGGCTGTCGTTGACGACTTTGAAGTCGTCGAGATCGACCAGCAGCAGAGCGAGCAGGGTGTGGTCCTGGTGGGCGGTGTGGAGGGCGGCGGTGATCCGCCGGTACGCGGCGGTGCGGTTCGGCAGCCCGGTGAGCGGGTCGCGGCTGCTCTGCTGCCGCACCCGGGTTTCGGTGTCGATCCGGCCGATCGCAGCGGACAGCACGGCCGCGACCGCCCGCAGGAACGCGACGTCGCGGTCGGTGTAGTCACGGGGGTGGGCGCTGTGCACGGTAAGCACCCCCCAGCGGGTTCCGTCGCCGATCGGCACGCTGATGCCGCTGCGCAGCCCGCGCCCGGCCATCGTGGTGGTGGCGAACCGGGTTTCCTGCTGCCGGTTCGGGCAGACCACCACCTCGCCGGTGGCCAGGGCGTACCCAGGCTGGGATGCCGACCCGGTGGCGAAGGACCGCGGTTGCGGGGGATGTCCGCGGTAGGCGAGGACCTCGAGCGCGTCGGTGTCGGTGATCCGGGAGATGGAGGCGCACTGCACCCCGATCAGGGAGGCGGCCGCACCGGTGGCGGCGGGCAGCAGGGTGTCGAGGTCGGCGTCGACGGCGAGTTGGCCGAGCTCGGCCAGGGCGTGTTGTTCACGGGCCCGGTGCGCGGCCTCATCGAGGGCCTTCCGGAATCGGCGATCGTGGGTGCGGCGGTGGCGGCGGTCGCGCGCGATGATGGCGATCACCGCCGGGCCGGCCTCCCCGTCGCGCACGGTAAAGGTGGAGATGGACACCGGGATTGGTGCCCCGGTGCCGAAGTGTCGCAGCTCGCTGATTCCCTCCCAATGCCCGTCGCAGGTCAGGGCCGCCTCCACCTCGGGGGTCTGGGCCAGCCCGGCGTCGGTGAGGAACTCGGCGGTGGTCCGGGCGCGGGCGTCCGCATCGTCGTGCAGGCCCACCAGTCGGATTCCCGCCGAGTTGAGAAACATGATGCGGCCGGAGACGAAATCCGACACCATCACCAGGTCCGTGGCACGCTCGAACACCGACCGCCACAGGTCCGGGTCGGCCGAGTCGAATCCCATCTGTACACCTTCCTCATCCGACAGGTCGGCGAAATGACTACCGCCGATTCGTCGACACATGATCGCGACGCGCCAGCGTGAGCGTCGCGACCGTCGGTGCCAGACCGATCTGCGGCCACCCGGCGGTGAGGGTCACCGACCGTACCGGCGCCGGGGTGTCGATCCAGTACTGCGGCTCGGTGCGGTACGTGCACAGTCCGGCCGTGCACGCCTGCAGATCCGGGTGGGCGAGGTACGGGTCCGCGACGGCGATCCGGTCCGCACCCGCGCACACCCCGAGGTAGGACCACCGCGCCGACCGATCCGCCGGGTCGGTCAGCGTGCGGGTCTCGTGGCGGGCCCGCTCGGCCGGGATGCCGGTGACGGTCAGCGTCAGGTACACCGCGAGCCCGCTGCCGAACCCGACGATCCGCCCCAGCTCCAACGTCAGGTGTGGGTCTGCGGCCAGCACACGGCGACCGTGCACCCGGACACCCCCGCACGGGGGCGGAGGGTTCGCCGGCCAGCGTCGTCGATGCACAGCCCGATCGTCCACCCCCCACGGTGGCCGCAGCAATGCATGAAACCTGTGAATATCCTGAGGACCCGCGGAACGCCGACCGTGGACTTCGCCCACCTCCGGGTAGGCGGCTGTTACGACGTTCCGGTTGCGGGTCCACAGCTCGGGATCGCGGCCTGCGCCGACAGCGGCGAGCACCCGGCACCCCAGGGCGATCCGCCGCGGCAACCGCGGATGCGCCGCCGCGTACACGGTGCCCATCCCCCCGACGCCGACCACGCGTTCGATGGTGTACCCGGCGAACACCTCACTCGGCCTCAAGATGCCGTGCTCACCCATGCCGTCACCACCTCACCCGGATGCCTCGCCGTCCTCAGTCAACACCGACCACCTCCGCCACGTCCGGGCATCAGCCAACCGTTGTCCGCGGGTCACGGCGGACAGGCTTTGTGTCAGCGCCGCGACGGTCCCCGACGACGGGGCCGCACCGGAGGGGGCCACCGGGGTAGGGTCATCGATGTAGTGGACGGCACACAGCCCGGGACGGGACTGCACTTCGACGTACTCGGCCCGGTGCAGATGACGATCGACGGGATCGCCCCACCGCTGGGTGGCCCCAAGCAGCGTGCCGTGCTCGCGGCCCTGATCATCAACCGCAACCACCCGGTGTCCGCCGAGGCCCTCGCCGACCGGGTGTGGAATCATCGGCCGCCGCCCGAGGCCCGGGCGAGCCTGCAGGTGTTCATCTCGAATCTGCGTCGAATTCTGCGCCATGCCGGGGTCGATGCCCGGGCCGTGCTGGCCAGCGCGCCGCCGGGGTACCGGCTCATCGTGCCGGACCAGGGTTGTGATCTGGGACGATTCCTCGCCGAGAAGAGGGCCGGGACCCAGGCCGCCGCCGCCCGGCGATTCGAGGACGCGAGCGGGCACCTGGCCGCCGCGCTCGCCGAGTGGAAGGGCCCGGCACTCGACGATCTCCGGGATCTGGAGTTCGCCGAGACGTTTGCCGCCGCGATCGAGGAGGAGAAGGTGTCGGCCCTCGCCGCCCGCGCGGAAGCCGAGATCGTGTGCGGACGAGCCGAGGCGGTGATCCCCGAGTTGGTGTCCCTCGCGTCCGTGTACCCGCATCGCGAGCCGTTGTGGGGTCAGCTGATCACCGCGCTGTATGTGTGTGGCCGACAGTCCGACGCCCTCGAGGCGTGTCGCCGGCTGCGCTCGAACCTGGCCGAGGAACTCGGCATCGATCCGGGCCGTGATCTGTTGGAACTGGAGGGCCGCATCCTGCGGCAGGAATCATTGGCGGTGACCGAGACCGCGCTGGCGACCGCCGCTCATACGGTCACCGTCCTCGAGACGCTGGAACGCGCCCTGGCCGCGCAGCTGCGTGATCGTCAGGGCCATGTCTTTCGGATCGGATCGGCGGGGGTCAGGATCGGCCGGATGCCCGACAACGACATCGTGCTCGCACAGGGCAAGGTCAGTCGCCACCACACGATCATCGTGGACACCGGGATGAACTTCGTGTTGCGGGACCTGCGTTCCTCGAACGGTGTGTACGTGGGCGGAAACCGCGTCGTCGACAGCGTCTGGCTCGTCGATGGTGACATCATTCGGATCGGCGACACCGAGCTCGAATTCCAGATCGTGCTCGAATAGCGCAGCGCCTCCAACCCCCGACGCGTGCGTCGTCGTGCTACCCGACCGGTGTTCCGCCTCGCGGCATCACCACCGGGCCTTGACGCTCCGGCCGGTCGCGGAGCGGCACCGACGGGCACACCCCACCGACCGGTTCGTCTCGGGTACGGCAACCGACTCGGCGGGGCGTGTGGCGGGTGAATCAAGCTGGGAGCGCGTAGGTGTATTGCGGGCAGTACACCGTCACGGCGTCGGCGATGATGAAGCCCGCCTCGTACGGCGAGTAGGAGGACTCGCTCAGGAAATCCAGTCCGATGTCGTAGAAGTCGTAGCCGCTCTCGAAGTCCCCGCAGACCGCGTAGCCCAGCGCCACCGCGTAGTAGGCCGAGTCGTAGGGGATGCCTTCTTCGTCGAGGGCGGTGAGGTACACCTCCTCCGGCGCATAGCTGGTGGCGTTGGCGACCCCGACCCCACCCACGGCGGCGACGCCGAGCACGGCGGTGACGGTGGCGACGCGAGCGGCGGACTTGACGGACTTGACGGTTTGGGGAACATGGCGGGTCCTTTTCATTGAGTTGCCATTGGCTGGTATGAAAAGGATCTGGGATGTCGCTTGTCGGATTCTGAACGAAAACTTGTGATGGTCTCCGCGAGCTCGACGCGGCCTGGGGCCGGTCACAGCGGGAGGACCGCTGCATCAACGGGTTCGGGTGTGATGCCGCCTCGGCTCCGCTCCGTGACTCGACGGTCTCGGAGGATCCCGAGCCGATCGGACCCGGGTCGGATGTCCCGCTCGGCCGGGTCGGTCTAAGTGAAACTGGCGGCGCGCGTCCACTTCATGGTGCGCAATGCCGACGACAACGCCGGGGCGATCGGACCGATTCGTTTCGAGAAGGACAGGATTTGGTCGTGGTAGTCGCCTTCAACTTGGAAGTGTTTGCAGCGATATGGGATTCGCACTGACAGGGCGGCGTATACGGCGTCCGTGTCGGTGACCGCGCGTCCCTGACCGCGCGGATGGGAGGCGCGAAGGCTGGACTCGGCCCGCTCGCGGAGTTCGGCCAGCAGTTCATGCTGTTGTGTGCGGGGGAGGGACTTGGCATTGTCCGGCAGCATCGAGAGGGCGCCCTGCGCGGCGCGTGTGATGGCGTCGTGGTCGGGCTCGTCGGCTTTGGCCGCGCGCAATGTGTCCTCGACCGCCGCCCGCAGCCGTGCCCTCAACTCCAGGTCGGACGCCCGGTACCTCGTATAGGGGACCATGCCGAGGGACCGGCGCTGCTCCGTGGCCACGATTGTCTCACTCACGAGTTGGTCCCGGGCCAGCCGCTCGGTGGGCCGCGGGTCGGTGCCGATCCAGTGTTCCCAGGTGCGCGGGTGTGAGGCGGAGATCTGCGCGATCAGATGTTGCTCCAGCGCGCCCGGAAGCACCGGGGTGGACTCGATGACCGCGTGGCCCTTGCGATCCGCTACCTCGCCGGTCAGGTAGAGCTCGGCAAGAACCCCCGCACGGACGAGTGCACCGAGTTCGTCGTACTCGGCGACGAGGCCGTCGGGGCGTGTGCAGAGCAGATACAGGCGCTTCCACAGCGAGAGGGGAGGCACACATCCCATTCCAGCCCTGATGCCGCCGTGACCGAATCAGGCAACGGCGGCGTCGCTGATGATCCAGCGGAACAGCGGCGATGTCTGGATCACCGATACGCTGATCGCACCACCGCAGCATCAAGGGTGGACGAATTCATAGAGCTGAAGCTTCGGGAACGACGAGTTGTGGTGCGAATGGCTTACTGCCCGCAAACTTTTGACTGCTGACGCTCAGCGTCGTGGTCACGTGGTCGGATGTGGGTACGGCCCCCGAATCGCGGGTTGCGCTTGTCCGCGAGAGCGGCGGGATCGAACTGACGAGGCTGCGTGCGGCTGCCGCGAGTACCAACACATCGAGGGGTGTGTTCGCGTTGGTCGAACGGATAACCGGGGTAAGGATCGCTCCGGTGTTGCTCGACGACGGATCGTTCACGGTCGCCGGCATCAGATGACCCGGGTTGAATGTGCCGGCGCACTCCGTGACACCGGCAATCGAACCACTGAGAACCCGTTCCCGTTATGGATAGACATCTGCGCCTGCATGCGGAATTCTTCGCGATCACCGTGCGTGGAACAATGCCGGGCCCTCGCTGGCACGCCGCCCGGCGGGGGCCGTCGAGTTCTGGTTCAGGCAGATGCAGTCGTGACGGCCGGCGGAACGCCGCGGGCTGGCGGAAGGTATCGGCGTTTGCCGTGGCGGCCGAGGTGGATTCCGTGGGCGACCGACTCGTGCCCCGTAAGTGTGCCAAGTCATACACTCCAATTGGCTCACATACAGCGCAGAGGTCCGACCGAAGGCGGTGTTGCCGATGGGTGGTGCGGAACTCGAGCCGGGTGACGTGTTCGCCGGCTACACCATCCAAAGGGTGTTGGGGGTCGGCGGGATGGGCGCTGTGTACCTCGCGCGCGATCCTCACCTGCCTCGGAACACCGCCCTCAAGTTGCTGGACCGGAGCCTGACCACCGACGACTGTTTCCGATCCCGCTTCGAGCTCGAGGCCGACCACGCGGCGCGGCTGGAACACCCGAACATCGTGTCCGTTTTCGACCGAGGCCGGGAAGCAAATCAACACTGGATTGCGATGCAATACGTCGCCGGAACCGATGCCGCGGTGGCGCTGCGTGAGGGTCCGATGGACCCGCCGCGCGCCGTGCACATCGTCGCCGAAACAGCCAAGGCTCTGGACTATGCGCACGAGAACGGCGTGCTGCACCGTGACGTCAAACCGGCGAACATTCTGTTGGGCATGTCGGGCGCCGGGCAACCCGAGCGGGTACTGCTCACCGACTTCGGTATCGCCAAGGCCCTCGACGAGACGCAGCACCTGACCAGAACCGGGTCGCTGGTGGCCACCCTGCAGTACTCGGCGCCCGAGGCTTTCCAAGGCATCCCACTCGACCTGCGCGCAGACGTGTACTCATTGGGATGCACCCTATTTTGCCTGCTCACCGGACACCCCCCGTTCACCGGAAGCACCCAGGAAGTCATGCGCGGTCATCTCTGTGGACCCGTACCGCGGATCAGCGCTGTGCGCGGTGATCTTCCGCCGACCTTCGACGACATCGTGTCCGCAGCTCTGACGAAGCGCCGTGAAGACCGGCTGCCGAGCTGCCACGCACTTTCCGCGGGCGTTCAGCTCGCCCTGTCACGCATGCAGTCCGCGCAGACGGCCAAGCAAATCCTCACGCGGAGGCAGACGGCGAACGTGCACGCCGCACCCGATACCCCGACGAGTCGGCAGCCGACGCCACGCCGGCAAGGGCAACAGCTTCCCCCTCTGGCACCGCAACCGCCCCCGCCGCAGAGGAACAGCGTTCCACCCCGGCGGAAACGGGCCGGGGTTCTGCTTGCGCTGGCCCTCCTCGCACTGCTGGCAGTCGGTGCCGCGGTGGTGTTCGTCAGCTGGCCGAACCGGTCAGCGACGCAGACCACCTTGCCGTTCGAAGGCCTCGACTATCCGGTCGGCGTGGCGGTCAACACTGCCGGCGATCTCGTCGTCGCCGACAGCAACAACAATCGAGTCCTGAGACTGGCCGCGGGCGCCGGCGCCCAGGAGGTACTCCCGTTCACCGATCTCGACCACCCGTCGGGGGTGGCGACCAACGGCGCCGGCGACGTCTTCGTCGCCGACACACGCAACAACCGGGTGCTCGAGCTCGCCGCGGGAGCCACGACCCAGACGGTGCTGCCGTTCACCGGCCTGGCTGGGCCCGCCGGAGTGGCGGTCAGCGACGCGGGTCATCTTTTCGTCGCCGACAACAACAACAACAGAATTGTCGCTCTGCCAGCGGGTGCTGCGAGCCCGCAGGTGCTGCCGTTATCCGACCTGCACGGACCGGTCGGGGTGGCGGTCAACTCCGGTGGAGACGTATTCGTCACCGATACCGACAACAATCGCGTGCTCTTCCTGCCCGCCGGCGCCACCGACCAGACCGTGCTGCCGTTCACGGGCCTCGCGTCCCCGACCGGTGTGGCGGCAGATTCCACCGGTGTGTTTGTTGCCGACTACGGAGGCGGCCGCGTCGTCGCACTTCGGGCCGGTGCCGATACGCCGGCCGTCGTCCGGTTCACCGGACTGCACGGCCCGATCTGGGTCGCGGTCACGGCCACCGGTGATCTCGTCGTCACCGACGGCGACAGAGTGCTGCAACTGTCGGGCGACGGTTGATCTGGTCGCCGGCCGAGCGCGGTCAGCCACCACCGGCGACTTGGAACGAGCCGTACCAGTTTCCCCAGTCCTGGGACGTGACACCGTTGGCCGTCGATCCTTGGTAGGAGCCGAGACCGGGAGAGATCTCGATGATCACCACCCCGCCGCTCTGCTGGGAGATGACCCCCGCGTGCACACCGGCCGTGCACACGCTGGAGTCATCGGTGTAGGTGCCGGAACCCCACACGGAGCCGAAGGTTCCTCCTGGCGGGCAGTCGAACGACGCTCGACCTCCGTCCTGGCCGCGGAAAGCCTCGGCCGTCGTACTCCAGTCGGCGGGTGGCAGCGCCTGCGTTGTCGGCGGCTGCGTCCGCGGGGGTGGCGCCATCGTGGTCCGCGGCGGTGGGGGTGGCGCCGCTGTGGTCCGGAGGGGTGGCGGTGGCGCGACTGTCGTTCGGAGCGGTGGGGGTGGCGCCGCTGTCGTTCGGAGCGGTGGGGGTGGCGCCGTCGTGGTACGCGTCGGCGTCGTCGTCGGTTGCTGCGGTGTCCCGCTGCCGACGTTGATCACCACGGGTGCCCCCGTCACGATGTTGATGACCGTGAGCTGGGTAACCGGCGTCGGCGCGGACTGCACGACGACGATCTTGTCGGGCTCGAAACCCGGCCACCGCTGCCCGGTGTATGTCGGGGCTGCTTTGGTGGGCTGCGGCGGCAACAGCGGGTTCCCGCACTGGCACCGAACCCTTGGTACACCGCGGTCGTCGACGAGGACTGCCGTCCCGGCCTGCAGCACGGACTGCAACGGTGTCGGTCGGTCATTCTCGTACCCGTGATTCGTCACCCGGGTATCGGAACCGAGAATCACGGGCGTGAGCGACTCGACAAAGGCGCGGACGTCGGTGATACCCAACACCTCGCCGAACGCGGCCCGCTGCCCCGGATTCTGCTCGAGGAATCCGATCAGTTTCGGCTTGTCGCAGACCGACAACTCGAGGGAGCCACCGTAGATTCCGGTTCGGTCGCCCGGCACGGCAATCAATCCGGGCCGTCCCGGATCCGGCGCACTGGGAGCCATCGTCGGCATCGATTCCGGCAGCGTGGTCGGCGCATCGGGCGGAACCACCGGCGGCGTCCACGGAAACGGCCCCTCGGATGCCGCCGCCTCGAGCAACACCTCACCCTCATCCGCATCACCCCTCACGAACAACAGATAGCCGCCGACGAGCAGTCCGATCAGCACGGCGGCGATCAACCCGACCAGCAGAGGCCAGCGGCCACCGCCCGGTGAACGACGAGGTGGCGGTGGAGGTGGAGGACCAGGGGGCTGCCCACCGGCGGGCGGCCACTGCTGGGCGTGCGGTTGCCATTGTTGGGCCTGAGGTTGCCACTCAGGCCCGCTGGGTTGCCAGTGCGGACCGCCTGGCGAACCCGGATTTTCGCTCATGGTGCACCGCCGTCGACCATGCCGCCGGATTTTCGCCTACGATACCCCCCCAAACCGGGCCCCTGAGGCTGCCCCCTTGGAGTGGACACCCCTGACAATGGTTCTAGGAGAGCCAGGAGGGATGTCGAGGTGGGACGCCAGTCTCTGTACACGGAGGAATTCCGGAAAGACGCGGTCGCGTTGTACCGCGCGGCCGACGGTAAACGCACGTACGCGGATGTGGCCGCGGATGTGGGCGTCAGTGGCGAGACGCTACGGACGTGGGTCCGCAAGGACACCGCCGCCCGTAACGCGCGCTCGCAGGACCGCAGTACCGGCGCCGACGGGACCGAGGCGGACGAGCTCGCGCGGCTGCGCGCGGAGAACGCGCGGCTGCGCGGTGCGGAAAAGGAATGGCAGCTCGAACGCGAGATTCTGCGCCGGGCAGCCGCGTATTTCGCAAAGGAGGTGAAGTGAAGACCCGCCGCTGGGACTTCATCTCCGACCATCGCGCCGAGTTCGGCGTGCAGCGGCTGTGCCGGGCGCTCGGGACCTCCCGTTCCGCCTACTACAAGCACCTGATCACGGAGCCGGCCCGAATCGAGCGGCAGGCCGAGGAAGCCGCGACAGTCGCCGAGATCCGCGCAATCCATACCGAGCACCGGAGCGCCTACGGCGCCCCGCGGGTTCACGCCGAACTCCGCTCCCGCGGACGCAAGATCAACCGCAAACGGGTGACCCGGCTGATGCGAATCCACCACGTGGTGGGCAGGCACCTGCGCCGCAGCAAGCGCACGACCATCGCGGACAAGTCGGCTCCGTCGGTGCCGGATCTGGTGATGCGAGACTTCACCGCTACGGCTGTCGATACCAAGTGGTGTGGGGACATCACCTACATCCCGGTGGGATCCTCGTGGTTGTTCTTGGCCACGGTGATCGACATCTGCTCACGCCGGGTGGTGGGCTGGTCGATCGCTGACCACATGCGCACCGAGCTCGTCACGGACGCGATCGAGATGGCGGTGCGCACCCGCGGTGGTGACGTCGGTGGCGTTATCTTCCACAGCGATCGCGGATCACAGTACACCGCAGCATCTTTCGTCGATGTCTGCCGCCGTCATGGGATTCAGCAAAGTCGAGGACGGGTCGGGTCAAGTTACGATAATGCTCTCGCCGAGTCGTTCTTCCAAGGACTCAAGAGGGAGTGGCTGCACGGACGGAGTTGGACGTCGAAGTCGCAGGCACGGCTGGAGCTGTTCGAGTGGCTCTCGTACTTCAATCGACGTCGCCGTCACTCCGCCCTCGGATACCTCACCCCAGTGGAGTTCGAACAACGACTCATCGCGTCGTCTACGCTGTCAGTTGCCGCATGAAATCCGGTGTCCACTCTCAAGGGGCAACCTCACCCCACGAGAACCGGTGTCGACGGCCCAGTTGGCTCTCCGGCTTGCGCAGGCGGTAACCGACGACCCGGACAACGGTCCACGAACCCGTTGATCGCGCCTGATCCCGGATTGTTGCTTCCCGACGTCGACGCGGGAAGCGCTCACCGCACTTCTCAGCGAGGTACTCGACGCGCTGGACGAACGCCTCTCGGCCACCGTTCGCTGCGGGCGGACTGTCAGTCAAGCAAGGACCGGACTGTCAGTCAAGCAAGGACCGGACTGTCAGTCAGGCAAGGACAGGGTGTTCGGCGAAGAAGGCGTCGGCCGAGGGTAATCGGTGACCGACTGCCCCCAGAATCCGGTGACGAGACCTGTCAGCTGACCGTCACCGTTTGAGCGACGGCTCCGCTGCTGTCGCACACCACGGTCACGGTTTGCTGGCCGGGAGGCGTGCGGAGAATAAGAACCAGGTTGCCCGATTCATCTACGAGGTCCTCAACGTAGAACGGCGTGTTGTCCGCGTCGGCTCGACACCACTCCCATGGCACCGCGCCGGTGATATTCACATCGACTCCGCCTGGGATGCCCCAGATGTTAACCAAGTAGCCCTGGGCAGGTCCTGGGGCTGGGGCCGGGGCCGGTCCGGGTCCGGGGCCGGTGGGTGCGACCGTGACCCATTGGCCGTAGCCTCCGCTGCGGGTCGCACGCCACTGTCACCTGGTGGTCGCCGGGCTCGGCTGGAATATAGAAATCCAGATAACCCGCATCGTCTACTACGCCGCCAAACGTGTAGCCGTTGTCATTGACTAGGCAGTTCTCCCCGGGGGTACCGTCGGTGACATATACATCGACCTCGCCGGCATTGCCATATATCTCGACAGTTCCTGCGGCTGAGGCTATTCCATGTCCGAAGAGCGCCAGCGGAATCGTAGCGCCGACACATATCGCGGCGCGAAGGCCGGTGTGTCTCTTGATAGAGCCGGCGATTCGGGGCGCCGGTGTGGCGGTGGCGACGCGAGCGGTGGACTTGACGAACGTGGGGAACATGGTGGGTCCTCTTCTATGAGTAGCTTGGCAGGTACGAAAAGGATCTGGGATGTCGCTTGTCGGAATCTGAATAGAATCTTGTGACGGTCTCCGCAAGCTCGGCGCGGCCGGGCGCCGGTCCAAGCGGGAGAAAGGCCGCGTCGACGGGCTCAGGTTCGACGCCGCCTCGCATGGCGCCGTGGACTGGAAGGTCGCGGCGGATCCTGAGCCGATCGACCAGGACATCCATGAGCGGCCGAGCAGCGCGACGCGGCTTCAAGGTGGCACCCTTCGCGGGAAGAACCAGCACGTCTATCCGCCCCGCACCGTCACCATCAACTGACATGGAGACGGGCTAACAGGGACAGGAAACTGCTCAACCCGATCCGAGCACACGGGCAACCAGTCCGCCGGACCATCGGGACCGCCGCCCCACACCGGGTCACGACGGAGGTGGTGGTGGAACGGCCAGGTGGGACATCTTCTCTGCGGCAGTCATCGACAACCGACTCACCACCACCCCGTCAACCAGGTGTTCGCCTTCTTTCAGGACCTGGCCAACGCACTCTCTACGCCAGGAATGTGGTCTCCTACGAACAGGTCTCGGGAAACGGCGGTGAGGTGGGGCCGTCGTGCATCACATTGTCAAGGTCGACGGCCGCCGGCTCGCGGTCACCGAGTAAGTGACCGACGTACAGCAGGGCAAGTACCTGCGTCGCCGGGGCATCGACACCCCCGCGCCCTTCGAGACCGAAATCCGCTTCGCCCCGGCAGGGGCCGGGGGCCCCGCGTCGCCTGGCACCAGGAGTCCGGGAAGTTCGGCGGCCACCTCGGCAAGATCCCCGATGGTGTCGTCGCGAAACTGTATGCCCGCAGCGCCCGCAGCAATCTCGGGAACGCGAAGACCGTCTCGACGACATCCACACCGTCAAGGCGGAGCCGAAAGGCCCGGGGCGGACTCACTGAGACCATCACAAGGTTCTGTTCAGAATCTAACAAGCGGCGTCTCGGATCCTTTTCCTACCAGCCAAGGTACTCACCGAAAAGGACCCGCCATGTTCACCAGTCTGAAGAAGTCCGCCGTCGGCGCCGCCGCCGTCGCCGCCGTTCTCGGCGCCGCCGCGTTGGGCGCGGTCGGCACCGCCAACGCCACAAGCTATCTGTCGCCGGAGGAGACATACCTGACCGCCCTGGATGCGGAAGGCATTTCCTACGGCTCGTCCTACTACGCGGTGGGGTTTGGCTACGAGATCTGCGGGGACTTCGAGAGCGGCTACGGCTTCTTCGAGATGACCGAGGCGTACCTGAACAAGTCCGACTATTACTACACGCCGTACGAGGTGGGCTTCTTCATTGGCGACGCCGTGGGGGCGTTCTGCCCGCAATATGCCTACGAGATCCCAGCCTGATTCCCCGTCGCACCGCCCCGCCGCGTTGGTGGCCGCACGCGATGCGAACCGGTCGACGGGGCATAGACCGGCCCTGCCTACCGTCCGACGGTTGGCCGGCAAGGGCACTGGTCGACCGCGATCTGGAATGCGAACTCGTGGTCGCCGATCCGAACGATGTCACCGTCGGTGAGCCGGACGCTGTCGACGACGCGGTTGCCGCGCACGGATACGCCAGTCGGGGAGCGCAAGTCTTTCCCACAGTGGCTCGCCACCTGTCGATCCGAGAATCCGGGTCGTTGGCACAGACGTACAACAGGCGCCTACGGCGACGACGACGGCACACCAACTCTGGAACTCCCAGAGGCGCGGCTTCGATCCGCATTGTCGACTGCGAATATGCCGACTCACATCGAACGCGGCACACCCGCCCGGACGGGCACGATCTGCCCTCCCGAATGTACAAGGACACCACATGCAGACACTGCAACCCATCTTCGACAAGCGCGAGCAGCTCGCGCAGATACAAAGCGGACTGTTGCAGGGGGAATCGGTCATCGCCGTCTACGACTGCATCGGCACCGGTACTGGGTTCGTTGCCCTGACCGATCGGCGTGTCATTTTGCAGGACAGGAGCTTTGTCGGCAACAAGACCGCGATCACGTCGATTCCATACGGCAAGATTCGTTCGGTCTCCGTCGTCAGCAACAAAAGTTGGGCGGGCGCCTTCTTCTCCGGCGGCAGCATCGCGATCGATGCCGGCAAAGTGCACACGGCAGAGTTTCGCGGTATGGACAAGTCACGCCACGTCCATGACGTGATTCTCTGGCACATCACGCGTTGACCAAAAACAACAGGGAGCCTCGGCGTCTTCTGAAGAGACAACCCCCACACGCCCTCGGCGAACTCTGGGGTTGCGTATTGGGCCTGTGACGAGGACGGAGCACCACTCCTGACGTCTGGGAATCACAGGCGGGCGTCCCGTTCGGTCGTCTCAGCACGGCTCGGCACAGCTCGCGCGGCGGGGCGGGGTCCTTCTTGGCGCTTTCACTGGCCAGTCCTGAAGGCGGGCAGCATGGTTCGGGTGGGGCACCCGTGCTGGCGGCGGGGCTGGCACCCAAGGAGGGTGGGAAGTTCGACGAGGCGCCCTGGCGGGAGCTGATCGCCGGGTGGTTTTAGGAGGTCGGCGACCGGGCAGCGCGGGCGGTGACGTGGCCGGCGATCGCGGCGCACCACGACGGGACCGGCGGACAGTCGAAGTCGACGGCAACGGTGGCGACAATCGCGCAACGCCTGCGTGACGACCACGGCGCAACGGTGTCGCAATCGACCGTTCGACGTTATGTGGCAGCGTAATTCGACGATGATGTGGTGGAGTCGAAGGTCACGGTGCCCCGGGTGTGGTCCCGCCCGGCGACGAGGCCAGCTGGACGACGGCAAGCTGGGGATGTGGCGTGATCCGGCCACCGACCGTCGGGTGGCGGTGTGGGTTCCGTTGTGGTCAAGCCCAAACGGACGGCCGACCCGCCAGGAGGCGCTCAGGAGCTTTTGGTCCCCGGGCGCCCACTGTCAGTTTCAGAAGGGCACCCGCACGTGATCGTCAGTCGACTGCACGAGCCCCGCGACGGGATTCACGCACTCGGAGCGGTGAAAGCTCACCAGACCAGACGTCGGAACTCTGGCAGATCGAGCAGTTGGCGGACGCACATCGCCTCGGCCCGCGCGGTCAAATCGTCCAGCTTCGCGAGCAGCGCCGGCGTGGCGGTCGCGGGATCGAGGTGTATCTGTTCCGCGACCCACCCCTGAATCGTTTCGCGATTCATCGTCTCACCGCCAATTCGGTTGAGCGTCCATCCGAGCAGGTGGTGCCGGTGGGCCTGGTTGGTGCTCTCGTCACCCAGTGTCCGCGCGGCTGAGCGGCAGGTCCAGCGGATAGACCTTCGCAGCGGGCACCGGCCACTGACTGCGCAATCCGAGTGGCTCGGTCGGGGAGTGGCGTGTGTTGTTTACGAGGTAGAGAACGCCTGCGACCAATGATCGTGTGATCCTGGGGCCAGTTTGACGGCACGTGATCCGGGTGCTGTTAGCGCGGTTGACAACACCCAGCCCGAGCCGCGGTTCCGACCGCGGCTACCCACGACGTCATCGATCGCACGAGCTGTCATGCAATCGTGTCCGTTCGCGGCTACTTCGTGCCGAAGACTCGTTCCAGCATCGCGGTGTCCGCGGCGGACTGGAATTTGACGACCTTCCCATCGCGGAAAGTGAGCACATCGGCTTCGTCGGCGGACTCCCCACCGGCGGCGACTCGGGTGAGAACGACAACGACATCGTCGTCGGCGAGAAAACGCTCTGGTGTTGTCGTTGTGGACTTCTCGGCCAGTTTCATCCACATCGCGCCGACCTCCGGTTTGCCATGGAAGGTGCCGCTGACGGTGCTGTTGCCGGGCGAGATCCACTCGATGTCGTCGTCGAAGAAACTCATAGCCTTCTCGGCATCGCCCGCCGAGTACGCGGCGTACCCATTCTTGGCGGTCTCGATGTTTTGCTGTGCTGACATGGCTGGCCCCTTAAGTTGGTCCTGCAGCCCTACCCGAGTACAGGTGTACTAAACGTCGCAAATGCACGGCGACGCGCCCGGGCTTACTTCGGACCGGGCACGTTGCCGCCGCACGGCTCCCCGCTTCGAATCACGGAGTGTTCCGTCCGACCGGGCAACTTGGGCCGTTGATTCATCGCGGCGTTGTCGGTGCCGGATGGGTGTCCTCTTGTCCGGATCGGCGATGGCAGCGCAGACTAAGGGTGTTGCGGGCGGAAACACCCGGTGCGTGTGTGCCGATCGGGCACCCGATGATCCGGCCGGAACCCTGCTGGTCGTCATTCAGTATCCAGGAGCTTCACATGCCCAGTCCTAGCCCCGGTTATTCGATCACCGTCCGCGTCCATGCACCGGTTGGCGCTGGCACCACGTCGACGTTGGCGGCCGCGATCGCATCGGTGAAGGGTGCCATGACGGCGCTCGATGTAGTCGAGAGCCATCCCGACCACATGGTCATCGACCTCACCTGCGACGCCTCGGACGTCGCGCACGCCGACCAGATCTCTACCGCGATTGCCGAGGTTCCGGGGGTGATCGTCGGCAAGGTCAGCGACCGCACCTTCCTTCTGCATTTGGGCGGCAAGCTCGAGGTGGTCCCCACGGTTCCGCTCAAACACCGCGACGACCTCTCCCGCGCCTACACCCCCGGCGTCGCCCGGGTGTGTACCGCCATCGCTGAACACCCCGAGGACGTGCGCCGCCTGACGATCAAACGCAACACCGTCGCAGTGGTCACCGACGGGTCCGCGGTCCTGGGCCTGGGCAACATCGGTGCCGCGGCGTCGATCCCGGTGATGGAGGGCAAGGCGGCACTGTTCAAACAATTCGCCGGGGTCGACGCCTGGCCGGTCTGCCTGGACACCCAGGACCCCGATGCCATCGTCGAGATCGTCCGGGCCCTGGCGCCCGTCTACGGCGGCATCAACCTTGAAGATATTTCCGCCCCAAGGTGTTTCGAGATCGAGGCCCGGCTCCGCGATATCCTCGACATTCCGGTGTTCCACGACGACCAGCACGGCACCGCGATCGTGGTCCTGGCCGCCCTGACCAACGCGCTGCGGGTGGTCGGCAAGTCGCTCGACCGGGCCCGGATCGTGGTGTCCGGCGTCGGCGCCGCCGGGCACGCCGTCATCCGGTTGCTCGTCGCCCAGGGCGCGACGAACATCATCGGCTGCGGACGGAAGGGAATTCTGTCCCCGGACGACACCGCCGACGAGTTTCGTACCTGGATCGCCGAGCACACCAATCCGGAGGGTCGGACGGGATCACTGCGGGACGCGCTGGTCGGGGCGGACGTGTTCATCGGGGTCTCGGCGCCGAACATTGTCACGGGCGACGACATCGCGGCGATGGCCGACGAGTCGATCGTGTTCGCGCTGGCCAATCCGGTCCCGGAGGTCGACCCGGTCGCCGCCGGCGAACATGCCACCGTGGTGGCCACCGGCCGGTCGGACTTCCCGAACCAGATCAACAACGTGCTCGCCTTCCCGGGGGTGTTCCGCGGTCTGCTCGACGCGCACGCGGTCGACATCACCGACGAGATGCTGATCGCCGCGGCCGGAGCGATCGCCGACAGGGTGTCGCCGTCCGAGCTCAATGCCACCTACATCGTGCCGAGCGTGTTCGACGCGGGTGTCGCGCCAGCGGTCGCCGCGGCGGTGCGCGAGGTGGCCGAGCGGGGGCCACAGTCCGAGAAGTGAGCCGTTCGCTCATGGTTTCCGTGTCCCAGGCGGTCACAGCAGCGGGCGAGGTGTCCCGAGCCGGAACCGGCGCCCACGGCGCATCGCGCCCACCCGTCCCTACAGCGCGCCGCGTCGGGGCGGTTCTCGACGTGAGGTCATGGGTACTCCGCCTCGGGTCGCGAAGATTGGAGGACGGGAAGGGACCGGGGCGGAGTCATATCTGAACGCCCCGGTGCCCAGCGGTTTTCTGCTGGGCAGATGTGATTGACGGTTACGGAGTCGCGCAGGCCTGCATCGGAACGGTGAAAGCATATGGCTGGACTCCGGCAGACACGACGGTGGCAATCCAGGGCATCGGCACCATGGGGGCGGCGCGGCCTGGCATCTGTACGAGACGGTATACGCGAGTACCTGACCCTGCCTCAGTGGCGACGACGTCCGTCCCGGCGACCCGGCCGTTTGATTGTGGCGGCGAACGCGGCCCGGAACGGATCTCGTCCGCGGCACCCCGAGATCCGTTCCGCCAACGGCCCCACCTACCCGGCAGGCGCATTCACGACCGCCTCCCTGTGACTACTACATCACACCGGTGGAAAGGGCGGGGGTGTGGCGCGCGCGATTACTACGGGCCGTCCGCGGTGCGGGATCGGGGTCGGGGTACGAGTTCGAACCAGGCGCTGATCCCGCCCTGTAGGTGCGGGTCCGGATAACTGAGGGCCAGGCCCTGCTGGTCGAAGGCGGCGAACCATTCCGTCCAGGAGATATGTTCGAGACCGGAGTCGACTCCGTGCAGGTCGATTCGAAGCACGTCGCCGGCCGTGGTGTGAGGGACCCGGGCGGGGATGCCGTGATGGGCTTGGGTCCATTGGCGGACTTCCTCGTGGTCGGTGGTGAGATGCGTGTGTGTGGTCATGAGATCGATCCTGCTGTGTCGCGACGTGGTGCCGTCGTTGCTCGGTCGCCGGGGCGGGTGAGGTGATCGTCGGGGCGATCGAGACCGGGTGCGCGGCGCCCAGGTGTGGGACCCGGCGTGGGGGCAGTGCCTGCATACCCACTGCGGCCGGGTTCAATCAAGGCGCGACCTGCACATCACGGCTGTCTTCACAGGTGTCGGGCGTTTCCGGCCGGGGCATGCCATGGCGAACGCTCATCTCGGTCGCCATCGAACGCCTGGTCGATCAGCCCGCTCGCGGCGCAGTCGGTAGATGGCCTCCTAACCAGGCATGGAGGCCGGCGAGGCGCCACGACCACTCACGGGGTTCTCGCCATCTGTTGCCGGCGGAGAACCCCTCTCGGCTGTCTGCACCGGGACGGAATCTGACCCGGGGTGCGAAAGAGTGAAGGCCCTGAACTGGATGTGTTCAGGGCCTTCACCGTCAGCAATCGCGTGCTATTGGGTCAGTGCTTCCTTGAGTGCCTTCGCGGCCGCGGCGGGTCCTCGGCGCTGTAGATGGCGCCACCGGCGACGGCGACGTCCGCACCCGCGTCACGGACGGCGGCGATGGTGTCGACCTTCACGCCACCGGCGACGGAGAACGGGACACCGGCGATCTTGCCGTCGTCGAGGAGGGTCTGAATGGAGTATCCGGGCTGGGCCTGCTCGTCGAGGCCGGCGTGGATCTCGACGAACGCGACACCGAGCTTGGCGATCTCGCGGGCCCGCTCGACCCGATTCTCCACGCCGATCAGGTCGGCGACGACCTTCTTGCCGTGCTTCTGGCCTGCCTCGACCGCACCCTTGATGGTGGCATCACCGGCGGCGCCGAGGACCGTGACCAGGTCCGCGCCGGCGGAGAAGGCCAGGTCGGCCTCGAGGAAGCCGGCGTCGGCGGTCTTGAGGTCGGCGAAGACCTCCTTGTCCGGGTGCGCCGCCTTGATCGCGCTGATGGCGCTGAGGCCGGCGCTCTTGATCAGTGGGGTGCCGAGTTCGATGATGTCGACGTACGGGGCCACCTTGTTGGTCAGGGCCAGCGCGTCGGCGGTGGTGAGTAGATCGACGGCAACCTGCAGCTTCGTCATGTGTTTCTCCTGGTTATCTTCTGATGGGATTCGTGGTCAGCCGATGTTGGCGTGGCGTTCCCACAGCCGCTCGGCGGTCTGGTCTTCATTGCTCCACAGCGCCTGGAACAGGGCATCGAAGGCGAGGAGCACGGACTGCTCGAACAGGCTGCCCGCGTACTGGGCGGTGATGGCTGCGCTGTGGTCCTGCTTGTCGGCCGCAGGCAGGACCAGGATCTCGTCGGCGCGCCGGGCGAGCGGCGAGTCCGAGGCCGTAGTCACAGCGAGCACCGAGGCACCCACCTTGTTCGCGGTATCGGCTGCGCCGACGACCGAGGCGGTGGTGCCCGACCCGGAGACGGCAATCAGCAGATCGCCGTCGCCGATGGCAGGGCCGGTGACCTCCCCGGCCACATGGACGCGCAGGCCGAGGTGCATCAGTCGCATCGCGGCCATCTGGACGGCCAGGCCGCTGCGCCCGTTGCCGATCACGAACACTGCCCGCGCGGTGGTGATGAGCGAACCGGCGCGGTCCCACTGTTCTGCGGCAACGGAATTGAGTAGGCGCTCGTTCTCGTCGAGCACGATGCGGCGCCCGTCACTGAACCGTGTGCGTGTCTGCTCGACGGTGATGGTCATGGTCCTCCTCGGTGATAGCCGTTCCGGTCTCATCCAAGGCTGCCGACTCCGGTGCGCCGCGGCACCCGGCCGGTCGGCCGGTTCGGGCCGGCCGCTTGGCCAGTGCCGTTGCCTCGTACCCGGCCATACTGTGAATGGGTGGTAAGCGTGGAGGACTCGGCTCGGTTGCAGGTCGACCCCTGGGTGGAGATGCGGAAGGTGATCACGGGACCGCTCCCGGACATCGCGACCCGCTTCTCCCGGTTCCTGGGCCGATGGTGGCCGCACGACGCGCTGGTGATCTTCACCCGGGAGTGCACCGGACGCCCCCGCAAAGTCGCCGGAAACCGCGAGATAGTCGACCGAGTGACCATCGACGAACTCGACGAGATCAAACAATCCATCGAACCCGGCGGTGTCGTCGCCGGAATCCGTTCACTGGGAGGTGGACGCCGCCGGGTCTGGGCGGTCCGCGACTCCGGCGACACGCTGCTCGTCCTGGTCCCGCGGCCATCTCAGGCCGGCCCACCCGAGCCCGATGGGGTCGCGGCGATGTTCGGGATCGTCGCGACCTCCATCCAGCAACAGGTGGCACAGGCCAGCCCCGACTATCTCGCCGAGTCACGGGCGGCGTCGAGTGAACGCGCTCGCACCATCGCCGAACTGACGGAGGTGCACGAGGCGACCCTGTCGTCGATCCTCGGAACCCTCCGATCGAACGACCTCGACGATCGGCGGTCGCGCATCACCGCGAGCGAGACGGCATCGGCCGCACTGATCGCGCTGCGATCGGCGGGTGCCGCCGATCGGGCCCTGTCAGAGGAGGCGGTCACCACGGCATTCGCCAGGTTGCAGGGCGAATTGCGACCTCTCTTGCGGCATCGGGAGGTCGACGTCGACTATGTCGACCCGCCGGCCGACGGCCGTCCGCTTCCGGGTGAGGTGGCGCATGCGGCGCGCGCGATGGTTCGCGCCATCGTGCTGGCATTCGGCGCACAACCGGTACTGGCCAGGCTGCGGATCGCGTGGGACTGCGACGGTGACAACGTCCTGATCGAGGTCCGTGACCAGGGGCCCGGCACCATCGACCGCAACGCGCTGACTCGGCAACTGTCCGGACGCCTGCACACGTTGCGCGGCCGGATCGACATCGAGTCCATCGCCGGATGGGGGAGTCGGGTGACGCTGACCATCCCGTTGGACCCGCCCGCCGCCCGTCCCGACGAGCATCTTCTGTCCACCCTGAACCCCCGCGAGCTCGAAGTCCTCGCGCACCTCGCAGTGGGCAAACGCAATCGCGCCATCGCCGAGGAACTCGGGATCAGCCAGAGCACGATCAAGTTTCACGTCGCGAGCGTGCTCGAGAAACTCGACGTCGCCAACCGTGGGGAGGCCGGAGCAATCGGAATACGAGCGGGAATTGCACCCGGCATTGCGTATTCCGCGCCCGGCACCAGCTAGAGAGCCGAACTTCGATCCCGGGGCGCTTCGGCCAGGGACCGGGCCGGCAGACGGTTGTCACATGCTGTCGAAGATGCGTTGTTCGGGAACTCCTGCATTCTGCGCTGCGGTAACCGCGTCGAGGAGTTCGTCGGTGAGCTGCTCGAAGGTGGCCCATCGGACCCGTTCGGGCGGTCGGTCGCTCGGGTGGGTGGTCAGGAAGCTGTGCAGCATGGCGCAGGTGTCGCGTACGTGCTCGAGAGCCCGGCGTTGGTCGTCGTTCATCGACGGTCCGGCGGCCGGCCGGCGTTCGGCGCCTGGGTTTCGTGCGGCGCGCTGGGCGGGCAGGCATGGTCTACCGCCCTCAGCAGGTCGTGCGTGAGTTGTTTGTAGGTGGTGAGCCATCGGTGGTCGACGGGTTCGTCGCGCAGATACGCCGTCAGGGCGGCGGTGTTCTCGCCGGTATCCAACCATCGGCGTAGGTCGGTGGTGCGATCCTGGACGTGCTGCAACAATGTGTGTGGCGAAACAGGCATCGAGTCTCCTCTGGTAAGGACTTCCCTTCGGCGAGAATGAAATTGGCGTTGCTGTGTGTTTTCCGGGGTCATTGTTACCCATACCGGGCCCCGGTGCCAGGTGTTTCCCCGGTCTACACCGTTGGCAGGCCACCGTGGAGACCCGCTTCGATGCCTGTGATTCTCGGTGCCGGGTGCCCTGCGCAGACCCTGCCCGCAGGCGCCCCGCGGCCGAGATCGGAAAACCCGGTCAACCCGGTACCGCCGCGATGGTCCCGGGCGGACAATCGAGGGGTACATCACGGCCACGACCGAGAAGGAGTGGAGCGGTGAACCGAACCGAGCTCCCACAGACACTGCGGCGATCGTCGAAGGAGGTACAGGCGGCTTTCGCGGCGGCCCACGAGATGGCCGTCCGGCGGTACGGCGAGGGCGAGGAGGCCCAACGAGCGGCGTACGGGGAGCTCAAACAGAGTTACGAGCTCGCAACCGACCACTGGGTTCCCAAGCAAGACTGATTTTCCACTCGGGCCTGGTGACGACTGACGCCTGCATGTGCGTGGCGTCGGATTGGCGGTGCCGGAATGGTCGCCATCGCGGTCAGCGGGAAAGAGCGCGACACGAGACGACGACGTCGACCGGAAATGCCGCCCGTTCCGGTGCCGGGCTAGGACAATTCCCAGGATGAGCACCCCTGACGACTGGAACGCGAATATCATTGCCGAATTCCGGGCAAACCAGGGCCGAGTTGGTGGCCCGTTCGAGGGCGCCCCGGTGGTGCTGGTTCACCACCGGGGCCGTAAGACTGGGCGCGATCGTGTGAGCCCGATGATGTATCTACCCGATGAGCAAGGTCCGGACACGATCTACGTTTTCGCGTCCAAGGCCGGTGCCCCGAGCAATCCCGACTGGTACTACAACCTCGTCAGCGCAGGTGAGGCCGAGATCGAACGCGGCACCGAGCAGTACCCGGTGACTGTCGTCGAGGTGACCGGTGACGAACGGGATCGGATCTACACCGAGCAGGCGCGCCGGTACCCCGGCTTTGCCGAATATGCGGAGAAGACGGCGGGCATCCGGACAATCCCCGTGCTGGCGCTGCGACGCGCGTGACCTCCGTCAGAATCAGGGCCGTTGCTGTCGAGCGCGGTCAGTCGGGGCGTGATTCGTCGAGCAGCCGTTCGAGGTAGTTCAGGTCCTGGCGGATCATCGCGATCGCTCGCGCGGGACCTTCCGGGGTCGCCGACTGTGGGTCCTGATGAACCAACGAGCGTACTGCCATGTCCGCGAGTTGAGTGGCGATGACTCGGTCGTCGTCTGCGTTTCCCGGCTGATGCCACCAGGCGATCCAGTTGAGCATGCCGATGACGGCCAGAGCTGCGGTTCGCGGATCGACCGGTCGCATTTCGCCGATGCGGATACCGTCTTCGATGACGTGGATGAATTCCTTGAGCACGTGTCGACGGCTCTGCTCGTAGTTGCGTGAGATGTCTTCGGGTAATTCGGCTTCCGAACGGATGATCAACTGGAATCGATCCGGAGCCTGCGCCTGATGCAGAGCGATGGCGGTGGCCATCTCGCGGAGCTTTTCTGTCGGACCCAGATCGGTGCGCTCGTTGATGGTGTGTAGCAACGCGGCCGGTGTCTCGGTGCTCTCGCTGACCAGGCGGGAGAGGAGCTCGTCTTTGTTGGCCACGTAGTGATAGAGGGCCGGCCGTGTCAGGCCGGTTGCGTCGGCGATGTCCTGCAGCGTGGTGCTCGCGAATCCTCGTTCGGCAAACAGTCGAGTGGCTTGCTCGATGATCTGCTTCTCCACCAGCTCACGGCGAGGGTTGCTGCGAAGGCCCGCGCTTTCGGTCGCGGCCTGATCGCTGGAACGGGATTTGCCCCGGCCTCGGGGTCGGCGCTCGTTCGGGGCCTCCTCGCTTGTCATGTCCGAAGGATAACGGGCGCCGGTCGCTGGTCGCGTACTCATGTCGAGACCCGCAACCCGGAAAGCGCCGGATCAGCGTCCGACGTCGCCGGATCGCTGAAGAACGCGAGGTGCATCCGCACGCTGGCCAAACCTGCTGCGACATCTGCGCGGCAGGAACCGGGCGCCTCGACGACGACGACTGCGTCTGTGTGGTGACCGAGACGTTCGGCGAAATCGAGTCTGCTGAGCAGCGACGAGCGGGTGGATGGGCCGGTGAGCCAGAGAGTTCGCGCGGTTGGTGCGGTCTCGACGAGTGCGGTAGCCTCCGGGCCCCAGGCTGAATCGAAGTCGATGTCGAGCACTGTGGTGGTGGCTGCGTCGCGCAGGTCCGCCGGTGCGATCCGGTGCTCGAATCGGCGGTCACCGTGGTCGAGTGGTTGCCCGATCGTCCAGTCCGTGATGTCGGTGCTGGGGATCGCGTCGGCTGGCACGTCCGCGTAGTTCGCCAGGCCCTTCCGCACGAGCGTGGGGGCGGTGTCGTGGAATCGGCTGAGACTGACCTTCCCGGCGCGGGTCATGTACGCGATCAGCAGCTGTTCGACGGGTAGGTTCATCCGCTGCGGGAAGGACTCCCACCAGAGTTCGCTGCGGTGCGCGATGTGCTGGAGGTATTCGACGGCGGGGCGGCGGGTTCGCTCATATTGTGCGAGCGCGTCCTCGATGTTCGGAGAGGCGGTGAGTGCGTGGTCGAGTGCGATGGCGTCCTCCATGGCGAGCTTGGTGCCCGAGCCGATGGAGTAGTGCGCGGTGTGGGCGGCGTCGCCGAGGAGTACGACGTTGCCGCTGCGCCAATGCCCACACGAGATTGTCCGGAAGCGCATCCAGCGGGTGCGGTTACCGATCAGCCGGTGGTGCTGCAGAGTGCCGGCGAACGCTGCCTGCAGGTAGTGCAGTGAGGTTTCGTCGCTGTCGAGTGGTGCTGTCTGCTCGGTGGATACGTCGAATCCCGCCCGCCGCCACGTGTCCTCGTCGGTTTCGATGAGGAAGGTGCTGTGGTCGGGCGCGTAGGGGTAGGCGTGCGCGACGAACGTGCCGTGCTCGGTGGTGACCGGTGTGAATATCGCGCTCGGGAGAGCGAAATCGGTTCCGCACCAGAGGTACAGGCCGGTGCCGGTGTCGATGTGTGGATCGAAGCGGTCTGCGAGCTGGGTGCGCGTTCCGCTGTTGATGCCGTCGGCCGCGATGATCAGGTCCGCGTCGAGGTCGGCGATGTCCCGGCGTTCGCCGAAGTGCAGTCGGACACCGGCCTGTCGGGCTTGCTGTTGCAGCACTTCGAGCAGGGATGTGCGCGCGATCGCAAGGAGGTCGCCGCTCTGAAGCCGGGCGATGTGCTCGCCGACCTGCATCGACATGTCGTGCGGGTGTGCAGCGGCAACGATGGCCTCCAGCGATGTCGAATCGGCCTCGCGAAGATTGCGCTGCGTGCGGGAGGCGAGGCCGACGCCGAATCCGAATGTCTTGTCCGGGGCACTCTGTTCGTACACGGTCACTTCGGCGTCCGGATGGCTGAGTTTGAGCAGTCTTGCGGCATAGAGACCGCCGGGTCCACCTCCGAGAACTGCGACTCGCGCGAGATTCATGGCAAAACTCCAGTCTGTGTGACGGTAAAGTCGAGTATTCTACGTTTGTGTCGAACAGTCAATGTGATGCGTGCGGTCGATGTCGTGCGGAGAGTGATCGTCTTCGGGGCATGCCCGTGTGGACATGCCCCGAAGACGTTGATCCAGAACGGAACAGGTGGTCCTAGACGGCCGCGCCGCGCGCATCGGCTTCGGCTTCGGCTTCGGCTTCGGCGAGCACCTTCGCGGCTATCGCGGCACGCAACCGCTTCTTGTCGATCTTGTTCACATTGGTGTGCGGCAAGGACGGCACCCATTCGAGCCGTTCGGGCCACTTGAACTTGGCGACGCCGAGCCGGGCCAGATGCTCTTGAATGGCCTTCATCGACAACGGCTCTTCATCGGTCGCCACCAGATATGCGCAGGTTTTCTCCCCGAGGCGGGGATCGGGCATGGCGACTACCGCCGCGTTGGCGATGCGAGGGTGCTCGAGCAGGAGTAATTCGAGTTCCTCCGCGTTGATCTTCTCCCCGCCCCTGTTGATGAGGTCCTTGATTCGGCCCTCGATCGACAGATACCGCTCGCCGTCGATGACGGTGATCGCGGCGAGGTCACCGGTGCGGTAGAAGCCGTCGGAGGTGAAGGCATCTCGGTTGTGCTCCGGGGCGTCGAAGTAGCCGGGGATCGTGTACGGGCCGCGGCAGCACAGTTCTCCGACGTCGCCGTCGGGCAGATCTATCTCGGTACCCGGCTCGAGGATGCGAATTTCGTCGTCGGACGCGATCGGGGTCCCCACGGTCGTCAGGCGAGCGTGGGTGGGGGAGTCGATCGGGGTCACCGTCAGCAGCCCTTCGGACATGCCGAACAGCTGGCCGGCCCAATGCCCCGCACCGTCGTCGACTCGTTCGAACAGTTCGGGTGGAACCTTGGCGCCCGACAGTACGACCCGTCGGAGAGATGCGCGGGCCTTGTCGAAGTCCGGGGTCAGAACTGCCTGGTAGTGGCCGTGCCCGATGAGGACTTCGGTCGCCTCCGTCCGTGCCATCAATTCGAACGCCGCGGGAGCGTCAGCGGTGGCCAGTACCAGGCAGGCGCCGACGGAGTGCGCCGCGTGCAGCCCACACGAGATTCCGGCGTTGTGAATGATCGGTATCAGGTGTGCCACGCGACTGTGTTCGTCCCAGCCGAGTCGTTGTGCGTAGAGCAGGGCGTTGTTCCAGTATTCGGCATGGATGCGCGGAATCACCTTGGGCACACCGGTGGTACCGCCGGACAGCTGGAACGCGACGACGTCGAGTGGGTCGATCCGCGCTTCTATCTGTTCGACCACGGCACGGGCTGCGGCGGGATCGGTCTCGCGACCGATGTCTTCCAGTCGGGTCACACCCGGCTGATCCTTACCCGCCTCGTCGCCGACGCTGATGATGTGCCGGATGCTGGGATGCCCGGCAGCGTGTTCGCGTGCGAACTCGACGAGATCGAATCCCGCGGTGCGGGCCTCGACGATGTGCCCCACGGCGCCGACCTTCCGGCTGACGTGCCCGATCTCGTGCATGCGGTGCGCGGCCAACGTCGCGACGGGAACCAGGCCTGCCTTGAGGCAGCCATACCAGGCAAGGACGGTCTCCAGGCGATTGGTCAGCTGGAAGATGACCGGATCGAGTCGGTCGAGCCCGAGCCGCACCAGTCCGGCCGCGATCCGGTCGGTCCGACGGTCCAGTTCGGCGAAGCTCATCGAACCCTCCGCACTGATCACCGCCGTTCGATCCGGGAACCGGGTGGCGATACGGTGCAGTCGCCGCCCGGTGGGATCGGCGCTCCACATCCCGCTTTCGCGGTAGTGTCCGGCCCGGTCCGCGGGGAAGGTGACGAGGCGTCCGCCCCAATCCGAGAAGGTCACCGCAATCCTCCTGCTTCCAGTGTCATCACGGGGTTCGCCGACATTATCGCTCCGCTACCGCGGGGAGGAGGCGGGCGATGTCCAGGGCGTGATCAGGGTGATCGGCGGGGACGATGCCGGAGTAGATAGCGGTCCAGCAACCGGGGCAGCACAGCTGCCGGAAGACGACGGGGGCGTCGACGTACTCGCGCGGATCGGAGGTCACCTGTGGTCCGGCGGTCGAGGAGGGGCCTTCGAACCGGGCGAGGTCCAGCGCAGCATTGGTCTTGTCGTCTCCGAGAAGGCGTCCGCACTGGGCGCAGGCGATCGCGCGGGTGTCCCCGATCGTGACCTCCGCCAGGTTGTCGTCGAGTCTGCGAGCCCCGGCCAGATCGAGCGCGGGGGCGTCGGACCGAGTAGTCCCCGAGCGGTCTCGACGCTCCGTGCGCATCTCGTCCCGCCGATCCGAGGTCCGGATCTCATCGACGTCTCCGCCGGAGAGGATGACTCCATAGACGGTTTCGGCACCGTTTTCGGTGACCTTGCCTTCACGGAAGTCTGCTGCCACGGCGGCCGGGTCGCGCAGCAACGGATCACCGTAGCCGCCGCCACCCTGCCAGTGCATGTACAGCACCTCACCGGGTGCCACGTAGCTCTCGGCGTAGCAGGCTCCGAGTTCACGGCCGCCACCGAGATCGTCCAGGGCGCCGGGGATGCGGCCGGCCGCGAACTGTTCGACGATGTCGGTGCCGCGGGCGAGGACCTCGACGCCGGTATTGCCGGGGTATCCGCCTGCGAGACCGTTGTTCTGAGCGACGGCCTTGCCCGCCGACGCCAGTACCAGGCCCATCGGCAGGCTGGTGCCGTAGGGGGTGATGGCGATGGAGGCACTGACACCGCCGCGCTGCCGTCCGGGTCCGCCGGAGTCGGGTTCCTCGCGGCGCCACAGGGTGAGCAGCGGGTAGAGGAATTCGGTCATTTCGGTGTCCGGGATGCGGCCCATCGGGATGCAGAAGAGACCACCGGTGTCCATGCCGTCGGCGGTGGGGCGGGCCCCGTAGCCGCCGGCCATCGGCTCCATCATGATGTTGAGGAAGGGCACCGACTGTTCGGGGCGTTCGTCGAGACCGGCGATCACGGCGGTGTCCCAGGTGCCGCAGCACGCGGCCTGCACGCTTGTGCCGAGATCGACCGACCGGTCGAGCATCTGCGACAGGCATTCGGCGATCAGGGTGCCGGTGAGCCAGGCGGGGCCGATCGGTCCGCGGCTGACCGCGGCGGGGAAGGTGGCGTTGTTGATCGTGCCCTCTTCGGAGACCAGGTCGAAGCAGCGCATCAGTCCGCCCGCGGACCAGGGGATGTCCCCGGCGAGGATCGGAAGCAGGGCGAGCATGACTCCGCCGCGCATGCCCGCGTACGTGCAGTTGATGACGCCGGTCTGCGGGTCGGTGCCGGTGAAATCGAAGGTGAGGTGGTCGGCGGTCTTGGTCATGGCCACGGTGATCTTGTGGATCCCGCGGTCGCCGGTGTGTGACTGATCCTGGTAGCCGGTGGCCTTCCAGGTTCCGTCGGGCAGCGAGGTGAGCTTGCCGCGCAGACGCCCCTCGGCGTCGGCCATCATCCGCTTCATCACGGCCTTGACGGTGTCGGCGCCATACTGCTCGATCACCGCGAGCAGTCGGTTGCGCCCTACGGTGTTGGCGCCGATCTTCGCGCGGAGATCGAGTCCGACGAGCATCGGCACCCGCGAGCGCCGCACCCAGGCGTCGGAGACGTCGCGTTGCAGTTCGTAGTCGCGGACCACCTTGATCGGGGGTGTCGGCAGCGACTCGGAGAACACGTCCTGGGCAGAGGGGTCGAACGAGCCGAGCCCGGATCCGCCGAGATCGGGTTCGTGACAGATGGCGCTGGTCCAGGCGAAGAGCTTGCCCTCGTGGAAGATTGGTTGGTAGACGATCACATCGCTCTGGTGCAGTCCGCCGCCGACCCAGGGGTCGTTGCACAGGAACATGTCGCCCTCGGTGATGCCAGGGTTGGTCGCGCGGTGCTGGAGGGTCCAGTAGATGGCGAGGTCGACGGCGCCGACGAGCATGGTGTTGTACAGGCCTACCTGCACTTCCTGCCCGATCTCGTCGCTGATCGCGAAGTCGAAGTCGTTCGCGTCGGTGACGATGGGGGAGCCGGACATGCGTTTGAGTGCTTCGCCCATTTCGTCGGTGACCGACCACAGCCGGTGCCGGATGACTTCGTAGGTCAGCGGGTCGAGGTTGTCGATGTGCTCCTGGCTGACGGTGTGGACTGCCAGCGTCGGGGGCAGCGATCGCGCGAGTGCGTCGGGGTCGATCGGTCGGCTCGAGAAGATTTCGGAGCCGGGGATTTGCATGGTCATCTTCGGTGCTCCTACTGGGCGACGATGGTGAGGTTGCCGAGGCGGTCGACGGTGCCGGTGGTGTCGTGGGGAACGACGACGGTGGTCGTGGGGACTTCGATGATGGCCGGCCCGTGCAGGACGTGTCCGGCGAGCAGCTTGCTGTAGTCGTAGACGTCGGTGTCGACGTACCCGATCCGGCCGTCCAGGCACACTTTTCGGGTTCCGATGTGTGCTGGTGTGGGATCGGCGGAGTCCGCGGACTTGACCTCCGGCAGGGTAGGGGAGAACGGCAGGAGGCCGGTGGCCCGGACACGGTAGGTGATGGCCTGGATTCCGGCCTCACGGAAACCGCTGTCTTTTCCGTACAGTTCGGCGTACCGCTGCTCGAAGAGGTCCGACGCGGCGTGGATACCGGCGGCGTCGAGGCTGCCGGCAGGTACCGCCGTCGCTACCTCCGCGAGTTGCATGGTGTAGCGCATGTCGATTTCGCGTTCGATCTCCACCCCGGTGAACGTCAACCCCTGCCGGTTGAGTTGCTCGAGGACCTGGGACTCGAGTTGGGCGAAGTTGCGCTCGGCACGGACAGGATCGAGCGGCATGGCGGCAGGGTCGGACAGTTCGGCGGCGAGGACGATGTTGGACGAGGCCAATCCGTAGGCGGAGAACGCCGAGGCCACCTGGCCGAGTGGGACGATGACTTCCCTGACGCCGACCTCGCGAGCGTAGGCGGCGCAGTGGGCTGGGCCGGCTCCGCCGAAGGCGTAGAGCACGAAGTCGCGGGGGTCGTGTCCCGCCTCGACCACCGTTTTGCGCAGCAGGTCACCGGTCTGGGCGTTCTGTACGGCGTAGATGGCCGCGGCCGCGTCTTCGATCGACAGCCCGAGGGGTTCGGCGATCTTGGTGCGGATCGCGTCCCGCGCGAGGTCCTTGTCCAGCGGCTTACGGCCGCCGAGGAGCCCGTGTTCGGGCAGGATCCCGAGAACCAGATTCGCGTCGGCGTTGGTCGGTTCGATGCCGCCCTGGCCGTAGCACGCCGGGCCGGGGACGGCCTGGGCGCTGTGCGGGCCGATCTGGAGATTGCCGCCGGGGTCGACCCAGGCGATGGCGCCGCCGCCGGATCCGATGGCGTGTACCTCGAGGGTGGGAACGTTGATCGGGTGGTGGTTGATGATCGTGCTGGACGCCCGGACGGGCTCGCCGTCGACGACGAGGCCGACAAGGAAGGTGGTGCCGCCCACATCGGTGGCGATGATGTTGCGGTGGCCGAGTTGTTTGCCGAGGGACACCGCACCGACCACGCCACCGGTCAGCACCGATCCGACGGTGCTGATCGCGTTCTTCGGTGCCTCGGCGGCTGCGACGGCGCCGCCGTTGCTCTGCATCACCAGCAGGGGTCCGGCGAGTTTGCGGTCCCGCAGCTCGGACTCCAGTGAACCGAGGTAGTCACGCAGCCCCGGTCCGATCTGGGTGCTCATGATGGTCGTCGCGTTGCGGGCGAATTCGCGGATGCGTGGGCTCACCTCACTCGACAGGGACACGAACACCGTCGGGTCGATCTCGTGGACGAGCTCGCGGATGCGCTGCTCGTGCGTCGGGTTGCGGAACGACCACAGCAGGGAGACTGCGATCGCGGTGATGCCGTCGGCGAGGAGCGCGCGGATGGATCGACGGGCGGATTCTTCGTCGAGTGCGACGACGACGTTGCCGTCGCGGTCGAGTCGTTCGGTGACTTCCAGGGCATGCTTCTTCGGTATCAGTCCATGAGATTTGCTCTGTCCCATGACATTTTGTAACTGTTCCGGTGAGCCGCCCAGGTATCGGCCCTCGACGTTCATGATGTAGATGGAGTCGCGATGGCCTTTGGTGGTGAGGAAGCCGACCGGGGGCACGTTGCCCATGACGAGCGCGTTGAGTGACGACGTGGTGCCGTGTGCGATGTGGTGGGTGTTTGCCAGCATTTCCTCGATCGGGCAGCCCAATTGCCCGGCGAGTACCTCGAGGACATCGATCACGCCGCGGGAGTAGTCCGGCGGTGTCGAGGGGGCCTTCGCGGCGAGAACAGTGCCGGCATCGTCGTCCAATACCGCGTCGGTGAACGTGCCACCGACGTCCACTCCGATCACATATGCCATTGCAGCTGCGCTCCTTCGTGCTGGGGGAAATTCAGGGGGCGGTGTGAGGTCATCCTCGAACACTCCTTACGTCTGTGTCGAGTATTCGACGTGACTGATGACATGTCAAGAGGCAACTGTGAGTGCCGTCACGGATGCGAGGAAAGCCGCGGCGAACCCACGCTCGCGCCACTCGGGGTCTTGACGAATCATCATCGGCGTCGAATACTCGTCATAGGCGTAAATCTACGTCCGACTCCCCCTCAGAAGGGCCACAACATGGGCATTCATCGCATCGGGCTCGTCGTACCGAGTTCAAATGTGACCGTCGAGACGGAAATGCCGGCACTGCTCAACCGGCATGCGGACGCGCGGTTCTCGTTTCACTCGAGCCGGATGCGGATGCAGTCCGTGTCCCCTGAGCAGCTACGGGCGATGAACGCCCAACGCGAGCGATGCATCCTCGAGCTCGGTGATGCCGGGGTCGACGCTATCCTCTACGCGTGCCTGGTCGCCCTGATGTCGGTGGGGCCCGGAGAGCATCAGCGAGTGGAGGGGCTGATTGCCGAGCAACTGGCCACCGGCGGTTCGGAAGCGGCGATCCGCTCGAGCGCGGGCGCACTCGTCGAAGCACTCCACGCGATCCACGCCGAACGGATCGTCCTGGTCACCCCCTACATGCGTCCCCTCGCCGAGCAGGTCGTCGCGTACATCGAGGCCGAAGGAATCCGGGTAACGGACTGGCGAGCCCTCGAAGTCGCCGACAACGCGGAGGTCGGCTGCATCCCCGGCCACCGGGTGATGGACGCCGCCCGATCGCTCGACCGCGCCGGAGCCGACGCGCTGGTGCTCTCCGCGTGCGTGCAGATGCCCTCACTCGACCTCGTCCAATCGGCCGAAGACGAGTTCGGGCTGCCCGTCCTCTCGGCCGCCACCGCCGGCGCCTACAGCCTGCTGCGGGCGCTCGACCTTGCGGTCGACATTCCCGGAGCCGGCGGTCTGCTGCGTGCCGATGCTCCGGCCACCACTGTTCAGTAGCCTCGAATCCATTGGAGTTCACCATGTCCGACCTGCAACACACAGTCAAAGGCGTCGACCACGTCGCCTACCCGACATTCGACCCCGCCGCGACCGTCACGTTCTACCGCGACGTTCTCGGGTTCCCGGTGGTGCACTCGATCTGCGCGGCCGGTTGGGGCCCGGAGAAACACCCCGACTTCATCCATTTCTTCTTCGATATCGGCAACGACGACCGATTGGCCTTCTTCTACTACTTCGGCCTCGAACCGTTCGACGGCGGCCCGCAGGGCGACTCCTACTCGCGCTTTGCCGAGGACGTCCCGATCTTCTTCATCCGCTCCCGTCACCTGGCAATCCACGTGGACAGCGAAGACGACCTGATGGAATACCGGCGGCGCTTGGACCACAGCGCGTGGCCGGTGGAGATGCAGATCCAGCACGAGACGATCGAGTCGATCTACACCCACGACCCCAACGGCTACATGATCGAAATTACCCGGGCGCTGCGCCCGGTCACCCCGCAGGAAGACCTCGACGCCAACCTGACCATCGACGCCCTCGTCGACGTCGTGACCGGCCCGGACCCCAGCATGGCCGCGCTGCTCACCCGCAAAGCCGAACTGATCACCGAACGGGCAGCGGCCTGGCATCAGGAGCAGGAATCGAAGGAGATGGTGACACGATGACGACCCTGTTCATCCTCGACGTCCCGGAGAACACAGCTGTCGCCGAGGTGGCCGGTCGCAACCCGGCGGTCACCGTCGACCACGTCGGACCCTACTTCCGAATCGTCTCCGACTCGGCCATCGTCATCGACCGCCGTGCCACCGGCTGCCGCCACGCCGTCTGGTACAGCAGCGTCGCCGGATTGGCGCAGTCCCGAATCACACAGTGGGACAAGGACGCCATGCGAGTCGAGCCGCAATGAACGACAGCACCCAGCGGCTCGGCGCCGGCCGGTACATCGACGCCGCCCAGGCCCCCGACACCACCGTCACGTCGGTACACGAACTCACCACCGCGGACGGAGCGAAGGTCTCCGGCGTCCTGCGGATGGTGCCCGGCGCGCACACCGTCGTCGCGCTGATGCACCCGCGCCAGGATCTGACTCACCACGTGCTGGTGCCCGAGCTGCTCGCCCGCGGATACGCGGTGTGGACGCAGGGCACTCGATCGGTCAACAACGACGTCGCTCTCGTGCACGAGCAGGCTTTGCTGGATGTCGCGGCCGGGCAAATATTCCTGCGGGAGAGGGGCTTCGACCACATCGTCACCCTCGGCCATTCCGGCGGCGGGACCCTCTTTGCGTTCTACCACCAGCAAGCTGGGTTGCCGTCGGGGGAGCGGTTGACGCATACCCCCGCGGACAGACCCATCGATCTGGCTGGCGCCGACATGCCCCGGCCCGACGCGGCGATATTCATGGCACCGCACCCCGGTCAGGGTGCACTGCTGCTGCGGCTGATCGACCCGTCGGTCGTCGACGAGTCCGACCCGCTCTCGACAGATCCGGACCTGAACCCGTTCGATCCAGCGAATGGATTCGCCGATCCACCCCACAGTTCGTCCTACTCAACGGAATTCATCACCCGCTACCGCCGAGCGCAGCACGACCGCATTACCCGCCTCGACACCATCGCCCGGCAACGCATCGACGAAGCGGCCGACGCGCGCCGACGGTACAAGAGCACGTCGGATCCGGGAGATCGCCGCGCCGCCCTCGCGCCCCGCGTCCTGACCGTCTATCGCACCGATGCGGACCTACGGTTCGTCGATCTATCGCTGAACCCGAACGAACGCCCTTACGGGTCGCTGTTCGGCCGGCGACCCGACCTGACCAACTACGGACTCGTCGGCTTCGGCCGCTTTTCCACGCCGGACGCCTGGTTGTCGACCTGGTCCGGGCTCAGCAGCAACGCCGACTTCCTGCGCTGCGCCCCGACGGTGACCGCACCGACACTGTTCGTCGAACTCACCGGAGACCAGGCCTGCTTCCCCGACGATGCCAAGACGATGTGCGATGCACTCGGATCGACGGACAAAACCCACGTCCGCGTTGCCGGCACCCACTTCGGCGGACCGATCCACGACGGCGCACCCACCGGTGCCAGCCTCGCCGCCGCCGACATCGGCGCGTGGCTGGCAACCAGATTCCCGTAGACAGGCGACCACAACGGGCCAGCCCAGGCCGAGTGGCGCAGATCACAGTTGGATATAGGATGTTCTGCGACGGGACGCCTTTGTGCCAACCGTAGGAGAGATGCAGACGAGGTGGTCGCTGTTGGTTGACGACGCTGCTCATTGCGATGACCGGGGCGCGAACGACGGACACCTCCGGCAACCCGTTCCGCGCGAAACAGTGAGGGGCAACCACAGTGGCACGCCTGCAGTCACTCAACGTCGGTATGCCCAAGGACGTGCCGTGGCAAGGCCGGACCGTCCACACGGGCATCTTCAAGTACCCCGTCGACGGTCCACGCATGGTCCGCACGCTCGACATCGACGGCGACGGTCAAGGAGACCTCGACGGTCACGGCGGAGAAATACGTGCCGTGCTCGTCTATCAATGTCAGTCCTACGACTTCTGGCGGCGTCATCTCGGTCGCGACGATCTCGAATACGGTCAGTTCGGTGAGAACTTCACCGTTGACGGCCTACCCGACGACGAGGTGCACATCGGTGACCGCTATCGCATCGGTGATGCCGAGTTCGAGGTCACTCAGCCACGCGTCACTTGTTATCGGGTCGGAATGCGTCTGGGTGAACCCGAGATGCCGGCGCTGCTTGTTGCTCACCACCGGCCCGGGTTCTACTTCCGGGTCATCGCCGAAGGTCACGTGCAGGCAGGCGACGAGATCATCCGCACCCGGATCGGCCGGCACCGCATGAGCGTCGCCGCGATCGACGCATTGCTCTACCTGCCCGACCGGGACATCGGCCAGCTCCGGAACGCAGTCGACATCCCGGCGCTCAGCCCCGGCTGGCAGCGATCGTTTCGTGATCTGCTCGACGCCGCAGAGCGCCCGACGCGCGCCGGCGAGCCGCCCGCCGGAGCCCAACCGGACGGCTGGGCCGGCTTCCGACCGCTGCGCGTCGCACGGATCGTTTCCGAGAGCACAACGGTGGCGTCGATCCACCTGGCACCACAGGACGACGCCCCGTTGACCCGTCCGAAACCCGGCCAGTACCTCACCCTCCGCGTCGCCGGCGCCGGCGAACCACCACCGGTGCGCAACTATTCGCTGTCGGCCGCGCCGTCGGACAACGAGTACCGCATCAGCGTCAAACGTGAGACCCACGGCCTCGTCAGTACCTATCTCCACACGCAGTTACGTGTCGGCGACACCCTCGACGTCGCCTCTCCGCGTGGCGATTTCGTCCTTCCCGAAGATCACGACGGCACGACGCCCGTGCTCCTGCTCTCGGCCGGCGTCGGGGTGACCCCCGTTCTGGCGATGCTGCATGCACTCGCCGCAGCCCACAGCAAGCGCGACATCTGGTGGCTGCACACCGCCCATTCAGCCGCCGAACACGCTTTCGCGGCCGAAGCGCACCGGTTGCTGACCGGCGTCGACCGAGGTCACGAACACGTCTATTACACCGCCCAGAGTTCGACGGCGAACCTGGATCCGCCCGCCCTCCCCGGCCGCATCAACCGCGAAGCCTTGGTCGCCCTGGGCCTGCCCACCAACGTGACCACCTACCTGTGCGGTCCCACCGCGTTCATGGCCGTGCTGCGCGAGGCACTCATGCACCTCGGTGTGGAGTCCGACCGCATCCATACCGAGTTGTTCGGCGCACTCCCGGCCATCAATCCTGGACTCACCGACGCGACCCACACCCCGCCACATCTGCCCCCTGGACCCGTCGGCAGCGGGCCGCGCATCACGTTCACCCGCAGCGGACTCACCGTGCCATGGAGCGACGAGTACAGCACCGTCCTCGATCTCGCCGAAGCCTGCGACGTTCCGACCCGCTGGTCGTGTCGCACCGGCGTGTGCCACACCTGCCAGACCCCGATCCTCTCCGGAACCGTTCGATACCGACCGGACCCCCTGGAGCCCCCGATGCCAGGCACGACTCTCTTGTGCTGCTCGCAACCCGAAACCGACCTCGTACTCGATCTCTGACAAGCCACGGGGCTTCGCGGGCTACTCGTCCGCAGTCGTCAACTCGCGGATGGACACCGCTTCCGTGGATACGGATGCAGCATCGATCAGAGCCTGACCCGGTCGACGACGCGCAAGGTGGGGAAGTGCTGCACGCAAGCGTGCTGCGCATCTGTCCGGCTGTTGTCGTGCAGCAGCGACGCCACCGCATCGAGTGCCACGGGATCCCGGCTCTTGACCTTCGCGATTGCCGCCGTCTGTGCGGCGACGACCTTTCGTACCGACGGGTGGTCGACGCTGGTTCTCGCCACGTCGACGGCGACACCCGCAGTGGGGAATTTCAGGGCGACGCCGAAGAACAGCGAGTCGGTGAGCCCGAGTCGTGACAGGGCGCTGGGGGCGAACGCGGAGCCCAGAACGGCCGCGTCGGCTACTCCGGACGTCAGTGCCTCCAAACGCTGGTGATCGCCTGTGCTTCCTGCGGGGAAGTGCAGGACCGATGGGGCTTCGTCCGCGGACCAGCGGGCTCTCAGGACCTTCTGAGTGAATGCACCCACTATCGATCCCTCCGGATGGCCGGCCAGGACGGTCGGTCCGGTCGGTCGTGTCCCCGCCTTTCGTGTCCAGATCCAGAACAGCGGGTGAAGGGTGTGGACAAGCGCAACCTTCCATCGGCGTTGTCCCCGAAGTGCTTCGACCAGCGAGCCACCAAGCCCTGCAGACAGCGCTGCCTCGGGATGGTCCGAGCCGGGCACCGCCGGTGACCCCGAGCGGCGGCGCCACGTCGACTCTCTCACCTCACCCGCAGCTCCTACAGATAAAACCTCCTTGTCACGCGCGTTTACGAGCGCGTAACCCACGGCATGGTTTCCTACCATTATCTTCAGTTTCATCACATGGTGATCGAGTGTCGATCGTGCAATCCCATCCCCAGGAGGACCCCAATGACCGTTGCCGATTCCAGTGCGATCGGACAGACCGTCGCACCGTTCCGCGTCACTGCAGATTTCTGGAAGTCTCTGCCGCAGATGCCGGTTGCGGAATACCCGGGCACCGAAGGCTTCATCGACGACGTGTACGCAAACCCAGACGGGTCCGAGATGTCGGCCGGTTACTTCGAACTCCGGCACACGGACGATCCCCTCGACTACCTCTACGAGTACGACGAAATGAAGGTTGTGCTCGAGGGCGAGTTCGTTCTCGAGAATCTCGACACCGGACAGAAGGAGGTCGCCAAGGCGAAGGACGCGATTTTCTTCCCGAAGGGATCGCGGATCCGATTCAGTACCCCTGAGGGTGCGTTGGCGTTCTATGTCGGTCAGCGCTCCTTCGCACCGTAACCAGCGATGGCAGTGAGCATGACCACCACCAGCGTGCCTCGCTGGGCGACCGCGTGGCCACAACGCGATGGTGACGTCGAGAGCTCGGCCTCCTGTTACCTGGTGGTGGCCGTGGGTGCTGCCGCGCGAATTCCCGCGCACGCGCTCGTGCGCCGGCCGCGACCGCTATGCGTAATGAGCATCGCACTCACCGACCCCGACGACGTCGCGTGTGTGGGGCTCGCTCAGGTGTGGGCACGGATCGAGACCGGCGTGATCGAAATCCTCGATGGCAACAGTGGATGCACTCAGCGGACACGTCAGGTGTTCTGCGCGCACTGCCACACCGTCACGCTGACCGTCTACCACCACTTCTCCCGCCGTCACCATGCCTATCTTGGCTATCAAGCAGATTCGGAGGACCTGACGTGACCGAAGTAGTCGAGGCCGCGACAACCAACGCCGCGGTAGGAAGCGACCTTTCCGTCGTCGTTGCCGACACCACGATGCTGTGCGAGGACATCCGTCAGGTTGTCCTGGCACCAGTCGGTGGCGGAACGTTGCCGTCCTTCACCCCGGGCAGTCACATCGCGGTCACCTGGAAGCCGGGGACACGCAATTCCTACTCCCTGACCGGCCCGGCGATCGAACCGGACCACTACTCGATCTCTGCTCGACTGGACCGGGCCGGCGCCGGCGGGTCGCGGTGGGTGCACAACCTCGCAGTCGGCGACCAGGTGAACGCGTCCCGCCCGCGCAGTGCGTTCGCTCCGATTCCGAACGCACGCCACCACGTCCTCGTCGCCGGCGGCATCGGGGTCACCCCGATCCTGTCGCACGTGCGTGCGGCAGTGCAGTGGCGTCGCTCGTTCGAGGTGATCTATTCCTTCCGCTCCGGCTTCGGTGCACACGTCGACGACCTGATGGAACTGTGCGGGGACCGGTTGACGATTGTGAACACCCCGCAACAGTTCTGGGACCACGTGACACCAACTTTGACCCGCCAGCCGATCGGCACACACCTCTACACCTGCGGACCGACGCCAATGATCGACGCCGTCACCGAAGCCGCGCTCGCCCGGGGCTGGCCATTGCAGCGTGTGCACTCGGAGCCGTTCTCCTCCGGCATCTCCGCCGGGGGTGAACCCTTCACTGCGACCCTGGGCCGAACCGGTACCACTGTGACGGTCGGACCCGACACCAGCCTGCTCGACGCGCTGCTGGACAACGGCTTCGATGTGCCGAACCTGTGCCGGCAGGGCGTATGCGGGGAATGCAAGCTCGCGGTGCGCGGCGGACAGATCGAGCACCGCGACCTCTATCTCACCGATCAGGAGAAGTCCACCGGTGACGTGATGATGCCGTGTGTGTCCCGGGCCGCCGGCGCGGATCTGGAGCTGGAGCTATGACGTCCGCCGCATCAGGCACCGCCACGGAAGGCCTCATACACTTCCCATTTCCGTTTCCCCGCGACCGGTACCGGTACAGCGCCGATATCGAACCCTCCGGTGCACGAGTAGCTACCGCGGCGGGTGTCGGGAGTGAGCGACGAGTCGTCATCGACGATCACCACCGCGCCGAACTTGCCGAGCGCGCCCGGATCCTCTCCTCCGATCCTCGAACACCAAACCACAGAGCCTGCTCCTCAACGACTCTCAGAGGAATGTCATGACAAGCATCGACGAGTCCGACATCGCCACCGCGCAGGTCGGCATCACCGCGGCCAGCATGGACCTATCCGGCCGCCAGTACCTCCTGATCGCGATCGGTGATGCCCCCAGCACCACCGCCAAGGTCGCAAAGTGGGGGCGGGATCTCGCCTCCGCGGACCGCGCAGTGACGCTGTACAGCCTCCCCGACGGTGCGGGTATCGCTGACCTGATCGACACCAGCACCGTCGGGGTCCGCATCATGATTGCCGGGGCGGAGTACGGGGTGATGCAGGCCGTTGCGGTAGCGCGCGCCGCGGGAATTCTGCCGTGCGAGTTGTTCATCCACATCTCGCACGTGGACGTGATCAGCGTGTTCTGCCCGCACTGCGACACCGCCACCCGGGCCCTCGCGGGCCCCGACCACACCATCGAGTGCTCGGGCTGCGCCCGCGACCTCGTCGTGCGACCGCACACTTCCTCGCATCGTGCGATGTATCTGGCATCGGTTGCCTGACGACCGACCAGAGATCACCCTTGCACCGCCATTTCCGTCCCGACTCTGGAGCGAAGTACCGTGACCGAACTGCTCACAAGCGACCTGACCTGTTTGCCCTGGCCTTTCCCGGCGGGGGACGAAACTTTCCGCTACGCGGTCAATGTCGAGCCCGCACCCCGCTATACCCCCACCCTCGCCGGGGGCTGGGGTCGGCACGTCGTCGACCTCGGCCTCGAATACGTGCCGATGATGCAGCTCAAACGGGAGATCCTGGCGAAAGACCCAGGTCGAGTGCAGATTTTGCCGCACATGATGCCCGCCTGTTGGGACGTCATGCTCTACCTCATGCGGCAGATGGCCGACTCCTACCCGGAGACCATGCAGCTGACCGGCCAGGGCATCCGGTACCACTGGCGCAACACGTTGCTCGGTATCGACCAACACTTCGAAATGGGTGATCTGGTCACGCTGCCGGAGGACCCGCTGACCTTCATCGGCTGCCAGGTGCCTGACGACATCCTCCTGCTCACCGAGCGCCACGACCAACTTTGGTTCGATGCGGCCATCGTCACCTTCGCAGCCGACTGGTCGATCAAGTTCGACGTCGGTATGAACTTCAACGAAATTCACCGCCCGGTGCCTGGGCTGACCAGCGGCGGCATCACCAGCCGTGCGCAGCAGTTCATGCGCCATCTCACCACCGACCGGATCTTCCGCCGCGCCAACTGGACCTTCTCCGCCGTCGGCTCACCGCACCGCGACACCAGCCTCGAAACCCGGCCAGAATGGGAAGACGACATTCCGAAGCTCATCGCCGACGGAGACTACGGACGCGTGCAACTGCGGATCGAACTCGAACACCTCATCCGACTGCCCCTCACCGGAGCACTCGTCTTCAACATCCACACCTACATGGCGCCACTGTCGGACATCGCCACCATTCCCGCGTGGGCCGAGCAACTCGCCGCCATCATCACCGAACTTCCCGCCGACATCGCCGCCTATAAGGGCATCGACAGTTACCGCCACGACGCCGCCCGCTGGCTGCGATCCAGATCGCGGAACGGTTCAACGACCGAGGACGCATCCTGTACTGCGCGGTGACGCTCCCGCACACGGTCCCGCAGGAACCGGTCAAGCTGTCCTCGACCCTGCAGCCGGGATCGCGCCAAGATTTCGACCGGCACACGATGGCAACCCATGCCCGGCGGGACTGTCCGGTAATCGGTTGATCTGAGTCTGGCTGGCCGACACGCCGAGCTTTGCTTGGCGGGAAGGCGGAATCATGACCGAGACACTCGATCCTATGGATCAGACGAAGATCGATCACCAGAAGTTGGCGCAGCAACTGCTGGCGCAGGGCAAGGCTGACGGCGTGGAACTGGTCGGACCGAACGGACTACTCAACCAACTCGCAGCGAACGTGCTCGAAACCGCTCTCGAAGCAGAGATGGAGGAGCACCTCGGCTACGAGAAACACCAGATCGAAGGAAGAAATGGAGGGAACACTCCCGCAACGGCAGACGAGCGAAAACGGTGCTGACGGAGATCGGACCGGTCGAAATCCAAGTACCCCGTGATACCGATGCCTCGTTCGATCCCCAGATCGTCAAGGAGCGACAGAGACGGCTCACCGGTGTCGACGAGATCATCTTGTCGCTCTCATCGAAAGGCCTCACCACAGGTGAGATCGTCGCCCATTTCGATGACGTCTTCGGCGCCTCGGTGTCGAGGGAGACGATCGGCAAGATCACCGACAAAGTCCTCGCGGAGATGGCCGAATGGTCCCTCCGGCCCCTAGACCCGGTGATCTTCATCGACGCCATCCATGTCAAGGTCCGGGACGGTCAGGTCACGAACCGGCCGATCTATGTCGCGATCGGCGTCACCGTGAACGGGGAGCGCGACATCCTGGGGCTATGGGCCGGTGACAGTGGTGAGGGATATGGAACGCGCACAGGTTCGTTTCCGGAGTTTCGTGCTGCTGCCTGAGGTTTTCCCACTGATTGGCGTGTCGTTGATCTTCGAGGTGTAAGCCCGTGAGTTAAGGTACTACCACGAAACCCTTGGTGTGAGGAAGGTGTGCAGTGGGTGACGGGCGACTGCGGGTGATCCCGGGCGAGGTCACACCGGGCGTGGCGATGCGAGATCCGCAGCGGTTCCAGGCCGAATGCGTGGAGGCGTTCGTCGCGTCGTGGACCGCGCGTGGATTCGCGGACTCGACGATCACCAACGACGTCGGTGTCCTGGAGCGGATGCTGGCGGGGCTGGGTCGGCCGGTGTGGGAGGTGACCGCCGCCGATGTCGACCGGGTGGTGGGCGAGCTGGCCAGCTCGGGTCGAGCGGTGTCGACGCGGCGGAACTACGTGCAGGTGTTCAAGGGCTTTCACCGGTTCCTCGAGGTTCGCAAAGCGGCGGAGATCGAGGCAGCGTTCGGCGTGCGGCTGGCCTGTCCGCTGGACGAGTTTAACGCCGCCCGACACGTCGGCGACGACTCGCCAACCGCGAACCCGCCGCCGGCGCCGGAGCGGGTGGCGGCATTCTTCGAGTTCCTCAAGGCGCGGATTGCAACGGCGCGCAAGTACGGCCCGGCCGCGCGGGACTACGCATTGTTCCGCACGCTGTATCACGCCGGAGTGCGCGCCGAGGAGGTGGTGATGCTCGACCGCGGCGACGTGCACTTCGGGCGTGGCACGTTCGGCAAACTGCATGTGCGCTTCGGGAAGGGCGCCAAGGGATCCGGGCCGCGGCCGCGCTGGGTACCGATGCTGGACGGGCTGGATCTGGTGTTGCGCTGGTATCTCGATGACGTGCGCGGCCGGTTCCCGGACAGCTCGGTGCTGCTGTGTGACGAGTCCGGCGGCCGGATGGCCGCGGCCACGATCCGCAACCGGTTGCGGCACTTGATGAGCGTGGAGGGTCGGCCCGAAGCGGAGTGGTTCAGCCCGCACGGGATGCGGCGCGCGTGCGCGACCCACAACTACGAGCGCGGCGTGGATCTGGTTGCTATACAACAACTTCTAGGGCACTGGACGGTGGCGTCGACCATGCGGTATGTGCGCCCGTCGGAAACGTTCATCGAAGACGCCTACCAGCGCGCGATCTCGGCGACGCTGACCGAGTTGACCGGACAGGAGTGAGCATGCAGATCAGGTGGAAACTCCGGATGGCCGCCGCCCACCGCGAGGTCTGGACCGGCACCCAGCTGCAACGGCTGCTCGCCGAGAAGGCCGGATTGGAACTGTCCTCGGCGTCGGTGTCGGCGTTGTTCACCAAACAGCCCAGCCAGATCAAGCTGACCACCCTGATCGCGCTGTGCACCGCCTTGGACTGCACACCGAACGACCTGTTCGACATCGATACCACCCCAGTCGCACAACCGATCTCGTCGAACCCGACCAAGGTCGCGGCGAACGACACACAGGCATCGCGGCGGGGCCGGTCGATGCCGCCGATCTGAGCATGACCCTCCGGATCCGGGACTGCCGTCGCTGCGGCCGCGCGGTCGGCAAACCCGACCGTGACCTGTGTGCACGCTGCCACTGGGCGGCCTCGCACGCCCCGGTCAAACACCGCTGCCCGGGCTGCGGTGCCGACCGGGTCCTGCAACCGGACACCGGCCGCTGCGAGCGCTGCTCGCGCACCTGCCGGATCTGCGACGCGCCGGTGCTGTTCGTCGCCCGAGACCTGTGCAAGGAATGTCTCCGACGGCAACGGCGAGACGCCGATCGAGCCGAATGCCCGCGCTGCAGCAAACGCAGGATCTTGCGATCCGACGCCGGCTACTGCGGCCCGTGTTCACATCCGGGCCGGCCACCGAATCCGGATGCGGCCTGCGTCGACTGCGGCCGGGTCACCCGACTGACCGGCGCCGGGCGGTGCCGACCCTGTTGGGAACGCTCGCCGCACAGGATCACCGTCCGTGCCGCCAATCTCGCTGAAGCACTGGATGATCCGCCCAGCTGGCTGGGCGGATTCGCCGCCTACCTGGTCGGCCGTCATCACCCCAGCCGCGCGTGCGCCATGCTCACCCGCCTCGGCAAACACCTGACCGACGATGCCCCGGTGCATCCGCAGGCACTACTGGACGCTGTCGCCGCCGACGTGCCGCTCGCGCGGGCCCTCGAGGACTTCCTCACCGCGAGCAAGCTGGCACTGCCGCCGGACCGGGAGGAACGCCGCGCCGCCGCCCGCCGCCAGTCCCGCATCGACGCCGTGCCCGCACCGCTACGACCTGCGGTAATCGGGTTCGCCGAGCACCTGGTCGCCGGCCGCGACCGTGCCCGCCGCACCGGCACCCACCCGCGCGGGCACGCCACGCTCGAAGCGCGCTTGACCGCCCTGCGCGACTTCACCGAGTTTCTGACCACCCGCCGCGGCAAAACCGACTGGGCCGTCGTCGATGTCGGCGACATCGAAGCGTTCCTGCACGCACATCCCCGCCGGCGCTCCTTCTATCTGACCGGTCTGCGGCAGTTCTGCCGCTACGCGCTGCGCCGACGGTTGATGCTCATCAATCCCACCGCCGGGGTGCAAGCGCCACAGACCATGGCATTCCGCGGACCGACGCTTCCCGTCGACCGCCAGCGCGAATTGTTCCGGCGATGGAGCACCGACCCCCACGTGCACCCGCACGAGGCGTTCGTCGGGCTTGCCGCCCTGCTGCACGGCGCGACCACCCAGGACCTGCAGCACCTCGCCGACGACGACATCGACCATGACCAGCACCGCATCAGGCTGGGGCGTCGACCGCATCCCACTCCGTTGGACCTGTGGACCTGGACCGCGCTGCAGCGCTGCCTGCAGCACCGTCGGAACCTGGGCAGCAGTAACTCCCATGTGCTGATCACAATGCAGACCAAGGCCACCCGCACGGCCGCCTCCGACAGCTACGTCAAGCACACCCTGCGCGCGGTCGGTATTCAACCCAGAATCTTGCGCTCCACCCGGCTGGTCGACCTCGTCGGCACCGTCGATGCGAAACTCGTCGCCGCCGCTTACGGCATGCGCAACGAGGCCGTCATCGCCTACCTCTCCGACCACGTCGACACCGCCCGCCTGCCGAACCCGTGACAGTTCAGGCGTCACCTCGCACACGTTCGCGCGAACATGTGCGCTTTCGCGAAGTTCTGGCTCGCCGTCCTCACCGAGCTCAAGCATCGAGGTGTCGCCGATGTGTGCATTGTGGTGTGTGACGGACTGAAGGCCTTGCCGGACGCGATCACCGCGGTGTGGGATCGAACGATTGTCCAGACATGCGTGATTCATCTGCTCCGCAACACGTTTCGGTACGCATCCCGCAGATACTGGGACGAGATGTCACGGGATCTGCGACCGATTTATACCGCTGCCAACGAGGCTGCCGCACGGGAGCAGTTCGACGAGTTCACCGGGTTGTTCACGCAGGTACTGATGATCGCCGGCCACGCCGGTCTAGGGCACTTCGGAACGGTCGCAATCGATGGCACCAAGATCGCCGCGAACGCATCGATCGACGCCAACCGCGGGCATGAGTGGCTGAGCGAGCAGGTCACTCGCATGGTTGCCGAAGCCGAACAGACCGACGCCACCGAGAACATCCGCGCTGCACAGCGTGCACATGATGACGATGATCGGGTTCCTGCCCGGCTGATGGACCAGAGCAGTCGTGCACGGCGAATCCGTCAAGCGGCCGACGAGGTGGCCGCACAATTGAAACGCCAGCGCAACAACGAAGATGAGCGCGATGCAGCGGCACGGGCACGGTTGGCGAAATCTCGAGCGGGTGAACCTGTGGTCGGTCGTATCCCTGACGGACCGCACCGGCTCGCGGAAGCACGCGCCCACCTGGCACGTGAAATCGCTACTCACCAGTCGAAACTCGAACGGCGTGCCGCACTGATCGCCGCGGGGAAGAAACCGATGGGCGCCCCACCTGTTCCATTGGAACAGCACTCACGAATCATCCGCGCCCGACGAGTCGTCGAAGCCGCACTGGCAGCCGAACACACAGCTTCCGCCACGAAGCCGGCCAAACGTGTATTGCCGAAGACGGTGGCCAACACCACCGATCCACAATCACGGTTAATGCCGACCAGGCGCGGATTCCTCCAGGGCTACAACGCTCAACTCGCCGGCACCAGCGATCAAATCATCGCGGCCGTACAGATTGGTCAGAGTCCCAATGACATTGCATCCCTTGTACCGATGATGGAGGCAAGTGGGCGCGCCGCCGCGATGCTGCACACCGGTACCGGCAGATCCGAACACATCATCGGTGTCGTCCTCGCTGACACCGGGTACTGCAGTGACAGCAACCTTTCTGCGCCCGGACCAGAGCGGTTAATCGCGCTGAACAAGACACGCGACCACGCGAAAGCGGTCATAGAACAGCCCGTGACAGGACCACCTCCGGAAGGCGCGAGCCCGAGACAGGCGATGTCGCACCGGCTACGCACACCAGAAGGATCCCGTCTCTACAAACGCCGCGGGGCCACCGTCGAACCCGGCATCGGCAACCTGAAGAAGGTCCTCGACCGATTCTCCGGCCGTGGTCTAAACAGCGCCCTCGGCGAGCTCAACCTCGCGGCCAGCGCATTCAACCTGATGAAGATCCACCGAGCAACAGCCAGCTGAACGCGCCAGCCGGAACGAGTCGGCCACCTCAGAATCGGCAGCAAACGAGAAAATCGACTCGACTGCTCCACCCGTTCTCTCAACGCGCATTTTGCGACGGGCTCTATGACGTCGAGATCAGGCGTGTCATCTGCTCGACGAATGCCATCGAGAGCCTCAATGCCCGGTACCGGCGGGCGATCCGGGCACGCGGGCACTTCCCAACGGACCAATCGGCTCTCGAGTGTCTGTATCTCGCGACCCGGGCGCTGGACCCGACCGGGAAGGGCAGAGCACGATGGGCAATGAGGTGGAAGCCGGCACTGAACGCATTCGCGATCACGTTCGAGGGCCGGCTCACCCCGAGTGAGAACTAAATCGATGTGCCAGAGTCAGATCCACCGAATATCTGATAGTCCCTGCCGGGCACGAACTCGAACCGGTGCATCCGCAGCGTCGCCGACTCTAACCCACTCCTGCCCACGAAGTAGACAGTCCGCCTTGTTCGAGCGGCCCCGGCACTGCGATCAGAGGATCGGGGGACATGTCATCACCCGTTGTGAAAGCCGCACTCCGTAGCGGTGGGAGAGGCGGCCAGGAATGGGCGCACTTCGAGCCATTCGTGGATCGGTTTCCCACCCGCACCCGGGGCCGCGGACAGCTCGCCGGCCAGCTCGAGTGCCCGCTCGTGGGTCTCGACGTCGATCACCATCCAGCCGGCGATCAGGTCCTTGGTCTCCGCGAACGGGCCGTCGGTGATCGGCGGTCGTCCCTCGCCGTCGTAGCGGACGAACGTGCCCTCCGGGGAGAGTGCCTGACTGTCGACGAACTCGCCGGTGCTTTCGAGCCGAGCGGCGAAGTCGTTCATGTACTGCACGTGGGCGGAGATCTCCTCCGGCGTCCACTGGTCCATGGGCACGTCGTCGACCGATGCGGGCGCACCCCGGTAGTGCTTGAGCAGCAGGTACTTGGCCATCATGTTCTCCTTGGTGCGGTACGGCCCATTCTGGCCGTATTCACTCCGGGGACGAAGCCGCGCGCGGCTTCTCGACATCCCACGGCGACATTTCCTGACCATCTTCTCTGTCGGGCCACAATCCTGCTAGGGGTGGGCGTCTCGTCCAGTCCAGTGATGATGGCCTCTAGTCTCGGGTCTGGTTGGCGTGATGCTTGACCCAACGCGCCTGTCGGTGGTCCCAGTAGCGGGCGCGATCGTGTGAGTGACGACACGGAGTTGAAGCGGGCGCTGCTGTTCCCGTCGTTGTTTTCCTGTGTGATTCTGCGTTTGCGCCGAGAGAACCATTGGCTGTCCGGTGCCCGATGGAAGGGCTTTGGTGGGGCAGCCTGTGTGCGCGCAGAACCACGTCGTGGGTGTGGTGTGCACCCGCGCCGCCGCTGATCGAACGCTCCCGCACCTCGTTGACGTCCATGTGCCAGCTGTCATCGAGTAGCGCCGCCACGTCACCGGGGGTGACCCAGTCGGCGGGATCGAAGCCGTGCTCGCGCGCCGCATCCGCGTCGGGGATGTCGTGGTGCACAACCAGCAAGGTGCCGCCCGGTGCGACGGCGGATATCAACGCACGTTCGGCGGAACGCTCAGCGGTTCTGCGCAACGCGGGGTACTGAGCTGAGACCAGGTCGAAACCACCCGCGGGCAAATCGGCATCGAGTAGTCCGCTCAATACCCATTTGATGTCCACGTCTTCCCCGTCGGCGTGGGCCCCGGCGCGGTCGAGGGCGATGCGCGAAACGTCCAGCGCGGTCACGGCCCATCCCTGGCGGGCGAGCCAGAGCGCGTCGGCGCCTTCACCGCAACCGACGTCCAGGGCGCGTCCCGGCCGTGCGCCGGTCATCTCGTCGACAAGTGCGCCGTTGGGTTCTCCGCTCCACACGCGAGCCCGCTCGCTGTAGCGCGCATCCCATTCGTCCGCCTCGCTTGATGTCGTCTTGACCTCGGTGACCTCGCCTGCTTCTTCCATACCGACACAGTGCAATAGCACCGACGGTTTCGGCGAGAGTTCTTGCCGTATCGGCAAGAATGCCGCTGCTCGGAGCAGCGCGGTGGGGTCGACCGCGACACCTCACCCGCCTGCCCTGACACCTGTCGGAAGCGGAGGCATCTCACCCCTCTGCCCTGGGTCGATGCCACTTCCCGCTAAGTCCGAAGGGCCACGGCCACAACGCGATACTGTGCACACCACGTCCAGCCAGCTCAGACAATGGGGAGAGGCCATGACCGGGAATGCAGCAACTACGCCGCCGCTCGGGGAAATCCTGACCGCCGACGAGATCGCCCAGTTCGTGTACTCCACCAGCCCGGTGGTGCTGGTGGACGTGGAACCGGCTCTGGCTGCCCGGCGCGGGCCTACGGTGATTGGCGGGGTGCGTTGGGTCTGCCGGATCTGGCGGGGAAGGTGCACACGCTTGTGCCGGAGACAGCCGGCGGCCGCGCGGCGGTCGCCCTGATTCCGGCCGGGCCGGGCGCGCAGCGACCACCTCGGTTCGGTTCCCGGCGCCTGGGGGTCGGAGAGTGCGGGGTATGACATTGCGGTTGCCGACCACTCGCGATGGACTCGGACGCCGTAGCGGTCGCGGCACTGATCCGGTACTACGGCCGCCCGTATCCGGGCGGCGATGCCTATGTCGGGGCGCATTTCGATTCGTGGTCGAGGACCGGGGACCGGGCCGGTGAGGTGGACCGGGGGCCCGCGGATGATCTGGTCGCGGTGAACCGGTCCCCGCTGGCCCGGGGGCCCGCGTGGGACCTGGAAACCGCTATCTGGGCGTTGCCGGGGATCGGCCGGGACGAAGGCGACGAAGCTGATCGCCCGTAAACGCCCCCGGCTGTACCCGATCTAGGGTGCGTCCAGCAGGTCACGAGAGGTGTGGCTATGAGCGCGTCGTCGCTTGCCGGTGTAAGTCCGGTCCGGGTAGCTGCCAGGAGGCCCGGTAGCAGGCTGGCGGCTCGGTCTGGAAACGGGTCGGGGTCGGAGCCCAGTGTCGAAAGCCCTGTAATAGGGGGGAGCGAGGATGCGGTCCGCAGCGTCAAGCGAAACCTGTGGGTGCGCAAAGTGTTGTAGATCGTGGGTGGAGGCGGTGGCATTCCGGCGCTTCGTGAGTAGCCGTACCCCGCAGTTACACCGTCCGATCACAGTCCCTCTCTCGTGCGTTCTCGATTGGGGCGGTTGGTCGCAGGTTGTCGTACAGATGTCCGCATCCGTGGATCAGGATCGGGACCAGTGCTGGGGAGAGCATGAAGGTCACCAACGGGAGGAACCAGCCCGGTGGTGTGGCGGCCGAGCACAGGTAGGTGCCGGGGATGCCGGTGCGGTAGGGGTCGAGGCTGATCCGTGGCCGCATGACGACCTGGAGGGGGTCATTGCGGCCGGTGAGGGTGTCGCCGCCGACGTAGTTGGGGTTGTAGGTGTCGATGTCGGTGGCGGAGCGGACTTCGGTGGCGAGGATCTGGTCGCGGAATCCGGGTGCGAAGCGTTCGATCTGGTCGAGGATGGCGTCGGTGGCGTTTCGTCGTAGCGTGGGGGCGTGGGCGTGGGCGTAGGCCTCACCCCCGCAGCGCGGCCCGTACCCTATTTCCGGGGTGGGGCCCGTTCCGAGCGGAGCCGCCGGTGCGCTACTCGCTCCGGCAAAACCCAACGAGACCCGGCCAACCTCCCCCCTGCCCGCAGCCAGTGCCGCCTTACGGGCGACCCCCACCGCGCCCAGCACTTCCTTCGCCTGCCCAGAAACGCCGCCCCGGCAGCTGTGAGCTGTACCGTGCGGGTGGTCCGCTCAAACAACACAACACCGAATTCGCGGTGGCTGCGACATATGCGATCGCGCCGCCATTACCAATGTGAACGGTGTGGACTAATGAAGCTAGGGTGGCGCCTGTGCGTGACGTGACAGCCGGTACGTGAACGACCGGGCCGGGCAATCGTAGACACCCGTCCTACAGCCTGAGGCGGCGGCAGCGCCCGGCCGCGTTTGCGCCAAACATCACGACATCGCCTGCGGTGACGGCCGAGTTGACGAACTATCTTGCGCCCGTGCCCGCCTCCGGTATCAGTGCTCCGGAGCATGTCGCCGGCGCGCTCGAACGACAGGACCCACCGCACGATGTAGTCGCGGAGGAGGAAGAGGCGGTGTAAGGGCGTCTCGATGGTGCTGTAGCACAGCACTTTACGGCGCAGATGCCGCCGAATGGTGCGGGTGGTGACCTGCCGCATCACGGTCGTGCGGTCCAGGTTGAGCCAGACGAGATCTGGGCGCGGTCGGCGGGCAGCTCTCGGACGTTTCCGCGATCGCCTCCACGGCACGGGCCCTCGCGACGTCGGCTCGGGTAGCCCAGAGGAAGGCGCGATTGTCAGCCCGCTCATCCGAGACGGCCGCTAGCACTTGTGCCGTCCGACGAATCCGTGTCTTACTCGTTGGGTGGCTGACGTGCGTTGGCTTGTCGTACCGTCGTAGAAGTGCAGGTCGGCTCCGGTGTGCCTGCGCAGGCGCACATCCGTCTGTTTGTTTGCGCCGGCCGGTAGAACCAGGAGGTTCACGATGGCTATCGCGCGCATTTTCGTATCAGCAGGGCAGTCGTGGCTCACGGCTGACGCGGACAGTGAGATTCGGTCATGAGTGACCGCGCGCCGTTCCTGATGACCGGTGTCGGCGGTGGTTACAGCAGTATCAGCCGGTTGGTCGCCGAGCTGCTGCTCCGCAGTGGCGAGCCCGTGCGGGCGATGGTTCATCGCGACGACGGCCGCGCCGATGCCCTACGGGAGCTGGGAGCGGACATCGTCGTGGGCGATCTGACCCGCCCTGGCGACGTCGCTGCAGCGTTGGCGGGCGTGAGGCGGATGTTCTTCAACATGAGTGTCTCCGCGGACTATCTGGAGGCCGCCGCTGTCGTCTGCGCGATCGCCGACGAGCGGGGCGATCTCGAGGCGTTGGTGAACATGTCGCAGATGACGGTGTCGCAGATGACGTCGACCAGCACCGACGAGTCTCGGCACCAACGGCTGCACTGGCTCGCCGAGCGCATCATGAACTGGTCCGGTCTGCCCGTCGTCCATGTCAGACCCACGGTTTTCCTGGACAATCCGCTGTTCACCGTCGTGGCGAGCCGTTCGGTAGCCGAACGCGGCGTCTTGGCCTTGCCGTTCGGTACCGGCAGGACCTCGCCCGTTGCCGCCACCGACGTCGCCCGCGTCATCGCCGCCATTCTTCAGGATCCGGCAGGACGTATCGGGCAGGTCTTCGAGCTGACCGGCCCCGCCGTCCTGGACATCGATGGCCTCGCCGAGCAGTACACCCGTGGCTTGGGTCGGCCGGTAACGGGATCCGATCTGCCCTACGGCAGCTTCGTGGAGCTGATGGGCGCGGTGCCCGGTATCTCGTCGCACACCGTGCAACACCTTCTCACGGTCGCCACACTGCACCGCGACGATCGCTACAATCGGCTGACCACCGACGTCGAGGACGTCACCGGGCAGCCCGCGCAGTCGGTCGAGCAGTACGTCGCCGCACACCGCGAGCTGTTCTCGAGGCCGGCTGCCGCTGGGTAGAGGGTCTTGGTGGTCATCGCGGTGGTGCGTCGAACCGAGTCCACTCCGATGCCCACTGCCGCATCCGGGTCCGGGCCGACACTGCGTGTACGAGTGCCGGGACGAGGGCGATGCTGCCGGATCCGAGCGCCCATACCCCGCATGCGGCGGTCACGGCCACCACCGTGTCTTCCCGGTTACTTCGGATGGGGCCGGTGAGGTTGCCGTCGGCGCCGACGCTGATGGTGGTGGTCTGACCCGCCGTCGCGTGCGCATCGGTGGGTACCACGGCGGTGTGGTCCCCGTTGGGCGTGGACCAGCGGACTCGGGCACTGTCCTGGTTGTGGCTGTGTCGAAGTGCGTCGTCGGGGGTGTCGGGTGCTGGGTGGGTGTCCTCGAGCAGGACTGCGGGTACTTGGTGCACGCCGGAGCGCAGCGTTTGGGTTTGTTGTTCCAACCTGGTGTGGGTCGCCGTTCCGAATGCGGCGGCGCACGGGACCAGCAGCAGTATAAGCATCGCGGCGAGCAGCACGAGGACGGCCTCGTATCGGTCGCCGCGGCGCATCAGGCGGTTGCGACTCCACGGCCCGAGTCGCCACAACCGGATCGGCGTGGGTACCGGTGCCGATTCCTCCCGACGCATCATCCGACCTCCGGCAGGATTGCGGTTCTCCTCCTTTCGATTGTGCGACGGAATCCGTGGCGGTGCATTCCTGGCGGCGTCGCATACTGTGCCGATGATCCTGGAACACGCACTGCTGTCCGTGGCACCCGAGAGAGTCGAGGAATTCGAATCTGCATTCGGGCGGGCCGAGTCGATCATTTCGTCGATGCCCGGATTCCTGCGACTGCGATTGTCACGCGGCCTCGAGCGACCGAATGTCTATCTCCTGCTGGTCGAGTGGGAAGAACTCGAAGACCACACCGAAGGTTTTCGGCAATCCAGCCGGTACCAGCAGTGGAAGGACCTGCTGCACCACTTCTACGATCCCTTCCCGCTCGTAGAGCACTACGCGCCTGTCCGCGAAGTGTGATTCGAGGCCTCGCCGAGGCTGGCGCAACACGCGGACACCAGTCTGGTGGTGGCGGGGCTTCCGCCGTCACCACAGGACGGGCACACCATCGTGACGGTCCGTGCGATTTCGTCGACAGTGACGGTGAGCGGCACGGCGCACTGGCGGCACCACCTGTGTCGCGTGACGGCGTTGACGTGTGTCGGCGACGCGACGCATTGGTGAATCCACCGTCGGTGTAGCGGGCACGTCGTCCGATCGTCGGGGGCCAAGGTTCGCGCATCCTCAGCGGCGTCTTCCCTGGCCAGTTGATCACTCAGCACGGTCGCGCAGGACCGTCTCACCCCAGATGAGCGGTGGGCCGGTGCGAGACGGATCGCGTAGGAGGTAGTCATGGGGTCACCTCGACGAGATCGAACCGGGAGTGCAATTGCGCCCAGGTCGCCCGGCGACGGCCATCGTGGGTGCGGTAACCGCTGCCCGGCTCCGGAACCCAGGTCCGCATCAGATCGTCACGTACCGCGGGACGGTCGGTGGGTTCGCACGTGTGCGCCAGCGCGGCGACCAGCCACACCCGGGAGGTGGTGCTGCCGGGGGAGACCGAGTCGGTATCCGCGCCGAGCGGGTTCGTAGTCATGGGTCGTCCTCACGTCGGTCCCCGTCGCGTACCGGTACTCGAAAAAGGTTGGACCTCAACGAGTTGCTGATCCGCGCGGGATTCTCTGTCTGACCTCATGATCCGCCGGCTGGGGTGTGATGCATGTCTCATTTCCTGACACCAAGCGGTGCGGGCGACGTCATATGTCGATGCCGAATTCCTTGATCTTGCGGTAGATGGTGGCCCGTGAGATGCCGAGAGCTGTTGCTGCGGCCTTCTTGTTGCCGTGGTTCTCTTCGAGGCTGCGCACGATGGCGTCGCGTTCGAGGGCCTCGATCTGTGTGAGTGTGTGTCGGCTCAGAGCTCGGCACATCGGGGGAAGCTGCTCGACCTCGACGACCCCGGAGCGCTGACGCTGGACCACGTCGTGCAGAACCTGCCGGAGCTCGGTGACGTTGCCGGGCCAGCTGTACTTGCAGAGTTGGCGCATCGCCGCAGGCGAGAGAGACAAGTCCGCGCCGCGCCCTAGCTGTCGCAGCAAATGCGGTACCAAGCTGTGAAGATCGTCGATGCGATGACGCAGCGCGGGCATGGTGACGGTATGGCTGAAGTGGGGAAGGATCAGCGTGTCGAGGTCGGTGTTGTGATCGGTTCCGCCGATGGTCGCGCCGATCCATCCGGCGTGTTCGCGTCCTTGAACGAGGTCGGCGACAGTCCGCAGCTGCGACTCGCCGAGGAGGTCGATGTCGCGCAGGATGACGCTGAATCGGTCTTGTCCGAGTTCCTGTTCGAGTGCCGGCAGGCCGGCGCTGTCGCCCGCCAGTTCGGCCACCGTGAAGATCCGTGTGCGGATGGGAATATGCTCGATGGCAACAGCTTTGAGAGCTGATGCGCGGCCGCTTCCGGCTTCGCCGGAGACGGTGACCCACTGTTGTTCGCGCGCGCAGCGAGCGATCTGCTGGCAACTGCGACGCCAGGACGCGCTGTTACCGGTGATTCCGGGCAAGACGCGGATGCTCTCCAGAGCAGGGGAACCCGATGTGGGGATCTCCAGCAGATGTACGTAGAACAAGGCCAGCTGCCGTCGGGCCCCGAGCCCGAAGTCCTCGACCGAGGACAGCCGGGCCGTCTGCCCGCTGGGGAGGGCGACGATGTGTCGTTGGATGGCCGGAGCGCCGCTCAGGTCGACGGCGTGTTCGAGCAACGCACCCTGATCCTGGGCATCCAGTGCCACGCGTAGTTTTCGGTTGACGAGAACGACGTCGTCGCCGAGCGCCAACACCCCCGTTCGGGGTGACCGTCGACAGGCCTTCAGATAGGCGTTGAGTAACGCGGTCTGGTCCGCACTGGCCTGTGCCAGGAGCCGACCTTCGATCTGAGCCGTGGCGGATTTGGCGAGGGTGGCCAACAGCGGGCCCCCGTCCTCTACCCAGCCGGTGAGATCGAGCGCGCCGACGAGGGCGCCCGACATCGGATGGGTGATCGGGACACCGGCGCATGCCAGTTGCCCGAGACAGTCGGCGTAGTGTTCGGCGCCCGTCACCAGGGTGGGCTGACGAGTTTCGAGAGTGGTGCCGATTCCGTTGGTGCCGACGAATTCTTCCGAGTAGCTGTAACCGGGTATCAGTTGGACGTCGTCGAGTGTGCGATTGAGTCGTCGGCTGGCGGTGATCCTGGTCAAGATCACTCCGTCAGCCGAGGTCAGGATGACGCTCACCGGTTCGTCGACCAGTCCGTCCGCGAGTTGCCGCAGCACGGGTTCGGCTGCCGCCACGAGAGGGCAGTCCAGATTCGGCTCTCGTACGAACGGGAGGTCGAGTTGGTCGGGGCGCACCTTGAGCGACTTCGATCGCTGCCACGAGTACGAGATGGGCTGGCGGACGGAGCTGTCGAGGCCGTCGTCGGCGAGGAACAGCTCTCGCGCCTTCTGTAGATCCTTGCTGGTCATGCTGTATTGACGCCCCGATTCTCCGCCTCTCACGTAGTTGAGGGTACGTCGTCTCGATGTGAGACGGGTCTCAATATGAGACGGGGTGGTGGAGGACCGGGATCAGTGCGGGGAGGGCCGCGGCGTCGGCCGGGATGCACTGTCATCGACGTGGCCTTTCGACGCAGGGGAACGGGGATGAGCGATTCGCTGTAGCCGCTCGGCGCACACGGCGAGAAGACGGTGCCGGAGGGTGTCGTCGAGGGGCGGGAAACGGCGCCCGGCCAGGACCTTCAGGCGTTCGAAGTACCGCGCCTCGGTCCACCCGAACGTGACGAAGATGTCTTCGGCGCTGCCGCCGCCGAACACTGCCCACCGATTGCCGAACTCCAGGACGAGGTCGTCGTCCCGCTTCGATCGGACATGTGGTTTCGTGGGTGTCATATCGCACGCCCCGGATTGAGAATTCCGGTGGGGTCGAACGCTGCCTTGACTTCTGCCATCAGGGACCTCTCCACCGAGCCGATCATGGGTTCGAGGTAGCGGCGTTTGAGGTCGCCGACGCCGTGCTCGCCCGTGATGGATCCGCCCAGCGCCAAGCATCCCGCCACCATCTCGTCGAAGGCTTGGTGAGCCCGTTCGGTGGCGTCCGGATCTGCGGCGTCGAACACGATCGTGGGGTGGAGGTTGCCGTCGGCAGCGTGCCCGAAGGTGCCGACGAGGAGGTGGTGGTGGTCGGCGATGCGGGTAATCGCGTCGAGCATGTGCGGTAGCCGGGGCACGGGCACGGCCAGGTCGTCGAGCAGAGTGCTGCCGCGGCGTTCGAGGGCGGTCAGCGCCACACTGCGGGCCTGCATGAGGGCGTGACCTTCGGCGGGGTCGGCGCTCACGTACAGCTCGGTGGCCGCGGCGGCACGGCACGCGTCCGCGCTGCGCCGGGCCTCCTGCTCGGCCGCGTCGCCGTCGCATTGGATCAACAGCAGCGCGCCGGCCGTCTGGTCGAGACCCATGTGGGTCATGTCGTTGACGGCCGAGACGGTGGTGCGGTCCATGAGTTCCACCAGGCTCGGGTCGGCCACTTCCTGAATCGCAATCACCGCGTCGACCGCCTGGACGGGCTCGGCGAAGGCGGCGACGACGGTGGCCGTGCGTGCCGGTGGTCGACGCAGCCGCATGGTCGCCTCCACGATGACGGCCAGCGTGCCCTCGGACCCCACGAGCAGTTGGGTCAGGTTCAATCCGGCGACATTCTTGCGAGTGGCGGCACCGGTGTGGATGATCCGGCCGTCGGCGAGCACCGCCTTGATCCGGGCGACGTGGTCGCCGGTGACCCCGTATTTCGCGCAGCATGCTCCGCCGGCATTGGTCGCGAGGTTTCCCCCGATCGTGGAGACGGCGCGACTGCCGGGGTCGGGGACGTACCAGAGTCCGCGATCCGCGGCCGCGGCGGCGAGGTCACCGTTGATCACTCCCGGCTCGACCGTGGCGGTGCGGGACTGTTGGTCGATGGTGAGGATGCGGTCGAGTTTCTCGGTGCTGAGCACGATGCAGCCGTCGATCGCGTTGGCCCCGCCGGCGAGACCGGTGCCCGCCCCTCTCGTGACGACCGGAATGCCGTACCGGTGGGCGGTTTTCAGGGTTGTGACGACGTGATCGGTGGTCCGGGCGCGGACCACCGCGATCGGATGTCCGGAGGGGGAGAGCAACGACTGGTCGCGGGTGTAGGCGATCATGGTGTCGCTGTCGGTCATCACGGCATCGCCCAGTGCCGCGAGCAGACCCGCGACGGGGCCTGTCGTCACCACGGTCATGCTTGTCCTTCCATAATCTTGTATTCCGTCAGGTTGTGCACCGCACCGGGTTACCGGTTGATCTCCAGTTCGCCCATGCGGGACCAGTCGGTGCCGGGTAGTTCGGTGTGGAGGATGCGCGGTGTCTCGCTCAGTGCCGGGCGCATCGCGTCCAATCCCTTCCGGAAGTGGTCGGCAGCGACGTGGTCGGAGCCGGCCTGCCCGTCCCGGAACGCCTCGATCAGCACGAACTGGGCGGGATCGTCTGCGCTGCGATGCCATTCGAACCAGAGATTGCCCGGCTCGGATCGGGTCGCGTCGGTGAACTCCTTGGTGACGAGTAACCAATCGTTCCGGTACTTGTCGAGGACATTGAACTTCACGACGATGAAAATCACGATGACTCACTTTCTTTCGGACGAATGCCTCCCCGCCGGAACGGGGGAGTGGGTCACCGCCTCGCAGGACCGTCGAGGCGGTGACCCACGGGCTTGCTCTAGTAGATGTTGGACGGGCGGACCATGCCTTCGGCGAGATCGCCGAAACCGGGTGCCATGATGGCGCCGGGATTGCCCAGCACCTCTTCCACGACAGCGGTCTCGGTGGTGATCAGAAGTGCCGCGATCGAGGCCGCGCTCTCGAGTGCGGCGCGGGTGACCTTGAACGGATCGATCACCCCGTCGTCGAACATGTCCCCGTATTCACCGGTGAGTGCGTTGAACCCGTGCCCGAGCGGCAAACCGGCGACCACCTCGACGACCTCGTCGCCGTCGAACCCGGCGTTGATCGCGATCCAGCGCAGCGGTTCGGCGAGGGCGCGGCGCACGACGTCACACCCGATGGCCTCGTCGCCGGTCAGGTCGAGATCGGCCAACGCCCGATGCGACTGCGCCAGCGCGGTACCACCACCGGAGACGATCCCCGCCTCCACCGCGGCGCGAGTGGCGGCCAGAGCGTCCTCGACGCGCAACATCCGCTCCTTGAGCTCGACGCTGGTCGCGCCGCCGACGCGGATGACGGCAACTCGACCGGTGAGCCGGGCGATGCGCAGTTCGAGGCTTTCCTGGTCCGCCTCGATCTTGGCGCGCTCGTGCTGGGACTCGAGCTGGGCGATGCGGGCGTCGAGCAGGCGCTGGTCCCCGTGCCCGCCGACGATCGTGGTCTCGTTCTCGGTGACGGTGATGCGGTCACACGAACCGAGATGCTCGACACTGATTTCGGACAGTTCGATGCCGGTGTCCTTGGCGATCACGTGCCCACCCAGTGCCACCGCGAGGTCTTCGAGCTCGGCGACCCGGCGGTGTCCGAAACCGGGGGCCCGGACGACCACCGACTGCATTGTCTTGTGCATGTTGCCGCCGACGAGTAGTTGCAGGGCCGGCCCGTCGACTTCCTCGGCAAGCACCACCAGGGGCCGGTCGGCGCGCTTGGCCACCTCGATGCTCGGCATGATGTCTTGGACCTGGGTGATCTTCTTGTTGGTCAGCAGGATCAGCGGATTGGTGTGCACCGCTTCCATCCGCTCCGGGTCGGTGACCATGTAGCCGGAGATGTAGCCGTGATCGAACTCGATGCCGTCGACGATGTCGACCGACAGCCCGAGGGTGTCGCTCTCCTCGGTGGTGACGACCCCGGACTTGCCGACGTAGTCGACGGCCTTCGAGATGGCGTGCCCGATCACCTCGTCGTCGCTGGCGGCGAGGGTCGCGATCCGTTGCAGATCGCTCTGCCCCCCGATCTGGGAGGCCTGTTCGTGGAGGGAGTCGACGACCACGGACACGGCCCGTTCGATGCCGCGGCGCACCCGCATGGGGTTGGCGCCGGCGTCGACGGACCGCAGCCCCTCTCGGACCATAGCCTGGGCGAGCACGGTTGCGGTGGTGGTGCCGTCGCCGACCACACCATTGGTCTTCATCGCCACTTCCTTGACCAGCTGGGCGCCCATGTTGGCGAAGGGTTCGCGGAGCTGGATCTCGCGGGCGATGGTCACGCCGTCGTTGGTGATCGTCGGTGGTCCGGTGAGCTTTTCGAGCACCGCGTTGCGCCCCTTGGGGCCGAGGGTCACCTTGACCGCGTCGGCGAGGGCGTTGACGCCGTGCTCGAGCCGCGCCCGGGCGTCCGTGTTGTACCGCAGCTCTTTTGCCATGGCTGATGTTTCCTTTCGTGCGTACTCGAGCGGGGGATGCGATGTGCTACGGGACGAGAATCGCCCGGCCGCGCACCCGGCCGGCATCGAGATCGTCGAGTGCTTGCTGGAAGTCCTCGAGCCGGTACCGGGTGGTGTGCAGGGTGACCTTGCCCTGGGCGGCAAGGGTCATGAGCTCCTGGAGGTCGTTGTAGGAGCCGACGAGATTTCCGATGAAGTTGATCTCGGTGGAGATCACATCGATCGTCGGGACGTCGATGTTCTCGCCGTACCCGACGACGTAGTAGTTCCCGGCGCGGCGCAGCATCGCGATCCCTTCTGCAGTCGCACCGCCCTCGCCGACGAAGTCGACGACGGCCTCGGCGCCGTGACCGCCGGTCAGGTCGAGCACCTGCTGGATGTGGGTGCCGTCGGCGACGATGCCGTGGTCGGCGCCGATCTTCACGGCGAGTTCGACGGCCGCGGGGTTGCGGTCGAGCACGACCACGGTGACGCCGGAGATCGCCTTCAGGACCTGGATGCCGATGTGACCGAGCCCGCCGGCCCCGATCACCACGCACACGTCTCCGGGCCGAGTCGTCTTCGCGACCTTGGCAACGGCGTGGTACGCCGTCAGGCCCGCGTCGGCGAGGGCGGCGACGTCGGCCGGTTCGAGCGAGTCGTCGATCCGGACCACGCTGCGGGCGGTGGTGCGCAGATATTCGGCGTACCCGCCGTTGACGTCGATGCCGGGGAATGTGCTGTTCTGGCAGTGCACGTCGTCACCGGACCGGCACGCCCGGCACAGTCCGCACGTGATGAGCGGGTGCAGAATCACCTTGTCGCCGACCGTCACGTTGGTGACGGCGTCACCCACGGCGTGGACCCAGCCGGAGTTCTCGTGGCCGATCGTGTACGGCAGCGCGACACCGGACTTCGCCTCCCACTGCCCTTCGAGGATGTGCAGGTCGGTGCGGCACACACCCGCGCCGCCGATGCGCACGATGACATCGAGCGGGCCGTCGATCGTGGGTTCGGGAATGTCGGTGAGCTGCAGTTTGGTGTGGTATCCCACCACTTGCACGGCCTTCATCGCGGGCTCCTGGTTCTGAGATTGGTGATTCGCGGTGTGGCGCCGACGGATTCGCCGTCGGCGTAGCGGGTGGCGAGCAGGCCGCGGCAGAAATGCGCGTTGCCTTCCATCGAGATGCGCACCGACTTGGCGAAGCGCAGCCGCATCGGCACCGATTCCGGGGCGATGCGCTTCCCGTCGTCGTCGACGAACACCCGACTGGCGGGGCAGATGCTCAACCCGATACCGATCCGGCGACGCAGCAGCGCGGCCTTGGCCTTCCCGGGAGCGAGGTCGCTGAGGGTGAGCCGGTAGATCTCGTTCACACCCACATCGGTGGTCTTCAGGTGCGCCTCGACACACCGCTCCATCGCCGCGGCGTGTGCCTTGGACCGGAACGTTCGGCGCAACTCGTGCAGACTCTCCTCCGCCTCGGAGCCGAACGTCCCGACGTATCCGGCGTCCGCCGCGAGACCGGTGTTGATCTTGTCGCTGTCGTGGTGGTCGTCGAGCAGCACCCGCACCTCGCCGATGTCCTCGACCAGACGCAGGGCGTCGAGGGCGTCGGAGGCCATGAGGTAGGCGAAGTTCGGCGAGCAGAACGCGGTGGGCAGCCGCAGGTGCACGGTCACCCCGTCGTCGTCGAGCATCACCGACCGGACGAAACCGAGATCGGTGATCGGCTCGTCCAGTTCCGGGTCAGTGACCGTCGCGAGCGCCGCGAGGATGTCCTCCTCCGCGCCGACGGCAAGGGTGGTCATGATGACACGACCTCCCTCGCTCCTGCCGCGACCTCGACACCTTCCTGCCCGGCCGGCTCGGGCAGCTGCAGGTCCGCGGGAACATCGATGTCGTACAGCGCTGCCGCGTTGAGGCCGAGGATCTTCTGCTTCTGCAGGGCGGTGATCGGGGCGTAGTCGGTCAGCATGTCCTCGGGGATCTGGAAGTCGACGAACTTCTCGATCAGCCACTTCGGGGTCCACAGCGCATAGTCGCTGCCGAACAGGATCTTGTCCTCGCCGATCCAGTAGAGCAATTCGCCGATGATCTGGGCGAAGTAGCGGGGCCGGGTGTGGATGAACGGAAGGGCAACCGCCAGGCCGCCGTACACGTTCGACTCCTGCGTGGCGATCCAGCAGAAGTCCTCGAGCCGTGGAAGGCCCACGTGCTCGACGACGAACCGCAGGTCCAGGTAGTCGGTGGCGACCTTGTCGATGTCGGAGACGTCGAAGGCGTCGCGGTCGAGGGGACGGATCGTCGGGCCCTTGTGGACGTGAATGTTCTTGATCCCCAGCTCGATGCACTCTTCGAGGTAGCGCCGCGACCACGGGTCGTCGAGTTTGTAGCCGCGGGAGTCGCCGTGCCATTCGGCGGTGTAGAGTTTGACGCCCTGCAGGTTCATCCGGTCGGCGTCCTTGCGGAGCTGTTCGAGCCCGGCCTCCTCGTGGCGCGGGTCGTAGGCGTGGTTGTAGGTCAGTTTGCCGGGGTGCTTGGCGACCAGGGCGAGTGCTTCGTCGGTTCGCCCGAATCCGTTGTGGTAGAAGTCGCTGAGCAAGGTGGCCTGGAAGATCGCGTGGTCGACGTATCCCTCCACGAAGATGTCACGCTCGAAGCGTTCGCTGCCGTAGTACGTGTAGGTGTCGTAGTCCCACACGACCTCTTCGGGGCTGAGGTTCTTGTGATAGTCGTAGAAGCAGTCGATGAACTGCTTGCCGTGCACGTTCTTCTGGTTCGACTCGCGGGCGTCCCAGACGTGTACGTGGCCGTCCACGATGAAGTATTTCTGACCGTCCTTCTGATACATCGGGTCCTCGCTTGGTCCTGGTTTTCGGGTGGGCTGGGGGTGTCCGGGGCCACCCTGTGTGGCCCCGGACGGCTGCGGTCTACTGCGCTGTGAGGTCGAATCCGATGTACTCGGCGGCGTCCTCCGGGCTTGCGAACAGCAGGGTCTTCTCGTCGAGGTGGACCATGCGCCCGTAGTGGGTGGAGCTGATCTCCTCGAAGATGGAGCCGTCGAATTCCTGACCCAGGGCGTCTGTGAGTTCCTCGTAGTCGAAGTCGAGCAGGCGTTGGCCGTCGACGCGGATCATCGACGGGTACTCGGTCAGCTCCACACCGTCCTTGGCGCCCATCACCTCCGCGACGACACGGCCGATGGGGGTGTTCATCAAGGTGACACCACACATGTTGGAGAACTCTGTGGACGATCCGAATTGCATGCTCACTGGTCCAACTCCTTGGGGATGTCGAGCCCGAGGTCCTCGAGCAGGGAACGGAACTTGTCGGTGGCGGCGTCGAAACTGGTGGCGAAGGTGATCGCCTTGTCGGCCGGCTGCGACCAGATCGGCTGCAGCGCCCGGGCGGCGTCGAGGCACCGTGGCACCCAGATGGCGAGCCAGGTGCCGAACAGCTCCTTGTTCGCCTCCCCGTGCTCGGGGTCTCGGGTGAGCAACCGGAACAGGTTGCGGGTGTAGGCGAGGTCGCGGTCGTAGTCGTGTTCGCCGGTGCCCACGATGGTGGGCGTGATGTAGTCACCGTTCCCGGCGGCGATCTGCATGACCAGTTCGCTGCGGAACAGGGTGCCGACCAGCTGCTCGAAGACGATGTTCGAGCCGAACAGCAGCTCACACCAGTCGGGAACCGCGGTGAGCCGCTCGACGACCTCACGGGTGGGCTGCCACTCGGGCGCGGACTGCCAGACCTCCTTGTGGGCGGTGCCGTCGAAGTTCTCGGTGGCCTCGGACAGGTCCAGGTTGAACAGGGCCAGGTCTTGGGCGAAGCGCATCTTGTGGGCGGCGTTCACCGCGACGGCGGTGTTGATCATGTTCGTCGGGCAGGACCGCTGGATGGAGGTGAACACGTGCAGAGCCAACCCGTTCTCGGCGTGCATCCACGCCCCCAGGTTGCGGGAGATGAACGTCAGCCACGGCGTGTTCCAGCCGTCGTAGACCCGGGCACGCTTGGCGTTGGACAGGCACAACTCCACCTGGTGGACCACCTTGGAGTTGTTGCGGTAGATGGTCTGGTCCCATTCCTCGTTCGGATCGAGGAAGGCGTGCCAGTTCGACGACTTCGCGGCCGTCCACTCCTGCGGATAGCCGCCGGGACCGTCACCGAAGCCGTAGATCCAGCCCTGGGAGAGGTGGCGGTCGGGATCCGGCTGCACGTCAACGGTCACGTCCTCGTACATCGTCGACCGCTTCTTGGCTGGCGTGTAGTAGGTGAAGGTGCGGCTGCGGGAGCTGGGGAACTCCAGCGCACCGGCTTCGGAGTCGGTGAACTCGATCTTCGGGAAGCTGCGTTGCTTGGACTCGGCGGTTGCGGTCATCTCGTTTCTCTGTTCTGTCGGTGGAGCAGGAAGGTGGTTTCCCAGGACGTCTACTCGAAGGCGGGGCTGGTGAACTTGTCGTAGAAGATCTGGTCTTTCGGGGTGCCGTTCGCCTCGAGCAGTTCCAGGGCGGCGTCGACCATCGGCGGCGGCCCGCACAGGTACACCTCGGCCCGGCCGATGTCCGGTTCGCGGCGGCCGACGACGTCGGTGACGTTGCCGTCCTCGACGGCGATCGCACCCACCGGCGGCGGGTCCATCGATTCCGAGAGGCAGGCCACGAACGTGAAATCCGTCAATCCTCGTCCGAGCTCGAGGATCTCGTCGACGTAGAACAGGTCCTGCGGGGTGCGGGCACCGTAGTAGAAGTGCACCTGCCGGGTGTTGCCCGTCTCGCTCATGTGCCGCAGCAGCGACAGCAGCGGAGCCATCCCCGCGCCGCCGCCGATGAAGACCATCGGCAGGACATGGCCTTCCTTGATGGTGAACGACCCGTATGGTCCGGTCAGGGCGATCTCGTCACCCACCGAGATCCCGTCCTCGAGCAGTCCGGCGAACTTGCCACCGGGGTATTTCTTGATGAGGAACTCGACATGCCCCGGCGTCGACCGGGTGGTCGCCATGGAGAAGGACCGATGCTCCTCGGTGCCCGGGATGTGCAGGTCGGAGTACTGACCGGGTTTGAATTCGTATCCCGCCGGCTCGACCGGGGCCAACCGGAGAGACACGATGTCCTTGGTCATCGGCTCGATCCTGGTCACCCGAGTGCGCACATCCTGGATGGGGACGCCGCCGAGAAGTTCGTCCTCGTCGAAATTGAGCAGCTCGATGGTGCAGTCGCTGTAGGCAGTCGAGCGGCAGAGCAGGACGTGTCCCTCGTCGACCTCGGCGTCGTTGCACGCAAACGTCGAGTAGTCCTCCATCTGGATATCGCCTTCGAGGACAAAGGATTTGCAGGCCGAGCAGCGTCCCTCGCGGCAGCCGTGCATCAGGTGGATGCCTTGCCGGAACGCGGCATCGAGGATGTACTCGTCTTCGCCGACTTCCATCTCGATGTCGACGGGCTCGAAGTTGATACGGTGCTTGTCGGCCACGGGGTCTCTCCTGGACTCGTGAAATGAATGGTGAAGCGGTGGGTGGCGCCGGAGTGGCCGCGGCGCCACCCACCGAGCCTGAGATCAGGCCGGAACTGCGCCGCCGGCGCGGTACGCGGCGATGTGCGCGTTGCGTTCGGCGTCGGACATCTCGTTCAGGAGCACGTTCGGGCTCTGGAAGGTGTTGCCCCGCACGTCGTCGAGAGTCCACATCTTCTTCGGATCGTCGAGATCGAGGTGCGGTTGGCCGACCAGGGTCTTGCCGTCGTCGCGAACATAGCCGAGATCGGAGACGATGTCGGCGAGGTCCTTGCCGTGATGCAGGGTTTCCCACTCCCGGAATCCGGTGAGCCGGCCCATGTTCGGGGTCGGGCGGCCCTGGTACTCGCTGCGGAATGCGACGGCGTCGGTCCAGTAGCAGGTTTCCGAGCAGTAGGTCCGCCACTGGTCGTCGACCTTCTCCACGACCATGTCCTCACGGATGAGGGCGGGAACCATGCAGGTCCAGCAGCGGTGCGGGTACTGGTATCCGACCTCCTCGAACGCGATCGGCTTGTTGCGGCCGGGGTAGGCGAGCCGGTTGTACTCCTCCCACCACTTGCCGTACTTCGAGTACCAGCCCGGGTACTTGTGCTCGAACCACTCGAAGTCCTTGTCGGTCATCGCGTCGATTCGCCAGTAGTTCACCGGCCATCCGGTGGCGAAGAACCGGGCCACCTCGTGGACGTAGCCCTTGTCGGTGATCCGCTTCCACGCCTCCTCGACCAGGTCGTGCGGGATCGTCAGGCCGTACTTCTCGAGCGGGATGAGGTAGCTGCGGTAGTAGTCGTCGTAGATCCACCGCCGCCACATCTCGGCGTAGCTTTCCCGGTCCTTGCGGCGGTCCTTCGTGCCGTACTCGATGAAGGTGCCGATCGCGGCGTCGACGACGCAGTGGTTGTTCCACCACGCGTACCGCAGGTCACGTTCGAGCAGTGGACGGTTGCGCTCGTCGGCGAGTGCCATCAGCAGGATCGAGTAGCCGTTGGAGATGTGCCGCGACTCGTCCGACTGCACCGAGTGGAAGACCGTCGGCAACAGGTAGTCACCGTTGGCGGCCGCCTCGTCGGGCATGGCTACGAACAGGGTGTTGGTGAACGCTGTCTCGGCGACCACGGTCAGGTAGATGTTCGCCGCGGTGATCGCGTCGCCGGTGATGAAGCCTTCACCGAACTGCCTGCCGATGGTGCCCGCGTAGTTGTTCGCGAACGCCTTCTCGGTCATGTCGAAACCGGCGGGATCGATGTAGTTGTTCATGTACAGCTTCTTGAGGTTCATCTGGATCGTCGAGTGACGAACCTCGTCGATCATCTGCACCGCCAGCCCGTTGTGGATCTCCGGGTTGGGGACGGCGTCGATGGCCATGGGCATCGCTCGGGCGGCCGAGATCTCCGGGAACGGAATGATCGACAGGAACAGCTTCTGCCATTCGAGCCACCGCTGCTGCACCTGGCGGAACATGTTGCCGCGGATGGCACCGTCCATGGCGCCGTACACGCGGTTGTCCTTCTCTTCCTCCATCGGGAAGTAGGACCGCATGATTTGCTTGAGAGGATCCTTCTTCGGAGCCTTCTCGAAGGTGTAGTCGGTGCCGAACCGGGTGGCCGGGGTTGCGAATGTCGGATCCCATGACAGTTCGGTGATCTTCGCGTGGGCCTTTGTCAGGCTTTGCCTACTCAATGTGCGCCTCCTGGATCGTGAGCCGGCCGGGTGCCGGCTGTGGGGGGACGTTGTGGAAATTGATTGAACCCCGTGAGCCAGCTCTCATTCGTCTCAGTGTGAGACGCAGGTCACTTCCGAGTGGGCGGTGGCTGCCTACACTTGCCCCGCGCCGCGGCAGACCATCACGCCCTCGATCAGCCGACACAGGAGACCAGAGCGAGTGACCCCACAGCCCATCAGCACGTCACACCACCGCACGACGCGGGATTCGAAGTCGGACTCCGAATTGGCTCCGCCCTCGAGTTCGCCTGCGGGATCGGACTACCTTCGTCTGAGCACTTGGCTCCGGGTGTCCTGGTCGCGATCTCGGCAGGCGTTGGGTGACGACGACCGGCCCGCCGCCGCGTACGTCGAGCGCGTGGCCACCGACACGGTGCTCGAGCGCGCCGCCCGATCCGTACTGCCCGACGTGACCGCCTACATCGAAAACGAGCCGGTGGCATTGATTCTCACCGATGCGAACGGCATCGTGCTCTCCCGCACCGGTGGTGACAGCGACTTGTTCGCCGCACTGGACCGAGTCGACCTCGCCCCGGGCTTTCGCTACGCGGAAACCCAGGTCGGCACCAATGGAATCGGCACCTCGCTCGAGGTCGGCCGGCCACTCCTCGTGGACGGAGACCAACACTTCAGTGGTCCGCTGCGGTCCTTCTCCTGCGCGGGAGCGCCGGTGACACACCCCGTCACCGGGGCGATCCTCGGTGTCGTGGACCTGACCACCGCCGCGCAGAATTCCAACACCCTGCTGCTGTCCTTCGCCACACTCGCCGCAGCCCGCCTTCGCGAGCGCATGCTCGACGACGCAACCGAACTGGACCGGGCGATCTTCAGTGCGTACCGATCCGCATGCCGGCGCTCCAGCCGGCCCGTCGTCGCTGTCGGTGACGAGGTCGTGATGATGAACTCGCTGGCCCGGCAACAATTCGACTCACCGGACCAGATGGCGATTCTCGAACGCACCCGAGACATCGGCGGCGAAACGACGCCGGTCACGATCCTCACCGACCTGCCCAGCGGAACGATCGCACGCCTGAGTTACGAGCCGACATTCACCGGCAGCCGGCTGGCCGGGGGAATCGTCCGGATCACGAAACAGGTTTCTTCCCTGCGTCTTTCCACTCCGAAGGTGTACGCGCCCATCCCGCCCGCGATCGCCGGAGCCAGCCCGCTCTGGCGACACACGGTCCAGGCGGTCGTCGACGCCTGCCGGCGACAGGACTGGCTCGTCCTCGACGGAGAACCCGGCGTCGGCAAGACCGCCCTGATCCGAGCGGCACACCAACTCGTACCGGACCGCGGGCTCGCCGTACTCGACGCCACCGCACTCGGCGACGACCTCCTCCCCGAGGTCTCCGACGAACTCGACAGCGGATCCGACCTGGCAATACTGCACGCACACGCCCTGGACGACGCTCATCTCACCGCACTCGCGGACCTATTGCAGGGCCCCCAGGCGCAGGAGCCACCTCGCAGACCGTGGGTGGTGCTCACCCGGTATCCCCAGGACTCGACCGACACCACCCCACTGCTGCGCATGTTCCCCAAATCAGTCACGGTGCCACCCCTGCGGCACCACCTGGACGACCTTCCCGATCTCGTGCGCAGCCTGCTCGACACCCTGGGGGCCACCGGCCTCACCCTGGCTCCGGCCGCCTCGAATCAGCTCGCCCGTCTGGCGTGGCGCGGAAACGTCACCCAACTGAAGACGGTTCTCGAGGACACCTACCGCCGGCAACGGTCCGGTGTCGTCGAAGTCGATACCCTGCCTCCCGCATGCCGTTCCACCACACGCCGAACGTTGACCAGGATGCAGGCGCTCGAGCGGGACGCGATCGTGGACGCGCTCGCGCTTCATGCCGGCGACAAGACGGCCGCCGCCACCGCCATCGGCATGTCCCGAGCGACGATCTACCGCAAGATCCGCGAATTCGGCATAGTGCTCTGACCGACCGTATCGCGGGAATGTCAGATTGAGACATCGCTTCGCTCTCCCTCGAGGGATGCTCTCGCCGAACCACATTCACCCGCCCAGCCTCGGGTGTAAGACAGGAGAAATCGATGACCAACCCGAACGGACTCACCACAGTCGCCGGTGCGCCGGTACCCGACAACCAGAACAGCCTCACCGCCGGCGCACGCGGTCCGATGCTCCTGCAAGATGTCTGGCTTCTCGAGAAGCTCGCGCATTTCGACCGCGAAGTCATCCCCGAACGCCGCATGCACGCCAAAGGCTCGGCCGCGTTCGGCACCTTCCGCGTCACCCACGACATCACCGCACACACCAACGCCGCCGTATTCTCGGAGATCGGTAAGCGGACCGAGGTCTTCCTGCGTTTCTCCACGGTCGCCGGTGAGCGCGGCGCCGCCGACGCCGAACGCGACATCCGCGGATTTGCCGTCCGCTTCTACACCGAGCAAGGCAACTGGGATGTCGTCGGCAACAACACCCCCGTCTTCTTCTTCCGTGACCCCCTCAAGTTCCCCGACCTCAACCATGCGGTCAAGCGTGATCCGAGGACCAACCTTCGCTCTGCGGAGAACAACTGGGACTTCTGGACCAATCTCCCGGAGGCGCTGCACCAGATCACCATCGTGATGTCCGACCGCGGCATCCCAAACGGCTACCGGCATATGCACGGATTCGGGTCACACACCTTCTCGTTCGTCAATGACGCCGGGGAACGCTCCTGGGTGAAATTCCACTTCCGCACCCAGCAGGGCATCAAGAACCTCACCGACGAAGAAGCCGCCGCCGTCGTCGCCGGCGACCGCGAGTCGGCGCAGCGCGACCTCTTCAATGCAATCGAGGAGGGCAACTACCCGAAGTGGACACTTTTCGTGCAGATCATGCCGGAAGCCGACGCCCAGACCTACCACTACCATCCGTTCGACCTCACCAAGGTGTGGTCGAAGAAGGACTACCCGCTCATCGAGGTCGGGGAACTCGAACTCGACCGGAACCCGGAGAATTATCACGCCGACGTCGAGCAGGCGGCGTTCTCCCCGGCGAACATCGTTCCCGGTATCGGCTTCTCCCCGGACCGCATGCTGCAAGGCCGGCTGTTCTCCTACGGCGACGCCGCCCGTTACCGGCTCGGCGTCAACCACCACCAGATCCCGGTCAACAGCCCCAGGGGCGCAACTCATGTCAATTCCTTCCACCGCGACGGCGTCATGCGCGTCGACGGCAACCAGGGCAGCGTCCCGAGCATCGAACCCAACTCACACGGCCGATTCGCCGACCAGCGCAGCTACGCCGAACCGCCGCTCGAAGTCGGCGTGGTCGCCGACCGGTTCGACTACCGAGCAGACGACGACAACTACTTCGAACAGCCCGGCAACCTCTTCCGTAGCATGAGCGCCGAGCAGCAGACTCTGTTGTTCGAGAACACCGCCCGTGCCATCACCGGAGCGTCGGCTGCCGTCATCGAGCGCCACATCGTTAACTGTGCCCAAGCAGACCCCGCCTACGGTGAAGGCGTGCGAAAGGCCTGTGAAGCTTTCGGCGCCTTGTAGGTCACGACATCCCAGCCCGTGATCTGCGCGCATCACCGCCAGATCACGGGTGGGGCCGCGTTGGCCAATCAGTCGCTCCCGTCGTCGCGCCTATCGGACCGCGTTCGGCACCGCACCCTCACCGGAGATCGGGCCGCGTCCGTCAGCGGGGCCCCGCGGCACCGTGAAGGTGGCGGCGACGCACAGAATCGCAATCGCGAAGCAGGCGATGGTGTACCAGAGATTTCCGATGGGATCGCCGTTGCTCGTGACGCCGTCGACAGCGCCGAAGTAGCTGGGCAACGCGGTCACCCACAGAATGCCCATCACGCCGAGATACACCACGCTGTAGACACGGACGAAATCGTTCGAGTAGATAGGAACGTCCGACGTCCGCCGTCGAAGCTGCGACCACTGCCGGAGCAGGATCGGGATCGCGACGAGCACGATGACGATCAGTTCGGCCGCATACAGAATTCCCCGGACCGTGGTGCTCTCCATTCCGAGGATCGTCGCCGGGATCGGGAGGATGAACGTGCCCAAGGATGCCAGGAGACCGATCACGATCGTGCGCCACACCAGTTCGAGTCCGGTGAAGTCCCGGCCCCGGTCGGCGTGGCGGCCCACAAAGAACTGAACGCACAGGGCCAGCGACATGGGCCACAGGGCCGCGAACACCACCACGCTCGGCAGTGGGACCGAGTCGAACATGGGCTGGTTGACCGGGTTGGTGGTCGACCATTCCCACCACCTCAGCTGTGGTCCGAGCTGGTCGAAGATCTCGTAGAACGCGTGGTGCACGAAGCCCACGCAGATCGCGCCGACGAGTACGCCGTACTTCCGGAAGACGCCGAGCATCCGGACGAGTTCGAAGGCAAGCGTGGCCATCAGCGGATAGATCGCGATGATGTACAGCGGCAGTCGGCCCCACAGGAAGTCCACGGTGAACACGTTGTGCGCGAACATCGTGTCCACGTGCTCTTCGATCCCGAAGGCCGCCGGAAAGTACAGCGGCGGCTCGATGACGAACAGATACGCCGTGGCGCCGAACCAGAGCACCAGGTTGGTCGGATCGCCGTTGCGGCGCCAGCGCAGGATCGCGAATACGAGCGCGAGCACCGACCCGACCACGATGGTGAGCTCGAGAACCGGCAGGGTCCAGTTCTCCAGCGCCGACGGGCTACGGACCTCGACGAGTCCGCCGGCCTCGGCGCACGAGAAGCCGAGCGCTGCCGAGAGTTGGTCGAAGGTGAGTGAGCAGAGGTCGGCCATCAGTTGACCACCGCCGGGACGGGCTCGGTCCGTCGTTCGCGCGAGTCCGCGGTGTACCAGCGGGTGCAGTCGTAGCCTGCGTCGTATCGGGCGAACCACTCGTCGGCGAGCGTGGGCAGCTTTTCGTGGGTTGGGTCGTGCTTCGGCATCTGACTACGGACGATGCCGGCGAGCGCGGTGAGCTGTTCACCGCGCGGCAGGTCGTCGAACGCACGCGGCATGACGCCTTTGCTCAGGTAGGGCGCGAACGACGTGAGCAGTTTCTGCTTCGTGCGGTGCGTGGCGAACATCGACATCGAATCGACCTTCCGCTCCTCGAGCAGCACGTGCTGATTGAAGCCGGCGCAGGCGATCCGCATCACCTTCATCACATGTGCGAAGATCGACGGCGCCATCCGCATCCGGTACAGCTCTTCCCCGACAAGGGAATTGAAGATGATCATCGCGGAACTCCGGTGTTCGACCTCCTCGACGAAATGCCAGATGAACAGGGACGCAACCCGGTCGTCTCCCGGTCGGAACAGGGTCGCGTCGTTGTCGAGCATCAGCTTGAACACCGGCGTGAAGGTCGCCTCCAGATCCGCGGTGTAGGCGAGTCGGTAGTTCAGGGAGGTCGCCTCGGTGAGGAGGTCGTACTCGCCGATCACCGCGTCCAGGGTGTTCTGGAGCCCCGGGTATCGCCTGATCAGGGCTTTGACGTGTTGGCGATGCGCGGTCGAGTGGTGACCCTCCTGACGCATGAACGCCATGGCCTCTTCTGCGACCTCGGGGTCGGTCATCCGTGGCTTTGCCTGCATGATCGCCTTGACGATCATCTTCTCGAAGCCGACGGCCAGGAACGAGATCGCATTCGACATGTTCGACCAGGCCGGGTTGTCGGGGTTCCAGAGGAACGGGACGTCCTGTTCGTCGAACGCGAAATCCATCTTTCTGGGGTGCAGGTCGGTCATGTGGGATACCTCGTCTCGTGCGACATGAGTGGGCTGCAGCCTCTGGGTAGGTAGAGACCCGATCGTTTAACAACATACACACATCTGTCGGATTGTATGATTACGTTTCGGCGAATCCCTCGAGAGCGTCAGCGAAGCAGGGCTTCGGGGCGGAGAGTAGGCGTTCGCGGTAACCTCTGAGTCCGGGTCGGGCGGTGCGCCGACAGCCCTTGCACGACGTTCGGGCCCAACGGCGCGTTGTGAGAGGTAGGGAAAGAAGTGGCTGGCAGGCGTGGGTGGGGTGGCAGTCCACCTGGAAGTGACGAGGAAGCGTCCCGGCGAATCGTCACCGCCGCAGTCGAGCTCATCAGCCGGAAAGATACGGCGATCAGCATCGCCGACGTTGCGGAATCCCTCGGCGTCATCCGTCAGACGGTGTACCGATACTTTCCCAGCACCGACGCCCTCCTGCGAGCCGCGGCCATCGCCGCCGTCGCCGGATTCCTCGACCGCCTCACAGAACACCTGGTGGGTATCGACGACCCCGCTGACGCTGTGGTCGAAGCCGTGATCTACACGCTCAACGAAGCGCCCCGTATTCCGCAGCTCGGCATCATGCTGTCCGGTTCTCATTCCCACACCGAGGGGATCACGTCCGACGAAGCCCTCTCCTTCGGAATGACGATGATCAGACGCTTCGACGTCGACTGGGAGCGGCACGGCTACGACGAGGCCGCCCTGCGTGAGCTCGTCGAATATCAGCTGCGGACGATGCAGTCGTTCTTCATCTCGCCCGGAAACCCGCCGCGGAGCCAGGACGAACTGCGTGCGTATCTCCGACGGTGGGTGGGATCAACGGTCGCCGTCCCACACAGGCCGGCCTAGAGGCCAGGCGGCGATCTGCCGCAGGAATACGGGTGCGCTGCCGCCGCCGGCGACTCCGGCGTGCCGACAGTCGACGGGCCGCGCTGGTCACGGGTGAATCTGTGTCGCAAGGTGGGGATGGTGTCGCCCGTGGAGGCTGGACATGCGTTGCGAAGGACGGTGGTGCCGCGAAGGTTGTCCGCGGAGTCCTTCCCACTCGGGGAACGTGCCCGGACGGCGACTGGTGAGGTGCCGGGTGTTGCTGGTGAGATCGATCAGGCACCGAGCGGCGCCCTGCACGGAGAGATGGTGCCGTCGTGCCACGTCGAGCAGTTCGTCGAACGCCTGCGCATCGCTGTAGCCGCGGCTGGTGATCAGCACCGACTTGGCGGTGGTCAAGAGTTCACGGTCGGAGGGCCCGCGGCGCCGGTCGAGGAAGCTTCGGGTGGGCCGCGCGGGGTTGGGGTTCTCGGATTTCAACATCTGGCACCGTCCTTTGTCTACGAGATTCCCCCAGGTCGCGATCTCGTAAACGTGCGTACCCGAGTGCCGGCCCGTCTAGGCCACGGTTATGACGACGTTGCCACTCTTGTGTCCGGTGTCGACATACCGATGCGCCTCGACGATGCGTTCCAGGGGATAGCTGCGGTCGATGACGATCCGCAACGTGTCCGCTTCGAGGAGCTGCTTGATGTACGCCAATGCGTCGTTCTTGCGGACGGACATACCGGTGACGACTTTCCTTCCGCCTCGGATCGACGTCCAGAGTTGCAGCAGGTTGTTGTTCAGCCCGGATGTGGGAACGTAGCACCCGTGCTCGGTGAGCGAGCCCTTGCACCGAGCGAACGAGTTCCTGCCGACGGCGTCGAAGACGACGTCGTATGCCTCGGTGTCGTCGGCGAAATCCTCGGTGGTGTAGTCGATGACGTTGTCGGCGCCCAGGGATTTCACCAACTCCGTGTTGTGCGGACCGCACACTCCGGTGACCTCCGCGCCGAACGACTTGGCGAGTTGCACCGCGTAGGTGCCGACGCTGCCGGAGGCGCCGTTGACGAGGACCTTCTGTCCGGTTCGCACCTTCGCCTTGTCCCGAAGGAAGAACAGTGCGGTTGTGGCACCGTCGACGGCGGCGACGGCCTCCTCGTAGGTCTTGTTGACCGGCTTGAGTGCGAGCGAGGCGGTTTCCGGTAGGCACTTGTACTCGGCGTAGGCGCCGATGTCGAAACCGGTGAACCCGAATACCTGATCGCCCGGCCGGAACCGGCGGACGTCCTTGCCGACGGCCTCGATCTCTCCGGCAAGTTCCAGGCCCAGGGTCCGCAGTTTCCTCCGTGGCCTTCGCAGGCCGAGGATCAACCGGCCCCACAAAGGCTCGCCGCGGCGCATCTTGCATTCGGCTGTTGTCACCGTTGTCGCGTGGACTTTCACCAGGACTTCGCCGTCCTTGGGTGTCGGCTTCGGGACTTGCGCGAGTTCGAGTACTTCGGGACCGCCGAACCGAGTGTGGATGATCGCCTTCATCGCGGACCTCCTCGGGGGCGTTCCAGGTCGTCGCGCCTCGAACAAGCTCACGGCCAAGCATAGTTCTCCGGCATCTTCGTCGTGGGGTCGCGCGGGCGGTGCAGGGTGTCCACACCACACACCTAGGGTGTGTTTTCGCGCATGGCGATCCGCGGGACTGTAGTGGCGTCGGTATATCCGGCTGCCCCTGCCCACAAGGACCGAGCGTCCCGCCGTCGATCCAGCGGCGCAAGCACCCTGGTTGGTGATTTGATGGAACACGCTGCGCGAGCGAACTACCGAGAGCATCGATCCGATCCGTTCCCGCTGTCCGCGGCGCAGCACGGGCTGTGGTTTGCGCAGCAACTAGCCCCGGACGTCCCGATCTGCATCGCGCAGTACGTCGACATCCGCGGGCAGCTGGACGTCGATTTGTTCCGTGAGGTAGCGCTCGTTGCCGGCCACGAATACGAGTCGGTGTTCCTGCGCCTGGTCGATGTCGACGGTGAGCCGTACCAGGTGGTCGATCCGCCTGCCGATGCGGCCATGGGAATCGTCGACTTCCGCAGTGCATCCGACCCGATGGCCGCCGCGGAGGCGTGGATGCAGGAGAACTACACGGCACGAGTCGATTTCGAGCACGACTATCTGTGCGAATCGTCGCTGCTGCGGGTCGGTGACGAGCGGCACCTGTGGTACAGCAGGATCCACCACGTCGCCCTCGACGGATACGGGGCGATGACGATGGTCAACCGTGTCGCCGCCCTGTACACCGCGGCGGTCCACGGTCTCGAGCTCGAACCGAACCGTGCAGCCGACCTGCACACCCTGCACCGCCTCGAAGGCGACTACCGGGCGTCCCACCGGTTCTCGTCCGACCGTGATTACTGGGCCGAACGTCTCCACACACGCACGAACGGCGCCTCCCTGACCGACATCGACGCTCCACCCGCCGCCCACAGCCTGACCGTGCGCGCGGCGCTGTCCGCCGATACCGTCGCACGGCTCGAGGACACCGACGGCCGGCCGGGCGCAACGGCAGCAGCCGCGTTGATCGCCGCCTTCGCCTGCTACCTCTCGCGGCGGACGGGACGGCAGGACATGCTCGTGGACATTCCGCTGTCCGCGCGCACCACCGCTGTACTGCGCCGTTCCGGCGGCATGCTCGCCAACGTTGCGCCATTGCGTGTGCAGGTCCGATCCGACGACACCGTCGGCGACCTCGTGACCCGGGTCCAGCACGAACTGATGGGTGCAATGCGGCACCAACGCGGCAACGTCGAGGACATTCTGCGTGAGCTGGGTGTGTCCGCCGAGGCCCGCAGGATCTCGGGACCGATGATCAACGTGATGCTCTTCGACCAGGATCTCACCTTCGGCTCGCTGACCGGTGACTTCCGGATCCTCACCACCGGTCCTGTCCCGGACCTGTCCGTGAACGTGTACCGGAGCGGCACTCCGGCGTCGACGATCGTGGAGTTCGAGGCCAACCCGTACCGCTACCGCGACGACGACCTGCGGTCGCATCACGCCGGTGTCGTCGGATTGATCGACGAACTGCTCGCCGCCGACCCCGGTACTCCGCTCGCCGTGATCGGCGCTGCGGAGTTGGAGTGCTTGACTCCGGTGGTGGGTGGGGTGTCGGTGTCGGAGGTGTCGTTGCCGGAGTTGTTGGCGGCGTCGGTGGTGGTGGATCCGGGTGCGGTGGCGGTGGTGTATGGGGATCGTCGGTTGACGTATCGGGAGTTGGATGAGGCGTCGAATCGGTTGGCGCGGGTGTTGTTGGAGGCGGGGGTGGGTGCCGAGTCGGTGGTGGCTGTGGCGGTGGCGCGGTCGGTCGAGTCGGTGTTGTCGGTGTGGGCGGTGGCGAAGACGGGGGCGGCGTTTTTGCCGGTGGATCCGCAGTATCCGGTGGGGCGTGTGGAGCACATGCTGGTGGATTCGGGTGTGGTGGTGGGGGTGACGGTCTCGGAGGTGCGGGATCGGTTGCCGGGTTCGGTGCGGTGGGTGGTGCTCGATGATGCGGTGGTCGTGTCGCGGTTGTCGTCGGTGTCGGCGGGGGTGGTGACGGATGTGGATCGGGGTGCGCCGGTGCGGGTGGGTCAGGCGGCGTATGTGATTTATACGTCGGGGTCGACGGGTGTGCCGAAGGGTGTGGTGGTGACGCATCGGGGGTTGGCGAATGTGGTGGCTGCGCAGCGTTCGGGTTTCGGGGTGTGTGCGGGTGCTCGGGTGTTGCATTGTGCGTCACCGAGTTTCGATGCGTCGGTGTTCGAGTTGGTGTGGGCGTTGGGGTTGGGTGCGCGGTTGGTGGTGGTTCCGCCGACGGTTTACGGTGGGGAGGAGTTGGCGCGGATTCTGGTGGGGGAGTCGGTGACGCATGCGGTGTTGACGCCGACGGCGTTGTCGTCGGTTGATCCGGTGGGGTTGGGGGCGTTGGGTGCGTTGGTGGTGGCGGGTGAGGCGTGCCCGCCGGAGTTGGTTGCTCGGTGGGCTCCGGGTCGGCGGATGTTCAATGCGTACGGGCCGACGGAGGCGACGATTATGTCGAATGCCAGTGGTGGGTTGGTGGTGGGGGAGTCGGTGACGGTTGGTGGTCCGGTTCGTGGGTTCGGTGAGCTGGTGTTGGATGGGCGGTTGCGGCCGGTGCCGTTCGGGGCGGCGGGGGAGTTGTATTTGTCGGGTCCGGCGCTGGCGCGGGGGTATCGGAATCGGATGGCGTTGACGGCGGGGCGGTTTGTTGCGGATCCGTTCGGTGGGCCGGGGGATCGGATGTATCGGACGGGGGATGTGGTGCGGTGGCGGCGTTCGGTGGGTGGTCCGGTGCTCGAGTATGTGGGTCGCTCGGATTTTCAGGTGAAGATTCGTGGTTTCCGCGTCGAACTCGGCGAAATCGAATCGGCTCTCCTCGGATACCCCGGTATCGATCGTGCCGTCGTGAACACCAGCGGCGACCGGTTGGCCGGCTACGTCGTCCCCGCTGCGGGCTCGCTACTGGACACATCCGCGGTCCTGGCGCACGCCCGTGCGCGGTTGGCCCCGCACATGGTCCCCGCGACCGTGACGGTGCTCGACGCCGTGCCGGTGACCGCGAACGGGAAACTCGACCGCGCCGCCCTGCCGGAACCGGACTTCACCGCGGCGCGCGCCGCGTACCGGGCGCCGCGCAACGCGACCGAGGAGGTGGTGGCCACCGCGTTCGCCGAGGGGCTCGGCCTGGACCGGGTCGGCCTCGACGACAACTACTTCACGCTCGGTGGCACGTCGCTCACCGCGACGAGCGTGATCGCCCGGATTGCCGAATCGTTTGCGCGCGCCGTGCCGGTGCAGTGGATCTTCACCCATCCGACGCCGGAAGCCCTGGCACACATGATCGCCACGGCGCCGGAGGACTCCCGCGCGGACGGCGCCGCCGACCGGTCGCTCGACGTGCTGCTGCCGCTGCGAACCACCGGAACCGGCAACCCGGTGTTCTGCATCCACCCCGCGATCGGATTGGCCTGGTGCTTCACCGGGCTGGTGCAGTACCTCGGTGACCGTCCGGTGTACGGGCTGCAATCCCCGGCGCTGACCGACCCCGACCTGCGCGTCGACTCCTTGGAGGATCTCGCCGCCCGGTACGTCCAGCGGATCCGCGCGGTGCAGCCGCACGGCCCGTATCACCTGGTCGGCTACTCGGTCGGCGGTCAGATCGCCCATGAGATGGCGGTGCAGCTCACGGAGGGCGGCGACGAGGTGGCCACCCTCGCGATGCTCGACACACACCTGACCGGAGGATACGGTCCCACGACGGAAAAGCCGACCGTGGCAGCACTTCTGGCGGAGCTCGGCGCGGTGGTCCCGGGCGACGGGGATGCGGCGGCGACCACGGATCGCGCCGTGGAAGTGCTGCGCCGCACCGGCGGACTGTTCGCAGCCGTGACCGCGGACGACCTCGACGCCGTCCACCGGGTGTTCACGCAGACCGTCGACCTCGCCCTCGCGCACCGCCCGTCGACACCGATCCGTGCCGATCTGCTGTTCTTCGGTGCGGCGGACTCTGTGGATGCCCCCACCGGCGTCTGCGCGTGGAGGCCCCACATCAGTGGCGAGATCATCGAACACGCCGTTCCCGTATCGCACCAGCAGATGACGAGTCCGGAAGCGCTCGCCGGCATCGGCCCCGTCCTCGCGCAGCACGTGACGATCGCCGAGCGCCGGCTCGCCCTGTCCTAGGCGATCACGCCCAGCTGGCGCGCCGGGTGAACCCCTCCGGCCGTTCCGCCTGCAGACGCAGCAACTCCCCGCGGACCTCGGCGTCCAGCGCGGCGTCGAGGACCGTCCACGCCAGCGCTGTCGCACCGTCGAGGATCGCGGCATCGGCCGCGGGACTGGCTGCGGCGTCGGCGAAGTCGGCGTTGTGCGGGATCGCGGTGCTACCGAGCACCGCGATCGCGGGATGGATCGACGGCACGACCTGGGACACGTTGCCCATGTCGCTGGAGCCTCCGCCGAGTGAGGCGGACGTGAGTTCGCGGCCGGTGGCCTGCAGGTTTTCGTCCCAGATCGCCGCGAGCACCGCGCTCTGGACCATCGGCGCGTACGGCGGTTCCGTGGCCTCGTATGTCCACTCGCATCCGGTGGCGATCGCGCCCGCTTCGAAGCAGGCGAGCACCCGCTCCTTCACCTCGCGCCACTCACCGATCTCCGGCGCCCGCACCTCGACCTGCACCACGGTCCGGGCCGGAATGATGTTGGTGACGTCTCCGCCGTGCGAAACGAACGCGTTGACCCGTGTCTTCGCCCGGAACTGCTGCCGGACCAAACCGAGGGCACCCAGCGCGATCGTCGCCGCGGCACCGGCGTTGATCCCGTGCTCGGGTGCGCCGGCGGCGTGTGCGGCGCGGCCGGTGAATGTGACCTCGAATCGGTCGACCGCCTGCATCCACAGCGAGGCACAGGGCATGTCCGTCCCCGACGCACCATGGACCATCAGCGACAACGCCGCGTCCTCCCACGCACCGGCTTCGAGCATCGGGATCTTGCCGCCGCCGTGCTCCTCGGCGGGTGTGCCGAGCAGTTTGATCCGGAGACCGGCCTCGTCGGCCACCGCCGCGAGCGCGAGCGCCGCACCCACCCCGGCGGCCGCGATCATGTTGTGCCCGCACGCATGCCCGACCTCGGGCAGCGCGTCGTACTCGGCGCAGATCGCGACGGTGAGATCACCGTCGCCGTAGACCGCCTCGACGGCCGTGTCGAGCCCGTAGACGCCCACGGTGGTATCGAAGCCGGCGTTCCGGAGCGTGTCCCCGACGAGGCCGGCGGCGCGGTGCTCCTCGAACGCGATCTCGGGGGTGTCGTGAATGCGATGGCTGAGTTCGAGCAGTTCCTTCTCGCGATTCCGGACTACCTGCGCCGCAGTGTCCTTCAATGCTGCCGCGCGAGTCTCGGTGGTGTCTCCGACTGGGGTGACGAGAGTCATGTGGGTCCTTCCTGGTGGTTGCGACCGGACGGTCAGACGGCGACTGTGTCGCGCAGGGGCGGGGCGATGACCCCGTCGGGAAGCGGGGAGTCGTACGGGGTCTCGGAGGTGCGGGTGCTGAATTCCTTGCGCGCGGAGGCCAGCAGTTCGGCATCCGTCAGCAGGTCCGCCGCGGTCGAGGCCATGATCTTCGCGGCGTGGATCATCCCCTTGTGCGCGGCGGGCAGCTTGCCCTGCGCGACCATCTGCCACGAGTGGGCGGCAGTGCCGACGGCGACGCACGCGGTGGCGCACTGCACGAGCGGCGTCACCCAGCTGACGTCGCCGAGGTCGCTGGATCCGGTCATCGTCGGGCGCAGCGAGCGCGCGTCGAACGTGACGATCCCGGTGTGCAGAGCGCCTCCGTCGCCATCGAATTCACCGCCGAGCGTGCTCGCCGTGCGTCCCGACGCCGTCTTGGTAATGAACGCCTCCGCGGTCGCGAGATCGGTGACGTCGAAGGGCACCGGCCCGAGCTCGCGGAGCCGCTCCTGCATCGAATCCTCGAGGACGACGTTGGGCAGGATGTCCGAGCAGCCGCCGTCGACCTCGATCTCGACCGTCGTCTCCGTCATCAGGGCGGCGCCTTCGGCGATCTTCGTCACGCGGGCGAACAGCTCGCGCATGCCGGCCACGTCGGGCGAGCGCACCAGGTAGTAGGCCTCGGCGGACGCCTGCACGACATTCGGCGAGCGGCCTCCGGTGTCGAGGATCGCGTAGTGGATCCGGCAGTCCGAGGGCATGTGCTCACGGAGGAAGTTCGTGCCCACGTTCATCAGTTCGAGTGCGTCGAGTGCGCTGCGGCCACGTTCAGGAGACACTCCGGCGTGCGCGGCGATGCCGGTGAACCGGACGTACGCCTGGACATACGCGAGCGTCCGGATCCGTTGCACGGTGGTGGTGTCGCCGGGATGCCAGGACACGGCGGCATCGACGTCGTCGAAGGCACCTTCCTTGACCATGAACGTCTTTCCGGCGGCTGCTTCCTCCGCGGGACAGCCGTAGTAGCGGACGGTTCCGGGCAGGCCGTTCGCGTCGAGGTAGCGTTTGACCGCGGTCGCGGCGAGGAGGGAGCCGCCGCCGAGCAGGTGGTGGCCGCAGCCTTGTCCGTTGCCGGACTCGTTGCCGGGTTCCGGCTCCGGCACAGCACTTCCCGACTTCTGGCTCAGCCCGGCGAGGGCGTCGTACTCGCCGACGATCGCGATCACGGGCGTGCCACTTCCGGCTTCGGCGCTGAACGCGGTCGGGATACCGGCCACCGCCCGGGTGACGGTGAAGCCCTCGGCCTCCGCGACGGCGATCTGCGCATCGACGGAAGTATGTTCTTCCCATCGCAGTTCGGGCTTGTTCCAGATTGCATCGCTCAATGCGGTGTACTGCGAGCCGAGTTCGTCGATGGTGCCGAGGAGGTATGGATCGATAGACACTTCGATGTCCTTTCGTTCGGTGTTCAGGAGAGATGTCAGGCGGGCACTTGTTCGTCGTCGGCGAGTGGGGTCGTGTCGTTCTCGGTGTTGGCCGGCTGCGACCGAAGTTTCAGTGCCAGGACAGCGGTGAGGACGCACAGTGCCGCACAGACTGCCCACACCACGTGATAAGCGCCCACAGAGGGGATCTGCTTGCCGCCGGCGGTGAGCGCGGGAGTGATCATCGACGACATCACGAGGGCGAACACTGCCCCGGCGACGGCTCCCGACGCGGTGCGGGATGTGTTGTAGAGGCCGGATGCGATGCCGACCGAATCCGGTGGGGCCTGCTGCACGATGACGGTGGGCAGGACCCCGACCACCACGCCACCACCCAGTCCCGCGACGACGAGCCACAGCGTGAACAGGGCGACGTTCCCCGGGACGACGATCATCAGGATGTAGGAGGCCGCCGCGAGGACCGCACCCAGTGCGAGCGATCCGGGCACGGTGAGGGCGGAATGGGCGAGCCGGTCGCTCACCGAGGCGCCGACGAACATCGCGAGCGCGAACAGTGCCAGGATCAGACCGGTCATCGAGGCGGTGACGCCGAGCCCGTAGCCGTTGGTCTCCGGTGAGGCACGGAGGAAGAGGGCGCTGGGGGTCTGGACACCGAACAGTTGGGCGCCGAACAGCATGGCCATCAACATGGGAACGCGCATTCCTCGCCCGACGACGTCGAGGTCCACGAGCGGGTGCCGGACGCGTCGTTCCACGAACACCCAGACGACGAGAACCACCGACCCGACCCCGATGGCCGCCCACGTCAGGGCATTTGTCCAGCCCCAGGTATTGGCGTTGGAGACACCGCCGAGCACCCCGAGCAGACCGACCGTCAGCAGGACGGCGCCGGTCCAGTCGACGGTGCCCGTCTTGCGCACCGTCGTCTCCGGGACGAGGAAGTAGACCACCGCGAGGCAGATCGTCATGAGGACGGCGGGAACGAGCAGCACGACGCTCACGTCGCCGATCACCGAGTCGAGGAGGAAACCCGAGAGTAGGCCGCCGACAGCGGCGCCCAGCGTGAGCGACCCGACAAGCCTGCCGATGCTCCGGCCGGCCGTGGCCGGATCACGGTCCCGCACGATCGCGAACTCGAGCGGAAGGAACGCCCCGAGCGGTGCCTGCAACGCCCGGCCGACGAGCAGCAGTTCGAACGACGGCGCGAACGCGACGAGGAACGAACCGAGCGCGACGGACGCGGTTGCGACGACGAGAAGCCGCTTGTGGCCGAAGAGGTCACCGAGTTTGGCGATCAACGGGACGCAGGCCGCCGTTCCCAGCAGATACATGGCGCTCACCCAGTTCAAGGCGGCGGACGACGCGTCGAAACGTTCGCCGATGGCGGGCAGCAGCGGGGAGAACCACCCCTGCAGCAGGCCGCTGGCGAACTCCATGACCACGAGGAATCCGACCGCTGCCGTGGCAGCGTCGCTTCCCTGGAGGTGGCGCGAAGAACTCATGTGGACTCCAAGAGGATCAGCGGAAGGTGACTGGTGGAAGACTGACCCGGTGTGAATTCCATCGTGTAAATTTGCAGCTTTCTCGGCACTAAAGGACCATCCATGCAGGATTACGAGCCAGATGACGTCGACTTCGGACTCATGCATGCATTGCAGATCGAGCCGCGAGCCTCCTGGAAGGCGCTCGCGCCGATCCTGGACGTCGACCCGGTGACGTTGTCGCGGCGGTACCAGCGGCTGCGCGACACCGGTCTGATCTGGATCACCGGTTACGACGCCGGGACTCCGGGACGTGGCGTGCTGGTCGAAATCGAATGCGCACCAGGGAAATCCGTCGCAACCGCGCAGGCGATGGCGGAGGACCCGATGGTCGCCGGTATCGACTTCACGGCGGGCGGTCGCGACCTCCTGCTCACGCTGATGGCGCAGGATTCGGCGGACACGTCTCGGTTCCTGCTTCATCGACTCGGCGAGTACCCGGCGATCCGGCGCGCCCGCACCCACCTCATCACCGAGGTGCTGTTCGAGGCGGGGAACTGGCGGCTGCGCACGCTGTCCGCGGCGCAGGCCGCCCGTGTTCCCGGCCCCCGGCCGCCCCGCCCGCGCGCTTCGCGGACCGTCTCACCCGACCTGAAACGCGTGATCCACCACGAACTCGGCATCGACGGCCGCGCGGCCACCACGGCGATCGCCGAACGCGCCGGCGTCAGCAATCAGCGCATCACCGACGCCATCGCGACGATGCGGCGAGACGGATCGCTCCTGCTGCGCACCGACATCGCCCGCACCTACTCCGAGTGGCCGGTCTACGCCTGGTACTTCATGCAGGTTCCCGCGCCCCTGATCGAACGGCTGCGGACGTCGCTGGGCCGAATCGAGGAAGTGCGGTTGGCGGTACTCGTGGCCAGCGAATACAACCTGATCATGGCCGTCTGGTTGCGCACCCTCAATGACGTCCACCGGTTCGAACTGCTCCTCGAGAAGCTCCTGCCCGGATCGCGGGTGGCCGACCGGTCGGTGGTCATGCAGATCGGGAAACACCTGGGCCACATCCTGGACGAACAGGGACGGGCCACGGGGCCGGTAGTTCCCATGACGCCACCGGGCAGGGCTTGACCACCACCCACTCTCCGCGCCCCCGACCCACGGGCCGGGCCGGCACCAGACCTCGTTGCCTCAGTGTGAGGCTTGACACATGCAAAGCCTGACATCTAACGTAATTTGTATCACTGTTAAGTGTGGCAGGGTGCTGGCGATCCGGTCATGAGGCGATAGGAGCTCACGTTGGCTCATGTAGTCGCGCAATCCTGCTGCAATGACGCAAGGTGCGTCTTGGTGTGCCCGTCGATTGCATCATCCGGCTCCGAATGAGCACGGCTACGGTCACGCGGAGATGCTCGATATCCGATCCGATCGGATATTTCGAAGGCGCAAGTACCGATGCATGTCCGGTCGTCGCGATAGCTTCCGACTGCGACCTGACTTCGGAAACGTTGCGCTACGAGGAGATCGACGCGGCGTATCACGCCAGCCGGGATCCGCCCATCCCTGGTGCCGAACCTCGTGTCGCCGAGACGGCCCGGTGTCGCAACGCGCACTGCTGAGGTGGCGATTGTGGGGTCCGGCCCATCCGGCTGCTACGCGGCGGAAAGCTCCCGCCGTGGAGGTCTCCCTCGTCGAGACGCTCGATACTCCGTAGGGCTCATCCGATTCGGTGTCGCACCCGATTCATCAGGGGACCAAGACGGAACACCGATATCGCCCTTCATGCGTTGGAAGCGTTGTTGGAGAGCAAGATCAAGAGTTCCACCCGGCTACGTGGCACGGGAGGCGTCGGCGTCGTCGCCGCCGCGCGGCCGACACGCCGGATCGATTGAGGCGATGACAGCTACGATCGTCGAGGAGTTCTCGACTACCTCAGCTCCACCGGGAGAAAGGCGTAATGCTTTGCGCTAGCTTCTTTCTCCGTTGGAGGTGCTGGGATCCGACCGAGTGGACGGGTTCGCGCGGTCCACAACGGCGTCGACTACTTACGGATGGCAAGCGCTCGACGCGTACGAGCGGCGGCTCGACAGGGAATGGGGCTGGCGCGTGTGAAGCTGGTAGATACAACCTGATGATTCAAATCGTCTCGCGTGCAGCTAGTTCTGGCTGCGATGACCTCGATACGTCGCTGCTCGGACCGGCTCAGAAAGTGATTGACGTCTCATAGGCTAACGGTATAAGGTTTATTTGTATCGGAATTGCGACCCGCACTCGATCGTCTCGACCGGCGAAAGCGCCCCATCGGGGATCGGAAAGTCATGTAAACCAACAATGTGGATGCTGTCCCGCTCCGCAAAATCTTCGGCATCCGATGAACCATCACAGAGGAGTGTGCAGTGAAGCTTCAGGACAAAGTTGCCGTCATCACCGGCGGCGGATCCGGGCTCGGGCGCCAGGGCGCGCAGTTGTTCGCGTCGGAAGGTGCGAAGGTTGCGGTAGTCGACATCGACGGCGATCGAGCCGAGCAGACGGCGAAACTGGTTGAGCAACAGGGTGGAACTGCGATCGCCATTACCGCCGATGTGAGCGACGAGGCCGCGGTGTATCGCAGCGTCGAGGCGACCGTCGATCAGTTCGGCAAGCTCGACATCATGTGGGCCAACGCCGGCGTCGTGTCCCGTGGGGGTGTGCCGTCGGTGGCAGGAGGCGAGCACGTGGAGTTTCAGGACCTCACTGATGCCGATTGGCAGCACGTTCTCGGGGTCAACCTCAGCGGCGTCGTGTACTCCTGTAAGGCGGCGGTGCCGGCGATGCGGGCGAATGGTGGCGGCACCATCCTGGCAACGTCCTCTGCGGCTTCCTTCGCCATCACAGCATCGCGATGTACTCGGCGACGAAAGCCGGCGTCAACGGCCTGGTTCGCGGCCTCAGCCTGGATCTCGGACGGTACGGGATTCGCGTCAACGCCCTCGCTCCCACCCACGGGATGTCGCCGAACTTCCTGATGGGTCCCGGCACCCCGGTCATCGGTCAGTCCTACGAAGAGACCGCGGGGCCGTGGGACCCGGGTGTCTCGCCGATTCCGCTCAAGCTCCAGCGTCCACCGTCGCTCGTGGACAACGCGAAGGTTGCACTCTTCCTCGTGTCGGACGACTCCGCATACATTTCGGGTCTGACGCTGCCCGCGACGGACGGCGGCACCCTGTCACGTGTGGCGATGATGTTCGAAGAGGACGCACCGAATCCGACGCTTCCTGTCGACTGAGCGGAGCGACCGTCCATGAGAACTCATGCGCAGAACCGTGCGCCGTCATTGAGGGTCGACCGGTCCGCGTGTGCTGGCCACGGCCTCTGCTACGGGGCGGCGCCCGACATTGTCGACAGCGACGACCAGGGCTACCCGGTAGTCGTTGCCGAATCGGTTCCGCAGGAACGACGAGACCAACTGGATGCCCTCGTCGAAATGTGCCCCGAACGCGCGCTGAGCGTCGAACCCCCAACGCGGAAAGGTTGAGAAGCAGTGACGACAACCCAACTACCCGACAGGCTCATCGTGGACTTCGACGTCTACGACCAGACCCTGGCGATGCCTGAGGACGTGTTTCAGGAACGTGCTGCGGCGCTGAGGGCCATCGGCCCCGTCGTGTACTCGAAGGCGCATGGCGGACACTGGATCGTGACGCGCTACGAGGAAATCCACCAGGTCTTGCGTGACCCGGAGACCTTCTCCAGCTACCCCAACAACCTCGTGAACGCCGGTCAGGGGAAGTTCATCCCGATCGAGCTCGACCCGCCGGAGCACACGTACTACCGGCAGGCGCTGCAACCGCTGTTCAGTCCCAAGCGGATGAAGGAACTCGAGCCCCGGATCCGTGACGTCATCAACGAGCTCATAGACGATTTCGCGGCACGCGGCGAAGCCGAGTTCATCTCGGAGTTCGCGCACGAGTTGCCGACACGGGTGTTCCTGGCACTGATGGGTTGGCCGCTCGAAGACGCCGAGATGTTCACCACGACGACAGACGTCGCACTACAGGGTGTTCCCGGCGGAACCGAGGAAGAATCGGCCACGGCGCGCGAGGCTGCAGCCAACCAGATCTTCGGCTACTTCGGTGCCATCGTGGCCGGAGTGCGGTCAGGTGAGATCACCTCGGACACTCTGACCGCACAGATCATCAACGCCCCGATCGAGATGGGGGACGGGGTACGGCTCCTCACCGACGAGGAGCTGTACCGCATGTTCTTCCTTCTGCTCATCGCGGGTTTGCATACTGTGCAGGGTTCACTTGCCTGGGCGATCATCCATCTGGCGAACAATCCGGGTCAGAGGCAGGAGATCGTGGACGATCCCGACACCGTTTCGGCGGCGGTCGAGGAGATCCTGAGGATCGAGGCCGCCGTGATCGCGGGCCGGCGAGCGACCCGCGACGTCGAGATCGGCGGAGTCACGATCAGGGAAGGGGACCAGCTCATCGTGCTGCTCTGCTCGGCGAACCGTGACGGCGCCGAGTTCGAAGATCCGGACGAGCTGAGGGTCGACCGCTCGCCCAATCGTCATCTGTCCTTCGGCGCCGGGCCCCACCGTTGCATCGGGTCGCATCTGGCACGAATCGAGCTCAAGCTGGCCATGGAGGAGATTCACAAGCGACTGCCCGATTACCGTCTCGTTCCGGAGGACCCGCCGATCCTGCACGCGACCCAGGTGCGCGGATGCATCCGACTTCCGATCACCTTTACACCCGCGTCCTGAGTCCGGGGCGGAGATTCGAGGCAGATGTCCGATGGTCCCGTGGGAATGTGGGACCTCGGACACCTGCCTCGTTCATTGGTGTAGGGGTGCTGGTCAGCGGGTGCGGAATACAACATCTTACGTGTATTGTCATTTGTATCGTGTCTGGTCGGGGTGGCTGGTCGGAATGATCGTGTCTGGAGCGCGAGGATGGCAAGAAGAAGAACTGCCGGGGTGCTGAGTCAGGACGCCGACGTCGCACGGTCCCAGATACTTGTGGCTGCTCAGGCTATGATTCTTCGCTTCGGAATCTCGAAGACCACGATGGAGGACATTGCCAAGGAGGCCGGGGTTTCACGCCCGACCGTCTACCGCTATTTTCAGGACCGTGAAACGCTCACCACCGAGCTGATCAGGTGGCGATCGCGCCAGACCCTCGATCGCGGCCGGAAGTTCCTGATGGAGTGTGCAACGTTCGAGGACAAGCTGATCGAAGGTCTCATCTACCTGGTCTACGACGGAATCAACGACCCGATCGTGCGCATACTTGTCAGTCCTGAACACGTCGGCGGAGATTCGTGGCTCGAGACCATCCCACTCGCAACGAGTCTGACCACCGAACTGTGGGGCCCGATCTTCGACGAGGCTAAGTCCAATGGCGAGATGCGCGCAGATATCGACACGGGCGAGGCGTGCTCCTGGATCACCCTTGTACAGCTGATGCTTGCACCGCGGCTGGACAATTCGGATCCGAGCGATCCCTCGCACCGCCAGATGATGAGGCAGTTCGTCCTGCCTGCCTTCCTGCCGTAGTTCCGACCGCCGTTCGCGGCGTCCCTCGCGGTCTCAGTTGCCGGCGGGCAGCAGGGAAGGGACGAGGAAGGCGCGTAGCTTCTCGCGGAACCGTTCCAATGAGCCGGTGCCGCCGTTGAGTTGGCTGATGCACATGATCTCGAGTTCGGAGATCCACTCGCAGAGCAGTGCCAGATCGACGTCGGCGCGGATGTCGCCGGCCTCCTGGGCGTCGCGCAGAATCGGCTCCCAGAGTTCGCTCGTGAGTTCGACGGCCTTGCCCGACGTGGTCAGCAGCGAGTTCGCCAGTGTCATCTCCGACGGCGAAACGAGCAGGTGAACCATAGGGTCCCGGAGACCGCTCTCGACGTTGTTGCAGATGCCCTCGACGAGGCGCTCCTCGATGGTGGGCCACTTCGCGATGAAGGCCCGGGCCGGCTTCATGTTCTTGCGCGCGCGCCGCGCGACCGACTCGATGATCAGACTCTCGCGGTCCGAGAAGTATCTGTAGACGGTCGCGCGGGACATATCCGCCGCGCGAGCGACGTCTTCCATGGTCGTCTTCGTGATTCCGAAGCGTTCGAAACACGTCTCCGCTGCGGTGAGGATCGTCGAGCGGACGTCGGTCGCGGGGTCGTTTCCAGTCCTTGCAGCCACCAGTAGACAGTACCGTCATCAATTTGAGTGAGACGCTAGACAAGCAATGTCTCATGTGCCACTCTCGGTGTATGGAGCGCGAAGACAAGATCACCCTCACCGAGCGACTGATCGCACATGTCGACAACAACAGCACCGACTACGCGGATGACCTGCTTCGAGTGCCGTTCTCGGCGTTCAACGACCCCGAACTCGCCGAACGCGAACGCAAGGTGGTCCGGCGACTGCCGCACATCGTCGCGCACGTCGACGAGCTGAAGAAGGCCGGCGACTTCGTCACGACCGAGCTGATCGGCACACCGCTGCTGGTGGTGCGGCAGACGGACGGCAGCGTCAAGGCCTTCTCCAACGTCTGCAGGCACCGGGGTGCAAAGGTGGAGTTCGAGGAATCGGGTTGCAAGCGCATCTTCAGCTGCCCGTATCACAACTGGGCGTACGGCCGCGGCGGCGATCTGCGGGGGATGCCGCACTCGGAAGGCTTCGACGGCATGGACCGCGCACAGTACGGGCTCGTGGAATTTCCCTGCGAGGTACGGCACGGCCTGGTCTGGGTGGTTCCGACGGTCGGGGCTGATCTCGACATCGCCGCGATCCTCGGCGCCAAGCACGACGCGGAGGTGACGGCGACCGGAATGGCGGAGTCGTTCCAGGTGCGCAAGGAGACCTGGAGACTCGACATGAACTGGAAGATCGCCGTCGACGGCGTGCAGGACTCGTACCACCTGTGCCAGTTGCACACCAAGACAGTGTGCAACTACCTGGAGGGGAACATCACGGCATACGACCTGGTGGACCGCTCATGGCGAATCGTCGTCGCGCGCAAGTCGATCACCGAGGTTCGCGGCGCCGATCCCGACTCGTTCGACGTCCGCGACTACTCCCTCGCGAACTACACGATCTATCCGGGCACCATGCTCGTTACGGAGCCCAATCACTTCGAGATCTGGACGATCGTTCCCGACACCGAAGATCCCAACGTCTCGTACTGCACCATCCGTCTGCTCTCCCCAAAGGAGCCGGAGACCCCGCGCGAGAAGCGGATTCTCGACAAGAACTGGGAACTCCTCATGGAGACCCTGCACGCCGAGGACTGGTTCGTCACGAAGACGATCACCGCCAACGCGGCGCACGGGCAGGTCGACGAGCTGATCTACGGACGGAACGAACTCCCCGGTCAGGTCTTCCACAAGATGATCACCCGGGATGCCGAGGAGGTCGCGCGTGAGGAGGCCGCGGTCGGCGGTGCGAAGTGACGTCGGACGACCTGCATCGATCGTCCCCGGCTCCCGGGGTGTTGCAACTCGACCTAGCTCGCCCGGACGTGCACAACGCGATCTCGCTCGGTCTGCAACGTGAACTCGACGCCGCGCTCGCAGAGGCGGCACACGACCCGGACGTTCGGGTGGTGGTACTGGCGGGAGAGGGCGCAGCGGCGTTCTCCGCCGGATACGACCTGAAGGAACTTCGCGCGATGACCCCGGATGCCGGAGTCCTGAGCATGCTCGAACGAGAAGAGCTGCTGTGGCGGTACTTCACGTTCCCCAAACCGACGGTTGCCGCAGTCCACGGGATCGCCCACGGCGCGGGAACCCTGCTCGCGGTGTGTTCGGACCTGCGGGTGGGCGGCCCCGGCACCCGCATCACCGTCACCGCGGCGAAGTACGGCGGAGCCAACCTGACATGGGTCCTCGACCAGCTGATCGGCGCCGGGCCGACCCGCGATCTACTGCTGACCTCACGAGCAGTGTCCGGCGAGGAGGCCTTCCGGATGGGGCTCGTCTCCCGGTACGCGGCCGACGGCGACGTTCTCGGCGCCGCGCTCGAGGCGGCCGAACAGATCGCCGCTCAGCCTCCCGAATCGATGCGCGAGATCAAGGCGCTGCTGCTCGACGGACCGGGGCAGGGCCTGCGGAGCCGATACGACCGGGAAAACGTCGTGTCGCGCACGACCCTTCGACCCCGCCCGGTCGAGGAGATATTTCGCTCATACTTCGGAAGTCGCGCACAGTGATTCGCCGTTCGTCACTCTCCTCCACAGAAAGTGAGATCCGGATGGACGCCACCACTGTCTCGACCACCGACGATATCTGGAGTCCCAGCTGGGACGACCCGTTCGAACCGACTACCGACCATGACGACGAGTTCGCGGAACTGACCGACGCCCTGCGCGCGGTGCAGGAGGCCGTCACCCGCAGCCGGCCCACCCCGGAGGCGGCGGGCCGGGCAGCGCGAACGCTCCGTGACCTCGCGGCCCGACTGGCAGCGTTCGAGGTCGGCGAGGACGAGCAGATCTCCGGGCGCCGCTGGGACCTTGCGGGGCGCGGGCAGACCCTCACACCGGCCCTCCATCTCGACGAGGTGACCGAAAACCGGGCGCGCGGGCACGTCGTCGTCGGCAGATTTCATTCCGGCCGATACGCGATGAACGGTGGCGTGACACCGTTGATCTTCGACGAGATCCTCGCGCGCCTCGCCAACAGCTGCGGCAGACCGTGGGCACGCACGGCGTACCTGCACGTCAACTATCGGGCGCCCGCGCCACTCGACGTCGAATTGCGTGTGGAGGCAGAGTTCGCCGGCCAGGACGGTCGCAAGCGGTTCATGCGCGGTGCCATGTATCACGGAGACGTCCTCGTGGCCGATGTCGAGGGACTCTGGATCGAACTGAAACCCGAACAAACACAGAATGTCTCGCTGGCCGTGGGTTGGGGAGCGGAGGAGAATTCATGAGTGGGTACTCGCTGTTGGATGGTTTGCGGGTCCTCGAGGTCGCCCAGCTCGCCCCGGCGTCGCTGGGTGGGCACCTCGCGGACCTCGGTGCCGAGGTGATCAAGGTGGAGTCGGGGCCGCTCGGCGACCCGGTCCGCGTCGGTGGCAACCGGGCGATCGGCGATCCTGACGGACCGGCGTTCATGCACCTGCGATGGAATCGCGGCAAGAAGTCCGTCGCGCTCGACCTGCGCAGTCCCGAGGGCAAGCACGCCTTCCTCGACCTCGCCCGCTCGTGTGACGCCGTCGTCGAAGGTATGCGCGGCGGCTACCTGGACTGGCTCGGAGTCGGCTACGAGCAACTGCGCCAGGTGAATCCGAAAATCGTGCTGTGCACCGTGTCGGGTATGGGCACCGACGGCCCGTACCGGGCTCTGGGTACCGGCGGTCCGGTGTTCGATGCCTACGCCGGGCTGCGCGAGGTGAACACTCCCGCAGAGCCGCCGGCCGAGGGCATGGCCGGCTCCACCACGCCACCGATCGCGATGTACGCCCTCGGCGCGTACGGGGCGATGGGGTTGCTCGCCGCACTGCACAAGGCCGGAGCCACCGGTGTCGGCTGCCACGTCGAGGTGTCGGGCATCGACGTCGCCGCCGCGTGGATGCCCGACCTGGTGGATGCGGAGCTGAACAGGGACCGCTCGGTGCCGCGTCCGTCCTGGCTGCCGGACGGCCGGCTGCCCGACTGGCCGCGACTCGAGGCCTACCGCACCAGCGACGGTGAGGCGATCCTGTTCGGGTCGCACGTGGAGAAGTTCTGGCACAACTTCCTGGTCGCAGTTGGGCGTCAGGACCTGATCGGCGTCGACCTCACCAGCACCGACGCAGGCGCCGCCGCCCGCGCGGACCTCGTGTGGCGTGCGCTGACGGAGATCTTCGCGCAGCGCACCCGCGCCGAGTGGGTGCAGCTGTTCCTCGACCACGGCATCGCCGGAGGTCCGGTCAACAGCGTGGCCGACATGCTCGCGGACCCGCATTTCCAGGCGCGGGAGAACACCTACCGGGTCGACTACCCGGGGGTCGGTGAACTCGAATTCGTGGTCAGCCCGGTGCGGGTCGCCGGGGAGAAGTTCGCACCCGCCCTGCCACCGGTTGTCGGTGCCGACACCGCGGAGGTGCTGCGGTCGGTGGCCGGGTACGAGGATGCGCGGATCACCGCGGCGATCGACCCGAGAACGCCCCGACACGAGGCGCCGCCCGCCGGCTGACCGGGCGCATCCCACAGGAGAACGACACCCACACGAAATATATTGTGTGGGTGTCGTTTTCGTGCGACAGTCCGGTTCTGGGGGGTGCCCGAAATTTCCGGATCGAGCATTGCGCCATTCGCCTATAACTGTTAGGTTTACCGCACATGAAGTGAGGGTGGTCACACCCGGCTGACGAGCACGAGGAGCACAGATGAATCTCGCGGACCTGACCCGGTTCTGGGGTAAGACGCGTTCGCAGCAGCAGGCGATCGTGTTCGGGGACACATCGCAGACCTGGGCCGAGGTCGACGCGATCACCGACGCACTCGCCCGCGGGCTCGCTGCCCGCGGCGTCCGCAAGGGCGACCGGGTTGCCGTGATGATGCTCAATCGCCCCGAACTCGCGCACGTCATCCTGGCGACCCTCAAGCTCGGCGCGATCAGCGTCCCGCTCAACTTCCGGCTCACCGCCAAGGAGCTGGCACCGATGGTGGTCGACTCCGCGCCGCGCGTGGTGATCGTCGAAGACGGCTTCGCGTCGCTGCTCGAGGTCGCCACCGAACAGGCGGAGTTCGAGACCTACGCGATCGGGGGCAGTGCCCACCCGCCGTACGAGCGGTTGATCGACCCCGGAACCGCGCCCGTCGTCGCCATAGCCGCCGACGACCCCGGCTTCATCTGCTACACCTCGGGTACCACCGGCGTGCAGAAGGGCGCGCTGATCACCCACCGCAACGCGATGACTCCCGGCATCTCGCAGTCGATCACCTTCGGCTTCTCGCAGGGGGACCGGGTACTGTGCTCAGCTCCGCTGGTGTACACCGGCTCGGTCCTGTCGATCTTCATGCAGCTCGTCGTCGTGCCCGGCGCGACGATGGTGCTGTTGCGCGAGTACGACCCGGAGATCGCCCTCGACACGTTCGAGCGCGAGCAGATCACGGCAACCACGACCGTCCCGGTGATCTGGGAACGGATGACGATGCTGCCCGACTTCGGCACCCGCAAGCTCGCGAAGTTCACCTTCGCCGGCACGGGTGGCGCGCCGGTCAGCCTGGACCTGCTCGACTTCTACCGTTCACACGGCATCCCGCTCACCCAGTGCTACGGCCTGACCGAGGCGTCGGGCATGGTCTCGACCCTCGCCTACGAGGACGCCGTGTCGCGGCCCGGCTTCGCCGGGCTACCGCTGGTCGGCACCCACATCCGGATCGGTGAACCGGGAGTCGACACCCCGGCCGGAGAGGTCGGCGAGATCCTGGTCCGGGGCGAGCACGTGCTGCGGGAGTACTGGAACAAGCCCGAGGCCACCGCGGCGACCGTCGGCGACGGGTGGCTGCGCACCGGCGACCTCGGCATGCAGGACGACGGCGGATTCCTCAAGATCGTCGATCGCAGCAAGGACATGCTGATCTCCGGCGGCCTCAACGTCTACCCCGCCGAGATCGAGAAGGCGCTGCACGGCATCGACGGGCTGGTCGATCTCGCCGTCATCGGCGTCAAGGACGACCGGTGGGGCGAGGTGCCGATGGTGGTGTTCCACAGCGAGCGTCCCGCCGCCGACATCGTCGCCGACATCGCCGAGGTCGCCGGCGAGAACCTGGCGAAGTTCAAGCGTCCCAAGCACGCCGTCGCCCTCGGCGAGCCGCTGCCGCGCACGTTCTCCGGCAAGCTCGCCAAACCGTCGCTGCGTCAACGTTTCCCCGAGGTTCCCGCCGACGCACTCGCGGTCGACGGCACCGTCACACCGGTCTGAAGCATGTCTCCGAGGCACGCCGTCGGCTTGCCCATCCAGCTCGAGGCTTCATCCCCCGCGGTTCCCCCATCCGAGAGGAATACACGTCGTGGCCCCCATTCGTGAAGTCGACATCTCCCAACTCATCGACACCGCACCGGTGTCGGCCCTCCAGAAGCGTGCCATCGCACTGTGCCTGGCGCTCGCGATCCTCGACGGCATGGACGCCCAGCTGATCGGATTCGCGATTCCCGCACTGTCCGAGGACTGGGGCCTGTCCAAGGCCTCGTTCGGACTGCTGCTGGCGCTCAGCAGCGGCGCGATGGTCGTGGGCAGCCTGCTGTTCGGTCCGATCGCCGACCGGTGGGGCCGGCGCCGGGTGATCCTGCTGTGCACCGTGTTGTTCTCGGCATTCACGCTCGCGTCTGCCTTCGCGCCGTCGATGGGTGTGCTGATCGTGCTGCGCATCCTCGCCGGCATCGGGCTCGGTGGCGTCACCCCGAACCTGATCGCACTGACCAGCGAGTACAGTCCCGCACGCAGCCGCTCCACCATGGTCACCATCGTCGTTGCCGGCATGTCCCTCGGGGGATTCCTCGGCGGACTCGCTGCCGCTCAACTGATTCCGGCGTACGGGTGGCAGTCGATCTTCGTGGCCGGCGGCGTTCTCCCACTGATCGTGGCGGCGCTGGCGTGGGCCGGGCTGCCGGAGTCGGGCAAGTTCCTCGCGGCCCGCGGTGATCACGCCGGCGCCGCGAAGATCCTCTCGGCGATCGCCCCGCAGGCCGGCATCAACGGTTCGGTGACGTTCACCGTGGACGCCGTGGTGGCCACCCGGTCGCCGATTCGGGAACTCTTCGCCGGTGGCCGGGCACTGGACACGATCCTGCTGTGGGTGGTGTTCGTCATCAACTTCCTCGTGATCTACTTCCTGTTCGGGTGGATGCCGTCGCTGTTCAGCCAGGCCGGGCAGAGCGCGTCCAATGCGATCCTCGCCGCGGCGCTGTTCAACCTCGGCGGTATGGCGGGCGCGCTGTCCATCGGGTGGATCACCGACCGGGTCGGCACCGCATGGGCGCGGTCCCGGGGCTCGGACGCCGCCTACGCGGTGGTGATGGCCGGATACACGCTCGGGGCACTGTTCATCGGCGCCGTCGCGATGTTCCTGGCGAACTCCACCCTGCTGCTCATCACGATCTGCATCGTCGGATTCGGAATGTCGGGAAGTTCGGCAGGCATCATCGCGATCGCCGCGTCGATCTATCCGGTGGCGGCACGCTCGACCGGGATCGGCTGGGCCATGGGGGTCGGGCGCATCGGATCGATTGCCGGGCCTACTCTCGGCGCCGCCCTGATTGCGGCCGGAATGGACGCCCGCACCATCTTCCTGCTCATGATCGTGCCCACCGCCATCGCCGTCCTCACCCTCGGCGGGTTGTTCGTCCGAGAACGTGTGCGCGGACGCACCGGGGCGGGGGTCGCGGAACCGGCGGCCGCACCGGCCGAGGCGCACTGAACCGATGCCACCCGTCACGTCCCGGCGTACCTCGTTCTGCAGGCTGTGTGCCTCCTCGTGCGGAGTCCTGCTCGACGTCGAGGACGGGCGGATCACACGGGTCCTCGGAGACGCGCAGCACCCGATCTCCGGTGGGTACACCTGCCCCAAGGGACGCCGCGGCGGCGATCTGGTCCACGGCCCGGACCGGCTGACCACCTCGATGCGCCGCACCGGCGCCGGCACGCACGAGCCGGTGCCGGTGGCGCGGGCGACCGCCGACATCGCAGACCGGCTGCGCACCATTGTGGACCGCCACGGACCGGATGCGGTCGCACTGTTCATGGGAACGCAGCAGAACTTCGCCGCCCTCACCCCGCCGATGGCCCGGGCCTGGTTCCGGGGTACCGGCTCACACAAGCTGTTCTCCACGATGACCATCGACCAGTCCGCGAAGTGGGTGGTCGCCGAACGGATGGGAACCTACCTCGGCGGCCGGCAACGCTTCGAGGACGCCGACGTGTGGTTGCTGGCCGGTACCAACCCGGTCGTGTCCGCCAACGGCGGCGACGGGGACGGCGCGGTGGTGCAGAACCCGTCCGTCACCCTGCGGGCCGCCCGGGAACGGGGACTGCGGCTGATCGTCGTCGACCCACGACACACCGAAACCGCGGCCCTGGCGGACGTGCACCTGGCGCCCCGGCCGGGAACGGACGCCGTCCTGTTCGCCGGCCTCCTCCACGTCGTCCTCACCGAACAGCTCCACGACACCGACTTCTGTCGCCGGTACACCGCCGACCTCCCGGGACTCGCCGACGCCGTAGCCGACGTGACTCCCACGGTCGTACACCGGATCTGCGGCGTCCCCGCCGACCGGGTCCGTGCCGCGGCCCAGGTATTCGCGGGCGGGAGCCGGGGGATGGCAACGAGCGGGACGGGGCTGTGCATGGGCCCGCACTCGAACCTCGCGGAACACCTCCTCGCCGCCCTTAACGTGGTGTGCGGCCGGTACCTGCGCGAGGGGGAGCGGGCCGACGACCGCGCCGTCCTGACCCGGCACGCGCCCGCCCGCGCGGAGGTCGCCCCGCCCGCCCGGGCCTACGAGCACGGTTTCCGCAGCCGCATCGGTGGAGTGCGGGCGATGCGCGGTGAGCTGCCGTCCGGCATCCTCGCCGACGAAATCCTCGAACCCGGCCCCGACCGGGTGCGGGCGCTGATCGTGTCCGGCGGCAACCCGGCCGCGGCTCTCCCCGACCGAGCGAAAGCGTTGCGCGCATTGCGATCACTGGACCTGCTCGTGTGCATAGACCCGCGCATGTCGGACACCGCACGGCTCGCGCACTACGTGATCGCGCCGACCACGATGTACGAACGCGCCGACCACACCGCGATAATGGAACCGTTCTTCCCCCGCCCCTTCGCGCAGTTCACCCCCGCTGTGCTGCCGGCGCCGCCCGGTGTCGTCGACGACTGGCGGTTCTTCCTCGACCTCGCCGCCGCCTCGGGGCAGCCGGTGAAGTTCGCCGGCCGCATACTCGATCCCGACGCGCCGCCGACCTCCGGGCAGATGCTGGCGATGATGGCCGAACGGGGACGCGTCCCGTTCGCCGACGTGGTCACCGCCCCGCACGGACACCTCGCCGGGGCAAGTGGCGCAGTGGTGGGACCGGCGACGGAGGACGGTGCCGGGCACCGCCTGAGGTTGTTGCCCGCCGACGTGCGCGCAGAACTTGTCGCGGCGCTGACCGACCGAGTTGTCACAGAACAGTTTCCGCTACTCCTCACGGTCCGCCGGATACGCGAGGCCGTGAACTCCACCGGCACCCGCGTTCCGGGGCTCGTTCCGGGCGGCACCAACCCGGCAAGTCTGCACCCGGACGACCTGACCGCACTCGGGATCACAGACGGACAGGTAGTGACCGTGCGCTCGGCGGCCGGACGCCTGCGCGCGACCGCGCGGGCGGACCGCACCCTCGCCCGCGGCACCGTGTCGATGACGCACTGCTTCGGCAGCGTCGACCCGCGGGACGACGCCGGGGTGAACGTGAACGCGCTGACCGGAACCGGTGCCGGAGTGCAGGCGATCAACGCGATGCCGATCATGACCGCCGTGCCCGTCGCGGTCGGGCCGGTCGCACCCGAGGAGGAAGTCTCATGACCATCGCCGAACCGAAAACCGGACATCGCATCTGCCCGCTGTGCGAATCGACCTGCGGTCTTCTCGTCGAACTCGAAGGCCGCGACATCGTGCGGGTCGCGCCGAATCCCGATGACGTGATGAGCGCCGGGCACAGCTGCGCGAAGGGCCTCGGCCTCGGGCGCATCGAGGGCGACCCGGACCGGATCCGGATACCGCTCCTGCGCACCGCGGGCGGTGGATTCCGCGAGGCCACGTGGGACGAGGCGTTCGACGAGATCGGGCGCAGGCTACCGGAATTCGTCACCGGCGATCCGGGCAGCTGCGCGATCTACCACGGCAACCCGGCCGCCCACCACCTCGACGCCACGTTCTACCTCGGCGAGCTGATCGGCGCCGTCGGCACCAGCAACGTTTATTCGCCGGCCAGCGTTGACACGTGGCCGAAGAACCTGGCGCACATGCTGCTGTACGGCACCGGGCTGGGGATGAGTCTGCCCGACCTCGACCGCACCGACTACCTGCTGATCCTCGGCTCGAATCCGATGGTGTCCAACGGCAGTACCGTGACCGCACCCGGTATGCACCACCGGCTGCAGGCGCTGCGCGAGCGGGGCGGCACCCTCGTCGTGGTGGACCCGGTGCGCACCCGCACCGCCGAGGTCGCGGACCTCCACGTGCCGATCCGCCCCGGCACCGACGCCTTGTTCCTGCTCGGCGTGCTGTCCGTGATCGCGTCCGAGGGACTGTCCAGACCCGACCGGGTGCCGGACGTGGTGGATGGCCTCGGCGCCGCCCTCGCGATGGTGGCGGAATTCGAGCCCGATGCAGTCGCCGCGGCGTGCGGGATCGACGCCGACGTGATCCGCTCAGTGGCTCGTGGGTTCGCGGGAGCAGCTGCGGCGGTGGCGCATTCGCGGATCGGTACCTGCATGCAGGAGTTCGGCACTCTCGCGAACTGGCTCGTCGAGGTGCTCACGATCGTCACCGGCAACCTGGACCGGCCCGGAGGGGCGATGTTCGCATTGCCGCCCGCGGGCGGCCAGAACACCTGGCCGGTGACCAGGACGCCGAAGTTGATGTTCGACCGGTGGCGGTCCCGGGTACGCGGCCTGCCGGAGGCGATGGGGGAGCTGCCCGCGGTATGTTTCGCCGAGGAGATCCTCACGCCCGGGCCGGGCCGCACTCGGGCGCTGATCACCCTCGCCGGGAACCCGGCCCGGTCCCTGCCCAACAGCGGCGCGATCGAGGACGCGCTCGGTGCGCTCGAGTTCATGGTGTCGGTGGACTGCTATCTCAACGAGACCACCCGCCACGCCGACGTGATTCTGCCCCCACCACCGGTGACGACCCGAGGCCACCACGACGTCACGCTCGCGCACTTCCAGATTCGGAACGTCGCCCGCTACACCCCACCCCTGCTGGACCTCGCCGACGGCGAGATGGCGGAGTGGCAGATCCTGCTGCGGCTGGCCGCGATCGCGAAGGGAACGCCGGACCGTCCGGTCGGCGAGATGGACGACGAGGTGGCCGCCGTCGCGGCCCGCCGCGCCGCGAAACTCGTCGGCTGCGAATCGGGACGGGCTATGGACGCCGTGGCCGGCCGTCGAGGCCCGCAGCGCTTGCTGGACCTGCGTTTGCGCAGCGGACCCTACGGCGACCGGTTCGGGCTCGACCCGGACGGGCTGACTCTCGCACTGCTGGAGGACAACCCGGACGGCATCGACTACGGGCCGCTGGCGCCGCGTGTCCCGGAGGTGCTGCGCACACCGGATGGGCGGATCGACCTGATGCCGGACATGATCGTCTCCGATCTGCCGCGGCTGCGAGCGAGCGTCACGAGGGCAGCACCGGATCTGCTGCTGATCAACCGGCGTCAGCGTCGCGGCATGAACTCTTGGCTGCACAACGCGCTGCCGCAGACGGACGGCGGCCAGTGCGCGCTGTTGATCAGCCCACCCGACGCGGCCGAGCAGGGTCTGGTGAACGGCGACCGGGTCGCGGTCACGTCCAAGGTCACCACCGTGACGGCCGAACTGCGGATCGACGACACGCTGCGCCCCGGTGTGGTGAGCATGCCTCACGGGTGGGGCCACGACGGGCCGGGCCTGCGGACGTCCCGGTCGGCCTCGGTCCCGGGGAGCAACTACAACGCCCTGGTGGACGACACCACTGACCTCGAGGCGCTGACGGCGTCCCCGATCTTCAACGGCGTCCCGGTCACGGTGACGCGCACGAGCGAGGAGCATCCCTGATGGCGTACGTGGTCACCCAGAACTGCTGTAACGACGCGACCTGTGTTGCGGTCTGCCCGGTCGACTGCATCCACCCGACCCCCGCGGAGCGGGAGTACCAGCGCACCGAGATGCTGTACATCGACCCGGGCGCCTGCATCGACTGCGGCGCCTGCGCCGACGTGTGCCCCGTGGACGCGATCGTCCCCGGCGACGCACCCGCCCCCGACATCGACCGGTACCGGGAAATCAATGCCGAGTACTTCCAGCGCAATCCACGCAGCATTGCGCCAGGCGCGCATGTGCAGCCGCTTCCGCTCGCCCTCGCGACCGCCGACGTCGCCGACCCCCCGGTGATGCGAGTGGCGATCGTCGGATCCGGACCGTCCGCGTTCTACGCCGCCGAGGAGCTGCTGGCCCGGCGCGACATCGCCGCCGAGGTCACCATGTTCGAACGACTGCCCGTGGCCGGCGGACTCGTGCGGTTCGGCGTCGCGCCCGACCACTGGCACACGAAGACGGTGGACCGGGTCTTCGACCGCACCGCGCGTCGTGACGGCTTCACGTTCCATCTCGGCGTCGAGGTCGGGAAGGATGTGACGATCGACGAGGTGCTGGCCCACCACCACGCGGTGATCCACGCGTCCGGCGCAGCGGGTGACCGGCGCCTCGGCATTCCCGGCGAGGACCTACCGGGCAGCCACGCCGCCAGGGAGTTCGTCGCCTGGTATAACGGTCACCCCGATCACGCCGATCGCGTCTTCGACCTCACCGCGTCCCGCGCCGTCGTGGTCGGCAACGGGAACGTCGCGCTCGACGTCGCCCGTATCCTCGTCTCCGACGTGGAGACCCTGCGCCGCACCGATATCGCCGATCACGCCCTGACCGCACTGTCCGACAGCCGGATCGAGGAGGTGGTGGTGCTCGGCCGACGGGGACCCGAGCACGCGGCCTGCACCACCCCGGAACTGCTCGCGCTCGGCTCGCTGCCCGGGATCGACGTCCTCGTCGACGGCCCGGTTCCGACAGGTCCGGACGCGCCGACCAAGCTGCGGATCCTGGCCGACTACTCCCGGCGGGAGCCGACGCCGGGGAACAAGCGCATCGTGCTTCGCTTCGGCACCACCCCGCAGGAGGTGACGGGTGACGAGCGTACCGCCGGACTGATCGTGACCGGCACCGACACAGGCACCGCGGACCGGATCGAGTGCGGGCTGGTCCTCCGGGCGGTCGGCTACCGCGGGCTGCCCATCGCTGGCCTCCCGTTCGACGAGGCCGCCGGAACCGTCGCCAACGTGTCGGGCCGGGTCACCCTGCCGGACACGGGGCAGGCCGTGGCCGGCCATTACGTGGCGGGCTGGATCAAGCGCGGCGCGACCGGGGTGATCGGCACCAATCGCTACTGCGCGGCGGAGACCGTCGAGGCCCTGCTCGACGATCACCGTGCGGGTCTGCTCGCCGCACCGACTGCGGGTTCCGCGGACCTGGCGGCGCTGGTGCGCGAACGCCGACCCGACGCGCTCGGCGGTGCTGACTGGCGCGCGATCGACCGCTTCGAGCGCGAGCGAGGGCGGGAGGCGGGCAGGCCCCGCATCAAGATCGTCGACGCCGGGGAGGCGGCTGTCGTCGCGGGCGCGGCCGTCCGATGACCCCGAAGGACACGACCCAGGTGCACACGTTCTGCCGCATCTGCGAGCCGGGATGCGGCCTGCTCGCCGACGTCCGGGACGGCGAGGTGGTCCGGTTGCAGCCGGACCGGGATCATCCTGTACACCAAGGGTTCTCCTGCCACAAGGGCGTGCACTACCTGCAAGTCCACTCCGATCCGGACCGGCTCGACCGGCCGCTGAAGAGGACCAATCCGCGGAGCGAAGAACGCGGCGACTTCGAACCCGTCGACTGGGATGTCGCGGCGCGCGAGATCGCCGACAGGCTCCGGGAAATACGGCAGAAGTACGGCCGCAACGCCCTCGCCGTCTATCAGGGCAACCCGTCGGCGTTCAACGGCGCCTATTACGCGAACGCCGCCACGCTCGCCCGCGGCTTCGACACCCGGATGCGCTTCAGTGCGGGAACGCAGGACACGTCGGCCAAATATGCGGCGAGTGAGGCGATCTACGGCGCGTCGATGGCGCATCCGATTCCCGACCTGCTGCACACGGACTACTTCCTGTGTCTCGGCAGCAACCCACAGGTCTCGCACATGACGCTGATCCACATTTCGGATCCGATGACCAAGATCCGCGCCGTGAAGAAGCGCGGTGGAACCGTGCTGTTCGTCAATCCGCGCCGCATCGAGTCGTCGTCGCCGGAGACCGGTGAGGTGCTGCTGATCAAGCCGGACACGGACTTCTACTTCCTCGCCGGAGTTCTGCACGAGATCGTGTTCCGGATCGGGTACGACCGGGACGTCGTGGAACGTCACGCGCGACGCGTCGACGAACTGCTCGACTTCGTCCGGCAGTATCCCGTCGACCGGATCGCCGCGGTCACCGGTATCGACGCCGACACGGTCCGGCAGGTCGCCGCCGACTTCTGCGCGGCGCCGAGCGCGAGCATCTACATGGCGACCGGCGTGAACCAGGGCCGGCAGGGCACCCTGGCCTATTGGATGCTCACCATGGTGAGCCTGTTTTCCGGCAACCTCGGCAGACGCGGCGGCAACATCTACTCCCGCGGTGTCGCCGATGTCGTACAGGGCTCGAAGCGCAAGCGGGAGGACCCCTTTTACGACGGTCCCTTCGGTGAGATGCGCACCGTCAGCGGCGACCTGCCGGCCGCGCTCCTCCCGGAGTTCATCGGGAACCCCGACGACCCGATCCGCGCACTGATCGTGGTGTCGGGCAACCCGCTGCTGTCGGTCGGCGGGGACGGCCGCCTGCGCCGGGCGTTCGAGCAGTTGGATCTGATCGTGACCGTCGATCTGTATCGCACGGTCACCGGCGAGATGGCGGACTATGTTCTGCCCGCGACGGATTGGCTGGAACGGGAGGACGTCAACTTCCTCAACACGATGGGCGTCGCGATGGAGCCCTATGTGCAGTACACGCCCGCGGTCGTGCCGGCGAAGGGGGAGCGCCGCGACGACTGGTGGATTCTGTCCCGCATCCAGCAGGAGATGGGCGTCCCGACCCTGCTGGACGACCCGGACCCGAATCCGTTCGCCGCGGTCGACGCGATGATGCGGGACTCGGGTCTGAGTATCGACCTTCTCGCGACGATGCCCTGCCAGACCGCGGTGCTGCCGGAGGCCGATCCCGCGCACGTGTTCAGCATCGCGGTCCAGCACGACGACGGACTGATCGACTGCTGCCCCGCACTGTTTCAGCGCTCGTACGACACCGCCGAACGCATTCTCGAGGAGCTGGCCGCGGAACCCGCCGATCAACTCAAGCTGATCACCCGGCGCACCCACTACATGGTCAACAGCTGGCTGCACAACCTTCCGGTGTTCAAACAGGGTGTCCATCAGAGCAATCCGTTGTGGATGAGCCCGGACGACGCGCGGCGCCGCGGCCTCGTAGAGGGCGACGACGTCACTGTGCGCAACCGCCACGGCGAAATCGGGGCGGTTCTGGTCTGCGACGACACCCTCCGACCGGGCGTGGTGGCGATGACGCACGGCTGGGGGCAGAGCACGGCGCGAGGGCTGGACGTGGCGAGGCGCAACCCCGGTGTGAACGTCAACCGGCTCGCGCCCACCGGCACGGACGGCTACGACCCCCTCAGCAACCAGTCGCAGCTCACCGGCATCAACGTCGAGGTGATCCGAACCATGGGATCCCCTCAGGGAAGAAGCGACGTTCAGGGCAGTGGCGCAACGGCATGACAGCTGGGCGCGACGGCCGTCGCCGGATCCAGGAGGTTCCGGATGATACGGAGAGTGATGTCGTCATTGACCATGGTCCCGTGATTGGTCAGATTTTCGGCGCAGAAATCTTGGACCACGACGTTGGAGACGTTCGGTCCGGGTGGTGGCTGAGACTCGCTCAGTTGCACGACAGGATCGGACCGGGAACTGACAGTGGCGTATTCGACTTCCGGCCGGGTCATTCCGTCGACGCCGGTTTCTGCGACGAACGCCGAACCTGCGGTGCCGTCGTCGACCACGGGAATTGCGCGTCCGACGAGATCTTTGGCCTGAGGGTGTCCGGCGAGGAGATTGAGCATCCCGTACGCACTGATGCCGTTGGTTGCGGCGGCGACACCGACCATCGTGCCGACCTTCGACTCTCCACCCCACCGGCTGATGTAATACAACGGCACGAGCCCGCCCTGGGAGTGCCCGACGATGTCGACCCTGTCTGCGCCAGTGGCGGTGAGAACTTCCTCGACTTAGTCACCGACCTGTTGCGCGGACACGCGCATATCCCCGGTCTGATGGAACCGTCCGGTGTTTGGGCCACCGTAGTTCAGGCCGAAGACGCAGTGGCCGTCCGCCTTCAGCTGTGGTGAGTACATCGCCCAGTTGGCGTACATGCACCCATCTCGTCCCACTCCTCTTCGGCGACTGCGGGCAATCGGCTATTTACCTATGAAGTCTAGGTTCTTGACGGGCGACAGGGGTGAGAACGACGAGACGAGTGCGGCCGAGAATCGTCAGCCGCACCCGTTTCGTCTGCCCGGATTCGATCAGGCCTTCATCAGATCGCGATGGATGATTTCCTTCATGATCTCGTTGGTACCGCCGTAGATCCGTTGGATCCGGGCGTCGATGTACGCCTTCGCGACGGGGTACTCCATCATGTAGCCGTAGCCGCCGTGGAATTGGACGCCGGCATCGATCACCCGGCCTTGCAGTTCGGTTGCCCAGAGTTTGGCCTTCGCGGCGTCGACGGCGGTGAGGGTGCCGGCGTTGTGTTCACGCACGCACCGGTCGATGTACGCACGCGACACCTCGACGGCCGTCTGAAGTTCGGCGAGCGTGAAGCCCATGCCCTGGAAATCGCCGATACGCTTGCCAAAGGCGGTGCGTTCCTTGACGTAGTCGAGCGTCCAGCCGAGAACTGCCTCGGCTGAGACCTGCGCGGCGATGCCGATGCCGAGTCGTTCGAGGGGAAGGCTCTGCATCAGATACGCGAAGCCGGAGCCCACCTCACCGAGCAGATTCTCCTTCGGGATACGTACGTCCTCGAAGAACAACTCGGCCGTGTCCTGTGCGTGCAGGCCCAGCTTGTCCAGTTTGCGGCCTCGGCTGAATCCCGGCGTTCCGTCCTCGACGACGAAGAGGCTGAAGCCGCGGGAGCCGGCAGAGACATCTGTCTTCGCGAAGACGATCACGATGTCGGCGAGGATGCCGCTGGTGATGAATGTCTTGGACCCGTTGATCACCCAGGTGTCGCCGTCGGCGACGGCGGTGGTCTGGATGGCGCGCAGGTCGCTGCCGGCGGCAGGCTCACTCATGGCGATCGCACCGATGGTCTCACCGGTGACGAATCCCGGCAACCACCGTCGGCGCTGTTCTTCGTCGGCGTGACGGAGAAGGTAGTTCAGGACGATATCGTCGTTCGTGGAGAACCCGGACTGCAGGGCCGATGCGCCGACTCGGGCGATCTCCTGCTGGATCACGAACCGGAAGCGGTAGTCGAGTTCACCGGGCCCGCCGTACGCCTCGGGGACGGGTAGTCCGAGCAGGCCCTGACGGCCCGCTGCCAGCCAGGTCTCACGATCGATCAAGCGATCCGCGTCCCATTTCTCGAGTTGGGGGACCACGTGCTTGTCGACGAATCCACGGACGGATTCGCGGAACAACTCGTGGTCCCGGTCGAAGAGATCGCTCTGCATGTTTCCTCCTGATTCAGGACGCCCGTCGGGCGACCCGCACCTCGTGCTTGTCAGTTCGTTGCCAGCAGTTTCTGGGTCTCACGCCGGAACACCTGGTTGGCAACCTCGTTCTGGCCCAGCACCATCCGTCCGGCGTTTGCGCTCGTCATACCGTGCTGGGAGTCCCGCAGGAGCGGGAAATCCTCGGCATGAAGAACTGCGAGCAGAATCTCCCAGTTCTTGTTCCACAGGCGAGTCCACTTCTCCTCGGTCATCTCGGTGTCCGCCACTGGTGGCACGATCAGGCGCATCTCCATGCGGCAGCGCTGCGGATCGGTGGGGTGGGGCCGGAACGTGAGGAGCTGGAAGTGATCCGGCTGCCGCAGCAGTGTGCTGTTGGGAAGCAGGAAATGGGTTTCCGTGATGTCCTTGGCCAGGCTTCGGTCGCCGGGGTCTTCCTCGATCCACCGATCGATCGACTTACGCGGGGCGATGAAGCGGCAGTGCCTGCCGAAGTCCTCGAACGCCATCACGTTGGTGTGGATGTGCTTGGCGGCAGTGTTGGGGTGGGCGTACTGGATGTGGTACCCGTCGAGGAAGGCGTCCTGCATGATCTTCCAGTTGACCGGCTCGTCGAATCCCTCGGACTGGACGGCGATCTTGGAATCGAGGTCGTACCCGGACAGAATTGCATCCATTTCGTTCCCGAGCCAGCCGGCCACGTCGATCTCGGCGTTCGCCTCGTCGACGACCCAGATGAAACCGTGGCGCTCCTCGGTCGGCAATTCGACGAGTCCCATGCTCGTGGTGTCGGGATCCCCGAAAGTGTTGTCACGGGTGATTGTCCGCAGGGTGCCGTCCGTGTCGTACGACCACCGGTGGTACGGACAGGAGAACAGGCGGCAGCGACCCTTCTCCTCCTTCTCGAGGAGGGCGCCCCGATGCCGGCACAGGTTGACGAACGTCTTGACGCCACCGTCGCGCTGGCGGACGACAATGATGTTGTTCCGCGGCATCTGCAGGGTGAAGAAGTCGCCGGAGCGAGGAATCTCGGAGCCGTGCGCGACGATCGAGGGAACTCGTCCGAAGATGAGGTCACGCTCTCGCTTGGCTATGGCCGGATCGGTGAATTCCTCCGGCTGAAACCAGGTGATGTGGTCGAACTCGTCCGTCGTGTCGTTGCGCAGGTGATCCAGGGCTCGGCGAATACGTTGCTCGCGGGGTGCTCCGACCTCGGTCATTGCATCTCCTCCAGTCTCGTGGGCGCTCCCGGCTACCGTGTGGGCACCGACTTTCGAACTTCTGTGCTTCGGATCAACGCCTCTAAATCTAACTGACGTAGTTTTACCTGTAAACCCCGGCGCCGAGGTTGCGGCAGGAATCGGGTCTTGCGCCAAGAATCTACTGAGATTAGATTATTGCTCACTGCGGTCGATGTGATCGGAGTCACTCGGCGACGTGATGCCGGCGACGACCGGGCTGCCGGTTGCTATCGAACGGGAGGTACCTGCCGATGCACACTGACACGTCGGTCAGGACCGTACGAGCACGGATCGGGTCTGCGGTGTCGAGTGAGAGGTCCGAGAACCTGGCGGGCACCACGATCGGCGTCGTCGGCGCCGGGATGATGGGTGCGGCCATCGCCTACACCTGCGCGCGGGCCGGAGCCGACGTCGTGCTGTGGGCGCGAACTCTGGAGAATGCACGCCGAGGCAAGTCGTACTCCGACCGGCGGGAAGCGCATGCGCGAAAAGCGGGGACCTCGAACAGACCGATGTCGCAGGCCTTGCTCGGGCGCATCACGCCCACCGAGTGCGTCAGAGATCTGTCGACGTCCGCGCTGATCATCGAGGCGGTCGCAGAGAACGTCGCCGTCAAACAACAGGTGCTGCAGATGGTCGAGGCAGTCACCGACGCCCCCACGGTGCTTGCGTCGACGACGTCGACCCTGCCGATCGCCACGCTCTCCTCGAAGCTGCAACGCCCGCAGTACTTCATCGGGATGCACTTCTTCTCGCCTGTCGACCGGATGTCATTGGTGGAGACGGTTGTCGGATCGCGTACCTCGCAGGCCACCGTCGCGGCATCACTGACGTACGCGAGGAGGCTCGGGAAGGTACCGATCGTGGTGGGGGACAGTCGGGGATTCTTCACCAGCCGTTTGATGGAGCGCTATCTCGACGAGGCATTGGTCGCGGTCGGAGAGGGAATCGATCCGGGCCTTGTCGAGCGCGCAGCGACCGCCGCCGGATATCCGGTGCCGCCCCTCCACTTGCTCGACGAGATCACGTTGACGCTCAACCGCGCGGTGCAGCACGAGAACCGTCTCGCTGTCGAGGCGGCCGGCGGGACGTGGCGGGGGAGCGAAGCAGACAGCGTCCGCGACCGGATGATCGACGAATGCGGTCGCGGGGGCAGGTCGGACGGTCAGGGTTTCTACGAGTACGACTCCGATGGTAAGCGCTTGGGATTGTGGCGGGTCCTTCGTGAGGTGTTCGGTCCCGCACGGCATATTCCGTGCAGCGATATGCGCGACCGGTTGTTGTTCGTCGAGGTCCTCGAAGCGCTGCGTTGTCTCGGCGAAGGTGTCGTCGGATCCGAGACCGACGCCGACACAGGATCTGTTCTCGGCATCGGGTTCCCCGCGCACACGGGTGGGGTTCTGGCGTTCAGGCATTCCTATCCGGGTGGCGAGAACGGGTTCACCGCTCGTGCCCGCGAGCTGGCAGGCCGTTACGGCGACCGCTTCCTCCCGCCGGAGCAGAGTTCGGAACCATACGATCAACCGGAGTGCCCATGACCTACGTAGTTACCCAAGCCTGCTGCAACGACGCGACGTGTGTCGCGGTGTGTCCGGTGAACTGCATTCACCCGACTCCCGACGAAGCGCAGTACCAGCGCACCGAGATGCTCTACATCGATCCGGCCGCCTGCATCGACTGCGGGGCCTGCGCCGACGTGTGTCCGGTCGACGCGATCGTTCCCGACAGCGACCTCACCCCGGATGCCGAGATCTACAAGGACCTCAATGCCGCGTACTTCCTGGGCAACCCGACCGTGTCCGGCCCGAGCGAGGTGCCGACCGAACCTGTCGTCGCGGCGCCCCGGCCCGGTCCGCTGAAGGTGGCGATTGTCGGTTCGGGTCCCTCCGCCTTCTATGCAGCCGAGGAGTTGCTGACTCGGCGCGACGTCGATGTCGACGTCTCCATGTTCGAGCGGCTCCCGGTGGCCGGTGGGCTCGTCCGGTTCGGGGTGGCTCCGGATCACCAGACCACGAAGGCCGTCGAGCGGGTCTTCTCCCGTACTGCCCGCCGCAACGGTTTTCGTGCCTTCCTCGGTGTGGAGATCGGCCGGGATATCAGTGTCGACGAGCTGCTCGATCATCACCACGCGGTGATCTACGCGAGCGGTGCGTCCGACGACCGCAAGCTCGGCATCCCGGGCGAAGATCTGCCGGGAAGTTTCGCTGCACGCGAATTCGTCGCCTGGTACAACGGACATCCGGACTCCGCGGGTCGCACGTTCGATCTGTCGGGGCGTCGTGCCGTGGTGATCGGCAACGGCAATGTGGCGTTGGACGTGGCACGGATCCTGGCGTGCGATCCCGACCGGCTCGTGCCGGGTGATATCGCCGAACATGCCCTGGACGCACTTCGGCGCAGCACTATCGAAGAAGTCGTGGTCCTCGGACGACGAGGGCCGGAGCATGCAGCGTTCACGACGCCCGAGCTCATCGCGTTGGGAGCGTTGCAGGAGGTCGAGGTGAGCGTTCACGGCGGATACGACGCTTCCGACGATGCCCCGATCAAGTTGCGGACGCTGGCCGACTACGCACGCCGCTCTCCTCGACCGGGTCGGCGGAAGATCACCCTGAGGTTCCACGAGGCGCCCGTCGAGATCCTCGGTGACAGTCACGTCCAAGGTATACGGATCGCGTCCACCCGGATGGACGGAAGCGAACAGGATCTCGAGGCCTCGATGGTACTGCGTTCGGTCGGCTACCGCGGTGCTCCCGTGCCGGGATTGCCGTTCGACTCCCAACGCGGCACGGTCCCCAACGTTGCAGGGCGCGTCGTCGATCCGGTGGACGAGCGCCCGGTGCCGGGGGTGTATGTCGCCGGGTGGATCAAGCGGGGTCCGACGGGGGTGATCGGCACCAATCGATACTGCGCCGCCGAGACCGTCGACGCGCTCGTAGCCGACCATCAACATGCGCTTCTTCCGCAACCGAGCCGACCAGGTGACGAGTTGGCGGAGGTCGTGCACTCGCGGTGTCCGGACTCGTTCGGTTTCGACGGCTGGAAGCGGATCGACCGGTACGAACGTGTCGAAGGGCGACGCAGGGGCCGAGCGCGGCAGAAGCTGGTGGAGGTCGGTGCCATGCTCGCGGTCGCCCGTGGGACAGAGAACGACCAGTACTTGCCACAATAAACAACGACCTTTAGATTTAACACGCGGATGTGACGTACGGCTCTCCGGGAGGCCGGAGACACAGCACGGTGCGCCGTGCTCGCCGCCGAGAACCCCCGCGATCGACGACAACTCTTGGAGGCTTACATGAGCGGCACTGTTGTAGACGCTTTGACCTACTGGTCCAGGTCGAAGCCGGATCTGACCGCGATCGACTTCGACGGCGACGCCGTCACCTACGCAGAGCTGGCCGCATGGGCCGACGGCGTCGCCCACGACCTCGCCTCGCGCGGTGTCGTGCCCGGTGATCGGGTGAGCTTCCTCGGTGCCAACAGCCTCGAGTGGGCGGTGGCCTCGCTCGCTGCCATGAAGGTCGGTGCCATCGCGGTCGGTTTCAACCAGCGCATGCTCGCCGGCGAGCTCATCACCCTCGTCGAGGACTGTGAACCCACCGTCGTCTACTGCGAGGAGGCGCTGCTGCCGCGCCTCGAAGAAGTCCAGCAGACACGCAACACCTTTTCGATCGCAGTGTTCGAGAAGGATGTGCGTCCGCTGCGGGGCAGCGATCATGCGAAATACCGCACTCCGGTGGTCGACCTCGACACTCCCACCGCCATCGTGTTCACGAGCGGCACCACCGGCAAGCCGAAAGGCGTCATTTTCACCCACGCCACCGTCGCCGGCGAAATGCACGAGTGGCACTTGATGGAACCGATTCAGCCGAACAACCTGCGCCCGGTGCTGGTGCTGCCCCTGTTCACCGCTGCCGGCATCATCTGGGGTATCTCGCGCGTCGTCCTTCACGGCGGAACCCTGTTCCTGCAACCGGGATTCGATCCGGCGAAAGCGCTGCGCGTATTGGCCGAGGACAAGGCCAACACCCTGACCGGGCCGCCGATCCTTTTCGAGCAAATCGCGAAAGCGCCCGGGTTCGCCGACGCGGATCTGAGCCACATGGTCACCGCACACGTCGGTGGCGCACGCGTACCCGTCGACCTGCTGCACAAATGGCAAGCCCAGGGAGTGTCGCTGCGACAGATCTACGGTCAGACCGAGATCGGCGGATCCGCGACCGCGATGCCGCGCGAGGAGGCAGCCCAGCATCCCGACAAGTGCGGCTGGGGTGGCATCTTCACCAAGATTCGCGTTGTCGATGCCGAGGGTAATGATCTTCCCGCCAACGAAACCGGGCAGATTCTGTTGCGCGGCCCGGGCATGATGCCGGGATACTGGCGCAACGAGGATGCGACCCGGTCGGCTCTGATCGATGGCTGGCTCCAAACCGGTGACCTCGGCAAGCTCGACGAGAACGGTTACCTCACGTTCGTCGATCGCCTCAAGGACATGATCATCTCCGGTGGTCTGAACATCTCACCCGCCGAGATCGAAGCCGTCATCAATCAAATCCCCGGGGTCGAGGAGGTCGCGGTGATCAGCGTTCCCGACGCCAAGTTCGGGGAGACCCCGGCCGCGCTGGTCCGGACCACCACCGAGATGAAGGAATCCGAAGTGGTCGGTTTCTGCAACGAGCGTCTCGCCGACTACAAGGTGCCGCGGTACATCGTTTTCATGGACGAACCCCTGCCCCGGATGCCCAGCGGGAAGATCGCCAAGCGCCAGCTGCGCGACGCCTTCGCGGATGTGCCCGACAACTACGACAAGGTTCGGTGATCGAGCCGTGGACTCACCCAAGGTCGCTCTGGTCACCGGTGGTGGCCGCGGAATCGGTGCGGCCATCTCGCGCCGACTTGCCGCCGACGGATTCGCTGTCGCGGTGAACTATTCGCGCAGTGCGCGCGATGCCGAGGAAGTGGCCGCAAAGATTGTCGCGGACGGTGGACGTGCCGTGGCAATCCGAGCCGACATTTCACGGGCCGCCGAGGCCGAGCGGCTCATCGCCGACACCACCGTTCAATTGGGCGCCCCCACCGTGGTGGTCAACAACGCGGGCATGAACAAGGCAGGTGCGGCCCGGAAGCAGAGCCCGGAAGATTTCGACGAAGTGATCGCGGTCAACCTCAATGGTGCGTTCTACTGCACCCACTTCGCGCTACCCGCGATGTACGAAGCCGGTTGGGGCCGAGTCATCTTCGTCAACAGCCCGTCAGGCGGACGGCGCCCGTCCCCTGGGATGAGCGCCTACTCCGCGGCCAAGGCCGGGCTGGTGGGAATGGCCAAGTCGATGGCACTCGAGGTTGCCCGTCGGGGGATCACGGTCAACTGTGTGATGCCGGGCTTCGTCGCTACCGACATCGTGGCGTCGGGGGGCGAGGCGGGGGTCGAAGCCCTGACCAAGCACTGGCCCTCCATTCCACCCGAATCGATCGCCTCCACCATCTCGTTTCTGGTGAGCGACAACGCCGCCGACATCTCCGGCGAGGAGATCGGTGTGTGGCGAGGTGGCCCCGTCGGGGTGTGACCGTCGAATACAGCTGAGACCGCCCACCGGCTGAGCCAGTCCGGTGGGCGGTTTCTTGCTGTCCGCCCATTCCCTCCCGGAATGCGAAACGGGCTCCGATCCGGTGGATCGGAGCCCGTACCTCGAGTGGTGCTGTCGCTAAGCAGTGACCGGCGTTCTGTCGTCGTCCCGCTTCATCCCGGACGACGAGCGGGACCGGGACAGGACGGTTGCCCCGAATCCGAGCAGCGAGACCACACAGATCAGGAGGCTGAGCCACACCGTGGTGTCGTCGAATGCCAAGGCGACCGCGATGACCGGAACGAACGCCGCGCCGAGAGCGTTGCCGGCCTCACGGCCGAGACCGAGGCCGCTGTAGGCGTGCTGCGTGTCGAACAGCTCGATGACGTAGGCGCCCATCGGACCGAAGATGGCGGCGACCCCGATGCCGTTGCCTGCCGCCATGACCACCCAGTACAGCAGCGGGGGTGTTCCGACGCCCGCCAACAACGAGATGCCGACCCAAGCGAACACGGCGCTGTACAGGAATCCGAACATGATCACCGGTGCTCGGCCGACCCGGTCCGACAGGGAACCGAACAGCGGGATCAGAATGGCATTCGCGAGCTGCGCGGCGATCAGTCCGATCAGGACTTCGGTGCCGCCGAAGCCCAGCTGATTCTTGCCGAAGGTGCCCATGAACACGATGTAGAAATAGCCGATGCCGGTCTGACCGATGGTCATCACGAGCACCGTCAAAAGTGCGCGCGGCTGCTGGCGGATCACATCGAAGAGCGGACTCTTCGAGACGGTGTTGCTTTCCTCGATCGCACGGAATGCGGGGGTTTCGGGAAGGCTACGGCGTAACCACAGGCCGTAGGCGAGGATGACGGCGCTGCACAGGAACGGGATACGCCAGCCCCAGGCGAGGAAACTTTCCTGGGACATCATGGATGACACCGTCAGCAGAGACAGCGTGCCGAGCACGCCGCCGAGCGCCGCACCCATGCCGGGCAAGGAGCCCATCAATCCCTTCCTCTTCGCGGGCGAGAACTCCACGGCGACCAGAGCTGCGCCTCCGTACTCACCGCTGGCGCCGATGCCCTGCAGGATTCTGAGGAACACCAGCAGAGCCGGTGCGAGCCAGCCGATCTGGGCGTAACTCGGCAGCAGACCGACGAACAGCGTAGCGATACCCATCAGGACGAGGGTGAAGACGAGGATTCGTTTTCGGCCGATGCGGTCGCCGAGGCTGCCGAGGATCACCCCGCCCACCGGGCGGACCAGGAATCCGACCGCGAAAGTGCCGACCGCCTGCAGCGTTCCCAATAGGGGACTCGAGCCGGTGAAGAACACGGAGGCGAAGACCACCGACGCGGCCGAGGCGTAGAGGCTGAAGTCGTAGTACTCGAGCAGCGTGCCGACGAAGGCGGCGCGGCTTGCGCGTCGCGAGTCCGCGCGGGAGGGTCCGGAGTCTGCATCCACGGAGATTTCCGCAGCTATGGTCGTACGTTCGGTCATGCGAAACCTCGCGTTTGTGAGTGCTGGGCGAAGAGCCCGAATCATGTAGTGACGCAGACCACATTAAACTATTGACTTTAGAATTGTCTATCGCAAAGTCGACGCAGCCTGCGCCTCGTCCCGGTAGTTGGACGGCCACTTCTTGCCCAGTGTCAACCCACCGTCGACTCCGAGGGATTGTCCGGTGACGAACGTGGAGTCGTCGGAGGCGAGGTAGGCGGCGGCGTGCGCGAGGTCTTCCGGCTCACCGGCGCGGGGAATGGGCTGGAAGTTCGTCAGGCTGCGCCGCACGGCATCGACGCTGCGGTCGAGCGCGTCGTCCTCGAGGCCGGCACCGTGGCCGACGATGCGGGTGGCGACACCTCCGGGGATCAGTGCGTTGACTCGGATCCGGTATTCGGCCAGTTCCACGGCTGCGGTCCGGGTCAGTTGCAGCACTGCAGCTTTCGCGGCGCTGTACGGGTGTGGTCCGAATCCGGTGCGTATGCCTGCCACGCTCGACACATTGACGATGCTGCCCGACCCCTGACCGCGCATCACGCGCGCGGCATGCTTGGTCCCGAGAAACGCGCTGCGAGCAAGCATTGCGAACCCGTTCTCCCACTCGTCGAGCGACGTGTCCTCGAGGAAGGTCCATGCGCCCACCCGGCCGGCGTTGTTGACCATGCAGTCGAGCCGACCGAACCGATCGACTGCCACTGCGACGGCGGCCTCGACGTCGGCCTCGTTGCGTACATCGGTGTGCAGGTAGGCGCCTCGGTCGCCGAGGCCGGCGGCGACGGCCTGGCCCCGCGGGTCGTCGATGTCGGCCACGACGACGCGGGCTCCGCGTTCGGCGAACGCGCGGGCTGTGGCTGCGCCGATTCCGCTCGCGGCTCCTGTCACCACGGCGACCTTGCCGTCGAGGTTCGTCATCGTGGACTCCTTCGGTTGTGTTTCCGGGCTCGGTTCCTTGAGCTTTTAATCTAAAACCATTAGTCTACGTCTGTCGAGTACCTCGTCCCTGGGAGAGCGCTATGTCCGACGCGAAACTGATTCTGACCGAGCGGCCGCGGCCGGGCATTCTGCTGATCCGGCTCAATCGCCCGGACGAACTCAATGCCATGAACGTCGACCTCATCGAGGAGTTGCACGAGGTGCTCGCCGAGGTGCGCGATGATTCGCTCACCCGCGCGATCGTGCTCACCGGTGAAGGTCGTGCCTTCTGTGCAGGTCTCGATCTTCGCGGATACGGCACACCGCAGGGCGCAATCGAGGGTGAGGGCCGGGCCCAACTCGGACTGCGGGTGCAGAAGCACATCGCCGGTCTCGTCGATGCATTTCGCAGCACCCGCGCACCGATCATCGCGGCCGTCAACGGCGCGGCAGCCGGCGGCGGCATGTCGCTGGCCCTCATGGCGGACATTCGCATCATGTCCGAGACGGCGGTACTGCACGCCGCGTTCATCCGCCGCGGCCTGTCGAACTGCGATATCGGAATGAGCTGGCTCCTGCCCCGGATGATCGGTTTCTCCCGAGCGGCGCAGATCATGCTCACCGGCTGGTCCATCGACGCCGCCGAAGCCGAACACATCGGTCTCGCGTCGTCCGTCGAACCCGCCGACAAGGTGCTCGAGGTGGCACTGGACACCGCCGAGGCCATCGCGCAGAACAGTCCGTTCGGAGTCTGGATGACCAAGGAAGTCATGTGGTCGAACCTGGAGGTTCCCAGCATGCGCGCCGCCATCGACCTCGAAAACCGCACCCAGATCCTCAGCTCGCTGACGCGCGATCACAGGGAGGCCGTTGTCTCGTTCCTCGAAAAGCGCCCGCCCGAGTTCGAGAACCACTGACCACATTCCGACCGATTCGACGGCACACAGAGAAGCAGTGAGAAAAGTATGAGAGTGGGAATCGCCGCAGGGTATTGGGGATCGGGCCCGCCCCGCAATGTCGGGCGAATGCTCGCCGAGGCCGAGGCCCTCGGCGTCGACAGCTTCTGGACCGCCGAGACGTACGGCTCCGACGCACTGACACCGCTCGCGTGGTGGGGAGCGCAGACCTCGACGATCAAGCTCGGTACTTCGGTGTGCCAGATGTCGGCACGCACCCCGACGGCGCTGGCGATGGCCGCGCTGACGCTCGATCATCTCAGCGGTGGTCGCGTGATCATCGGCATCGGTGCGTCCGGACCGCAGGTCGTCGAGGGCTGGTACGGGCAGCCCTACCCGCGGCCCCTCGAACGCACCCGCGAGTACATCGAGATCATGCGGCAGGTGTGGGCGCGCGAGAAGCCGGTCACCTACTCTGGGCGGCATTACCAGCTTCCCGTCCAGGGCGGTTCCGGCTTGGGCAAGCCACTGAAGTCGATCGTCCATCCGCTGCGGGGCGATATCCCTGTCTATATGGGCGCCGAAGGCCCGAAGAACGTGGCGTTGGCCGCCGAAATCGCTGATGGCTGGACGCCGCTGTGGTTCTCGCCCAAGAGCGACGAGTTCTACCGCAAGGCACTGGCCGAAGGCTTCGCACGGGACGGAGCACGCCGCACCGCCGAGGACTTCGAGATCGCGAACGTGTGCTGGCTCGTCGAGAACGACGACGTGGAAAAGGCCGCCTCCCGGCTCAAGCCGACGGTCGCGTTGTATGCCGGTGGCATGGGCGCCAAGGGCGCCAATTTCCACAACGACGTGTTCGCACGCATGGGTTGGGGCGAGGTCTGCGCCGAAATCCAGGAGCTGTACCTGAGCGGGCGGCCCGACCTAGCGGCCCAGGCCGTACCCACCGAGATGGTCGAGGACGTCGCGCTGATCGGTCCCGCGGACAAGATCATCGAAGAGATCGAAACCAAGTGGAAGAACACGTGTCTGACCACTCTCATTCTCGGCGGGTGGCCCAAGCCGGGGAACCGTGAGCGCATCCTCGGGGCGGTGCAGTCGTGACCCTGCAGTCGGGAACGACCCTGGACCCGAGAACCCCGGTCCTGGTCGGTACCGGCCAGACCAGCGAACGCGAGGGGGGCGTGGAGCCCGTCGATCTGATGGTGCGCGCGGCGCGGGCAGCGGCTGCCGATGCGGGGTCGACGCGTCTGCTCGAACTTGTCGATTCGGTCCGGGTGGTCGGGCTGCTGTCGTGGCGCTACCGGGATCCGGGCGCTCTCCTCGGCGCGCGGATCGGCGCGACCGTGCGACACACCGGTTACTCCGGGAACGGTGGAAGCACGCCGCAGGTGCTCGTCAACGGGGCTGCCGAGGACATCGCTGCCGGGCGTTCCGATGTCGTGCTCATCGGCGGCGCCGAATCGTGGCGGACCCGCACCAAGTTGCGGGCACAGAAGCTGCGCCCCGACTGGACGGTGCAGGGCGAGTCGGTGCCCGCCGCTGACATCCTGGTCGCGGACGTGCCGATGGCGGCAGAGAGTGAACGCCGCATCGGTCTGGACCGGCCCTCGTATGTCTATCCGCTGTTCGAGCAGGCGCTGCGGGTATCGGCGGGACGCTCACTCGAGGAGCATCGGGAGGTCGTCGGCGGTCTGTGGTCGCGGTTCAGCAAAATCGCGGCGACGAATCCGAACGCGTGGGTGCAGCGCGAATACACCGCTGCGGAGATAGCGACGCCCTCGCCCGACAACCGGATGATCTCCACGCCGTATACCAAGTTGCTCAATTCGAACAACATGGTCGATCAGAGTGCGGTTCTGCTGATGTGCTCGGTCGAGACCGCGACCCGGCTCGGCATCCCGCAGGAGAATTGGGTGTTTCCACAGTCCGGCACCGAATCGCACGATACGTACGCGATCGCCGAACGAGAGGCGCTCGACGGCTCCCCGGCAATACGCATCGCCGGGGCGCGGGCCCTCGACCTCGCCGGCATCGGACTGGACGAGATTGCCTACGTCGATGTGTACTCGTGCTTCCCGTCGGCGGTGCAGGTCGCCGCGAACGAGTTGGGGCTCGCGCTCGATGATCCCGGCCGGCCGCTGACGGTGACCGGTGGCCTGACGTTCGGCGGTGGGCCGTGGAACAACTATGTCAGCCACTCGATTGCGACGATGGCGACGCGGCTGCGCGAATCTCCGGGATCGTACGGTTTGGTGACCGCCAACAGTGGTTACCTCACCAAGCACGCCATGGGGGTGTACCGGACGGAACCTCCCGTCAGTGGGTTCAAGCGTCTGGACGTGCAGGCCGAGGTCGATGCGCAGTCCACGACGAGAGCGCTGGTGTCCTACGCGGGCACGGCGTCGGCGGAATCGTGGACTGTGGTGTACAGCCGCGACGGCTCCCCGGAGCGTGGTTTCCTCGCTGCCCGCACCGCGACGGGGGAGCGGACCCTCGCGGTCACCACGGACGCCGAGGATCTCGTCACCCTCACCGAGCTCGATATTGCCGGTCAGCAGGTTTCGGTCTCGGAAGAGGGGCACTTCCGCTTCGCGTGACCTTGACGCCCTTTTATCTAATGTCATAAGGTTAATGGACTGAAGGACACGGCATGCGCGTGTCACGAAATCGAGGAGTTTCCAGATGTCTGTCGAAGACTTTCGCGCACTGTATGAGCAGCATGTCGGCCACGTTGTCGCCGGAAACATGAAGGCCGCTCTCGCCGACATGGTGCAGGAGAACATTCCGCAGGTCTTCGACGGAGTCGACACCCCCCGCGAGGCCGCGCAAGGCTTCGAGATCAAGGATGTGCGTGCCGAGGGCGACCAAATGATCGGCGAAACCGTCTATGACATGGGTGACCGGTCGATCGGACTGCGCTCGATCTGGGAACGCCACGACGGACGCTGGCTCGCCGCGTCGCTCGAGAACTTCCCCACCGGAACGGAGGCGCACGCATGACCGCGACAGAGCCCGCCGCCGAACCGTGGGGCCCCACACCCGACGGACTCGATCGACCCTACTGGGACGGCCTGCGCATCGATGAGCTGCGCCTTCAGCGCTGCAACGGGTGCCGCACCTGGATCTGGGGTCCGCAGGCCATCTGCGGTCACTGCCACAGCTTCGACCTCGGATGGGAAACGGTCGAACCGTTCGGCACCGTCTACAGCTGGAACCGCAGCTGGTACCCCTACATGGACGAATACGCCGACCGGCTGCCGTACGTGACGGTGCTGGTGGAACTGCCACACGCCGACGGCCGGCGGGTGCTGGGCATACTCGCCGACGACGTCGAAACGAACCCCGAAATCGGCGACCGGGTCGTCGGAGTCTTCGAACACTCCGAGGGCGCCCCCTGGCCGTTGCTGCGCTGGCGTCGCGCCGCGACCGCAGAAGGAGAAAAAGGATGAGCGCCAACATCATGCGCGGCGCGGCGGCAGTCGTCGGCGTCGCCGAACAGCACTACAAGCGCGGCGAAGCCCCGCACAGCGAGAAGCGCATGACCCTCGAAGTCATCCTCCAAGCGTGTGCCGATGCGGGTATCAGCCCCCGCGAGATCGACGGTTTCGTCTCCTACGCGGGTGGCGCCAACGACGGTGCCATCATCGGCGGCGCATTGCTGATCGACGAACTGCGTTGGTCGAACATGATGTGGGGCGGTGGCGGCGGCAGCGTCGCAGCCGCCATCACGAATGCGGCCACTGCGATCGCCACCGGCCAGGCAGACTGTGTGGTGGTGTATCGCGCAATGTCGCAGGCGGATACGGGCCGGCTCGGATACGCGAAGTACCACTACGGCAGTCACTTCCTCGCTCACGGTATCGGCTCGCCCGCACAGATTTGCGCGATGCGCACCCAACGGATGCTCGAGCACGGCGGAGTGCCGCGCACGGCCATGCGTTCTCTCGTCCTCGCGTCGTATCAGCACGCGCAGAACAACCCCACCGCGCAGGGCTACGGGCGGCCCCTCGACGAGGAGGCCTACCAGAACTCACGGTTGATCGCCGAGCCGTTCCACCTGTTCGACTGCTCCCGGGAAAGCGATGGCGCGGTCGCGCTGGTGCTCGTCTCGGCCGAGAGAGCCAAGACCCTGCGACCCGACCCGGCGTATCTCCTCGCGGGCGCGCAAGGTGCACCGGGCGGATACTCGGAACTGATCGACAACGATCTCGGCGAGCAGTACATGAGCGCCGGATTCGGCCCGGCAAACAACGGCAAACCCGGTGTCGCCGAGAGACTGTGGTCGGCAGCCGGTCTCGGGCCGGACGACGTGGACGTGGTTCAGGTGTACGAGAACTTCAGCGGCCCTGCCGTGGCGGCGCTGATCGATCACGGTCTGTGCCCGCCGGGCGAGGCTGCCGGCACATTCATGACCGTCGAGAACCTCACCGCGCCGAACGGCAAACTACCCGTCAACACCAGCGGTGGCAACCTCGCCGATTCGTTCATCAACGGCCTGAACCTGGCGGTCGAGGCGGTCAGACAGATCCGCGGCACCTCGACCAACCCGGTGGACGGCGCGAAGACGTCGCTGTTCATCGGCGGCCCGATGGCACCGCTGGTGAGTTCGGTGCTGTTCGGCCACGAAGAGACCCTGTGACCGCCTCCTTCCCGAAAGGCACTACATGAACGACCGTGACACGACACGCGGTGACAACGCCACGGACAGGAACGAGCTGTTCATCGGCGGCCGATGGGTGACACCGAAGTCCGGAGACACCGTCGATGTCATCGAAGCAGCCACCGAGAAGGTACTGGGCACCTCCGCGATGGCGTCCGAAGCCGACATCGACGCCGCCGTCGCGGCTGCGCGCACCGCACTGAGTGGTCGGTGGAGTGCGCTGACCAACGTCGAGCGGGCCGATCTGCTGGACAAGTTCGCTGCGGCCCTCAAGTCACGTGGTCGGGACACGTCCCGGCTGGTGAGCCGGGAGAACGGTATGCCGATCGCTCTTTCGGGCGGAGTCAACGGTTTCGGCCCCGCAGCCATGATTTCGTACTACGCAGCTCTGATTCGTGACGCGGTCAACGAGGATGTGCGGCCGAGCGCCTTCGGTGGCCGCACCGTCGTGCGCCGCGAGCCGGTGGGTGTGGTCGCGGCCATCACGCCGTGGAACTACCCGCAGCCGCTTGCGGCGATGAAGCTGGCTCCCGCCCTGGCGGCGGGGTGCACAGTGGTGCTCAAGCCCGCCCCCGAGACGGCGCTCGACGCGTTCGCGTTTGCTGAGGCTGCCGTCGAGGCCGGTCTACCCGACGGCGTGGTCAACGTTGTGCCGGCCGGCCGGGACGCCGGCGCCTATCTGGTTTCCCATCCGGGAGTCGACAAGGTGGCGTTCACCGGATCCACGGCGGCCGGTCGCGCCATCGGTGAAGTGTGTGGCCGATTGCTGCGTCCGGTCACTCTCGAGCTCGGCGGCAAGTCTGCGGCGATCGTTACCGAGCGCGTAGACCTCGACCTGTTCGGTAAGAATCTGCTCGAAGTGTCGCTGGTGAACAACGGTCAGACCTGCCACGCCAGCACCCGGATCCTCGCCCCCCGCTCACGATATGACGAGGTCGTCGAGGCCGTCACCGAGACCGTGCGGGCACTCACCGTCGGCGATCCGCTCGACAAGGCCACCGAGATCGGTCCGCTCGTCTCGGCCGCGCAGCGCGACCGCGTCCTCGGCTACATCGAGGCCGGCCGAGCCGCCGGCTATCGCATCACCACCGGCGGCGGCACGCCCGCCGCGCAGCCGCAGGGGTGGTTCGTCGAGCCGACCGTGTTTGCCGGAGTCGACAATTCCGCGCGCATCGCGCAGGAAGAGATCTTCGGCCCGGTGCTGACCATCACCGCGTACGACGGTGAAGACGAGGCCGTCGCGATCGCCAACGACTCCGAATACGGCCTCGGTGGCACGGTCTGGACCACCGACGAGCAGCACGGTCTCGATCTGGCGGCTCGAATCCACAGCGGCACGGTGGGAGTGAACTACTACGCCCTCGACCTCGACGCGCCGTTCGGTGGCGTCAAGTCGTCGGGGCTGGGCCGCGAGCTCGGCCCGGAGGGACTGGCACCGTACTTCACCTCGAAGTCGGTGTACTTCGGAACTCGCTGACGACAGCGGTTTCTGCGATGAGCAACCACTTTGGAGCACATGATGGCACTACCTCTGCAGGGTGTCCGGGTTTTGGAGCTGACGGACGGATTCGGGGACACGGCGGGGCGGTTTCTCGCCGACCTCGGGGCCGAGGTCGTCCGCGTCGAACTTCCGGGAGGATCGGCCTCGCGCACCGCGCAGCCGATACTGGACGGTGTGAGCGTCCCGTTCGCGTTGCGCAACGCCAACAAGCGCGGCATCGTGCTCGACCTGGACGCGGACGACGACCGGGATCGGTTGCGCCTGCTGGCGCAGCGCTCGGACATTCTTCTGGAGTCGTTCCCGCCGGGCTTTCTTGCCACGCGTGGGGTGGGCGCCGCAGACCTGTGCCGCGTCAATCCCGCGCTCGTGGCCGTCTCGATCACCGGCTTCGGTCAGAACGGTCCGTATCGCGACTGGGCGGCGACCGAGCAGATTCTCTATGCATTGAGTGGTGTGCTCTCGCGCTCCGGCGAGCCGGGAGAGGCTCCGCTGCTGCCGCCGAACGGGCTGATCGACGAATCGGTGGGTGTGCATTCGGCGTGGTCCGCACTGCTCGCCTATTACGACCGGTTGCATACCGGCCACGGGCAGCTCGTCGACATCTCCGCGTTCGAGGTCATCGTGCACGGTTTCGACCCCGGATTCGGTGTGCAGGGCTCCGCTGCCGCGGGTCGATCCGAGGACTTCCCCCGGGGTCGGCCTGACGCGGCTAACTTCTACCCGGTGTATCGGTGCGGCGACGGGCAGGTGCGAATCTGCCTGCTCGCGAAGCGTCAGTGGCAAGCGATGTACGAATGGTTGGGTCGGCCGGAAGAATTCGCGGATCCGAAGTACGACACCATTCCCGCCAGGTTCGCCGCGTCCGAGCGGCTCAATCCGCTCATCGAGCAGCTGTTCAGCACGTACACCCGCGACGACCTCGTCGCGGAAGGTGCTGCCCGCGGAATTCCGATCGGCGGCCTCAACACCGTGACCGAGGTATTGACCACCGAGCACTTCGCTGCGTCCGGCACGTTCGTCGACGCCGAAATCGCTCCCGGTGTCAACGCTCGGGTTCCATCCGGCTACGCGAAGATCAACGGCGAACGGGCCGGATTCCGCTCCCGTGCACCGGAGCTCGGGGAGCACAACGACCTGGTTCTCCGCTCGGCCTCCGCAGACACCCGGGTTCCTATTCCCGCACCGCAGCGCGAGCCGGGTACACGACCGTTCGAGGGACTTCGGGTCCTCGACATGGGTGTCGTGGTGTTCGGCGCCGAGCTCGGGCGCCAGTTCGCGGACAACGGTGCCGATGTCATCAAGATCGAGAACTCTCAGTTCCCCGACGGGCTGCGCCAATCCAAGCGCGGCGCTGCTCTCGCGGCATCCGTCGCCTGGGGCCATCGCAATCGTCGCAGCCTCGGTCTCAACTTGCGCAGCCCCGAGGGTATCCGCATCTTCAAGCGCCTCGCTGAGGAAGCGGACATCGTGCTCGCCAATTTCAAGCCCGGCACCCTTGCGTCGATGGGACTGTCGTATGACGAGCTTGCCGCGATCAATCCGCGCATCATCGTGTCGGAGAGCAGCGCCTTCGGCAGTGTCGGCCCGTGGAACAAGCGACTGGGTTACGGGCCGTTGGTTCGGGCAGCCTGCGGCGTCTCGGCGCTCTGGCGATACTCCGATGCTTCCGACGGCCTGTGTGACGGCTCGACCGTCTACCCCGACCACATCGCCGGACAGGTCACTGCCACCACCATTCTCGCCACGTTGATCCACCGGCTGCAGACTGGACGCGGTGCCGCCATCGAAGTCGCTCAAGCCGACACCGCGATCGTCCAACTCCGCAACCAGCTCGTCGCCGAACACCTCGCGCCGGGCTCGATCAGCGCACCGGGCAATTCCGATCCGTACTCGGCGCCCTCCGGGGTGTACCCGTGTGCGGGTGACGACGAGTGGTGTGTCGTCACCGTCCGCGACGACGCCGACTGGGTCGCGCTGTGCGGGGTCCTCCGACGCCCCGACCTCGTCGACGACCCGCGTTTCGCCACCGACGAACTCAGAATTGCGCACCGGGCCGAGGCCGACGAGGTGCTGGCACAGTGGCTGCTGCTGCACACGCCGACCGAGGCGATGGACACGTTGCAGGCCGCCGGGATACCGACCGGCGCGATGATCCGGCTGCCGGACCTGTTGACCAATTCGCACCTCACCGCGCGGGGTGCCTACACCGAGCTCGAACACGAGCTGCTTCCGGCGCCGCTTCCGACGGCGAAGCAGGTGGCGCACTTCGCGGCGTTGCCGGACTGGCCGCTGCAACAGGCACCGCTGGCAGGTGCGCAGACCCGGGAGATCTGCGAGGTAGTGCTCGGTCTGAGCACAGTCGAGATCGACACGCTCGTGCACGACGGTGTGCTGCAACCGCCTGCGGACGATCCAGCGCTGTCACCGGTCTCCTCCACGGTGTGACACAGCAGAGAAGGTCCCCGGATTTCTCCGGGGACCTTCTACTGTTCGGACGGCGTTCCCACTTCCGGGTCGCGGGAAATCAGTGCGTCGGCGGCGTGAACGTGATCGGCAGCTTCTCGCATCCGCGGACCTGGGACGAATGGAACACCGCGGGGTTGTCCGGAACCAGCGCGTAGTCGGGAATCCTCCTGTGGATCTCCTCCATCGCGAGTCGCAGCTCGAGCCGCGCGAGATGGGAGCCGAGGCAGCGATGTGGGCCGGCGCCGAAGCCGATGTGTCGGTTGGGGTGCCGCTCGATCTGTAGCTCTTCAGGGCTGTCGAACTCGTCGTTGTCGCGGTTGGCGGACGTCATGACGACCAACAGTTGATCGCCGGCCTTGATGGAGACACCACCGATCTCGGCATCCCGGGTCGCGCGACGACCGCTGCTCGTGGCGGTCTCGATCCGCAGAATCTCCTCCACTGCCGATGGAATCAGCGTCGGGTCGTCGATGATCGCCTCGCGCTGCTCGAGATTGTGCGACAGGTGGATCAGCCCCCAGGCGAGAGCACCCTGGACGGTGTGCAGTCCCGCGACGAGCAGCAGGAAGAACATCCGGCTCAGTTCCTCGTCGGTGAGTGACCGAGGCGTTCCGTCGATGTCGAGCGGGGTGTTGATGATCTGCGCGGTAAGGCTCTCGGAACTGTCTTCACCGGATCGAACTCGTGCGACGACCTTTCCGAAGTACTCGTAAATCTCTCCGGCCGCCTTCGCGCGCGCCTCGGCCGATTCCGCCTCGCTCGCCCCGGGGATGCCTTGAAGCGTGATGTCGGTCCACTCCGTGAACTGTGGTGCGTCGCTCAGTGGCCATCCCATGAGCGCAAGGAAGATCCGAGTCGGCAGCTCGTGTGCGAACTCCGAGATGAACTCGCATTCGCCTCTGTCGGCGAATTGGTCGATCAACTCGGTGATGATTTTCCGGATCTCGGGCTCGAGCGCCTTCATCTGCTTGGGACTGAACAGCGGCTGCAATGCCTGCCGGTAGTAGCTGTGTTCGGGCGGATCGAGCTCGAGCGGGAGGAACTTGCCCTGCGCGGCATTGAGCAGATTGTTCGGAAAGCTCGAGAACGTCTCCGGATCCTGGAGTACCTGAAGCGCTTCTTTGTACCGCGTGACCACCCAATGGCCCCCGTGATGCGGGGAGTAGAGGACCGGCCCTTGCTTGCGCAGCGCGGCCACGCGCTCCTGGAACACGTCTGCGGGCACGGCCAGGGACGGGTCGTACACATCGAAATCGGTGATCAGATGTTCGGGAAGATCGAGCTGTGTCGAGGTCATTGGCGATCCTTCGCGAGGGAGTGGTCCCGGGATCACCTCGCGGGGAGGTGATCTTCCGGGCGTCAGGCGAGTTCGCGCCGTGGCGAGCGCGAGGGCCGACGTGAGAGGGCGATTGCCCTGAGTTGAAGGTAGATCAGCGCTTTCCCACTGGTCAAGAGTGAAGGCGCGTCAATCCGAATTGGGCAGGGAATCGCTGCCGCGTAGCAGGTTCCGCTTGACCGCTTAACCGATAGGGTTTAGATTGAGCGATGTGACGCGCAGCACTGTAGTGCTGCTGGCGAGTCGCGTACCACCGCAGCATTCCGTGCACCTTTTGTGCTTCAAATCGCGAGTTTATTGCTTGTCTAGCAACAGGTTCCGCATTTCCGAGCGCCGATCGCAATCGTACTGCGGAGACCGGACGGCTCGGGACATCGTCACCATCTGCGGGGCCGCACGCAACGACCGACAGGAGATCTGAAATGGAACCGGAAGCTGGGAATAACGGGTCGTCCGTGAACAATGCACCGACCTCGAGGAAGGCACCACTGCGGTGTGGAGTGTTCCTTCCGCCGTACCACAACCCTCGGCGTAACCCCACGATGGCGATCGAACAGGACCTCCGCCATGTCGAGGACCTCGATCGGCTCGGATTCCATCAGGTGTGGTTCGGGGAGCATCACAGTGGTGGGTACGAGGTCGGGCCCTCGCCCGAGTTGATGATTGCCGCAGCCGCGCAGCGCACGTCGCGTATCGAGCTGTGTAGTGGCGTCATATCCCTTCCCTACCACCATCCCTTGATGGTGGCCGATCGCATCACCTTCCTGGACCACATGACCCGTGGCCGCATACGCATCGGAGTCGGGCCGGGTGCGCTCGTGGCCGATTCGCAGATGATGGGCATGGACTACAACCTGTTGCGGCCGCGGATGGAAGAATCCCTCGACGCCATCCTGGAATTGCTCAACACGCCGGGACCCGTCGACCGGAAGACGGAATGGTTCTCTCTCGAGGATGCGCGAGTCCAACTCGGCCCCTACTCGTACCCGGGGGTACCGATTACTGTGGCGGCCGCGATGTCGCCGTCGGGCCCGAAGCTGGCCGGCAAGTACGGGCTCGGCCTGCTGTCTATCGGCGGAACGAGCGCCAAGTCGGTCGAGTTGCTCGCCCAGACCTGGGACATCACCACCCATGAGGCGAATGTGTACGGGCAGAGCGTCGATAGAAACGATTGGGCGATCGTCGGCAACATCCATATCGCCGACACTTTTGAGCAAGCCGTGGAAGACACCCGGTTCGGGCTGCGCGACTTCATGGACTACCGCCACGTCGTCACCCCGATGAAAATGATCGAACCGGGTGAAGAAGTCGCGCACGAGGAACTGGTCAGGCGTGTCAACGAGTCCGGATACGGCTGCATCGGCGATGCGAACGATGCCATCGACTACATCCAGAAGATCATCGACCGCACTGGTGGATTCGGCACCTTCCTCGCGACAGCACACGACTGGGCCGACATCGAGGCAACCTCGCGCATGTACCGCATCCTCATGCGCGACGTCATGCACCGATTCACAGGCACCTGCGAACCGCTGCTGAACTCCTACCACTGGACACAGGCACGCAAGGAAGGATTCAGCGAGCGCTTCGCGACCGGTATCAGCCAGGCGACGCAAGACTACGAACGCGCGAAGAGCGCAGGGTAGTACGTCCGGCAATTCCTATTTCACTACCCACTTCGAATCAGGAGAATCGATGGCCACTCTCGACGGACTCGACGGAAAAGTTGCAGTCATCACCGGCGGCGCACGAGGGCAGGGCCGCTCGCATGCGCTCACTCTTGCCGCTGCGGGGGCAAAGATCGTGGTCTGCGACATCGCGGCGCCGATCGGCGAGGTGCAGTATGCACTCGCGACATCGGATGATATCGAGGAGACGATCCAACTGGTCAAGGAAGCCGGTGGCGAGATTGCCGGCATTCAGGCGGATGTCCGGAGCAGTGCAGACATGAGGGCTGTTGCGGATCTGGCCGTCTCTCAGTTCGGACGTATCGACATCCTGCTGGCGAACGCCGGCATCCACGATCACGCCGAGTCGACGATCGAGATCGAAGACGACGCGTGGCAGACGATGCTCGACGTCAAAGTCACCGGCGCGTGGAAGGCCTGCAAGGCTGTCGTCCCCGTGATGATCGAGGGTGGCCGCGGCGGATCGATCGTGATCACCTCGTCGGTCGACGGGCTGGGTGCTTCCCCGTCGTGGGGGCACTACGGCGCCGCGAAGCATGGCCTGCAGGGGCTGAAGGACACCCTCGCATTCGAGCTCGCCGACCACAACATTCGTGTCAACACGGTGAACCCGACGGGGGTCAATTCGCCTATGGCGGCCGGCCTGTCGAAGGTGCTGCCGCACGTGGTGCGGAAGTGGAAGCATAACGACCGCACGAATCTGCTGGACGTGATGATGCTCGAACCGCAGGACATCTCAGACGCCGTGTTGTGGCTCGTTTCCGACGCCGCGAAGTACGTGACCGGAATCGACCTGCCGATCGATGCGGGTTACCTGACCAAGCACTGATCGTCGGGTTCCCCACGACGCCCGCCTGCAGCAGAAGGAAGCGATATGCCAGTTCACGAGAGTGGAGCGATCCGATGACGCCGGGTGCCGGTACAGCCCGCGAGTTTCCGGCCACGGCTTTGGCCGGTCCGTACGCAGACGGCCTCGACGTGCCGTTCTGGGAGGGTCTGCGGGCGGGTGAGCTGAGGCTGCAAAGGTGCGGAGAGTGTGACCTGTGGATCTGGGGACCGCGGTGGATGTGCGGCCGGTGCCAGACGTTCGACCCGAAATGGACTGCGGTGGAACCGGTCGGACGAATCTTCTCGTGGTCGCGGACCTGGCATCCCTTCATCGCAGAGCTAGCCGGTGAATTGCCGTTCGTCACGGTTCTCGTCGAACTCCCGGATGCCGGGGGACGACGAGTGCTTGGTCTACTCGCCGAGAATGGTGAGGGTGACATTGCCATCGGTGATGCGGTTGCGGGAATCATTCAGCAGCCTGCCGATGCACCCTGGCCGGTGCTTCGGTGGCGCTTGACGAGCACTTTCAACCAGACCGAACGGGAAACCCGGCGATGACCGATACCTTCCTCCGTGGTGCCGCAGCCGTCGTGGGTGCCAGTGAGTTCCATTACAAACGAGGAGAATCGCCCGACAGCGAACTCCGGATGACATTGCGAGCCATCGTCGAGGCTGCGGCTGACGCCGGTGTGTCACCACGCGAGATCGACGGTTTCGTCTCGTACGGGGGCGGCGACAACGACGGGACGGTCGTGGGTGCGTCGCTCATGTCGCCCCGGATCCGATGGTCCACCATGATCTGGGGTGGTGGCGGAGGTGGTGCTGCAGCGGCGATCACCAACGCGGCAGTCGCCATCGCTGCAGGGCAAGCGCGATGCGTCGTCGTGTATCGCGCCATGGCACAGCAGGATTCCGGCCGCCTCGGATACGCCAAGCATCACTTCGACGGCCATATGCTCCCGCACGGGGTCGGATCGCCGGCGCAAGCCTGCGCGCTGCGCACCCGACGAATGCTCGAACACGACGGTGTTCCGGAATCCGCGATGAGATCCCTGGTTCTCGCCGACTACTTCCACGCGCAGCACAATCCGCACGCCGCGGCCTACGGCCGTCCGCTCGACGAAGCCGAATACGAAGCATCGCGGATGATCGTCGAGCCCTACCGGCTGTACGACTGCTCACGGGAGAACGACGGAGCTGTGGCGCTCATCCTGGTCGCCGCCGACCGCGCCGAAGAACTTTCACCCAGTCCGGCCTACGTGCTGGCCGGCAGTCAGGGTGCGGTCGGCGGATACGCTGTCGACAGCGAGAACGATCTCGACTACACCTCGGCCGGATTCTCCGGAGCCGCCGGAGTTGCCGAAACCCTCTGGGCAGACGCCGACCTCGGTCCCGACCAGGTCGACGTCGTCCAGGTATACGAAAACTTCAGCGGCTCGGGTGTGGCTGCACTGATCGATCACGGTCTGTGCCCACGAGGTGCCGAGGCCGGCAAGGTCATGACCCTCGAGAATCTGACCGCCCCGCACGGGCTGCTCCCGGTGAATACCAGTGGTGGAAACCTCGCGGATTCATTCGTCAACGGAATGGGTCTGGCAGTCGAGGCCGTGCGCCAGGTGCGTGGATCCTCCACCAACCAGGTTCCCGATGCACAGGTCTCGCTCTTCATCGGCGGACCCATGGCCGCATTGTCGAGCTCGGTCCTTCTCTGCACGCGCGACGTGCTCTGAGCTGAAAGGAAGACACGACATGATCACCGACACCGAGGGCATCTCGATCGCCGAACGAATCGTCGGGGCCTGGGAATTGGTCGAGTACTCGACGACCTCGGACAGCGGCAAAGTCGACTACCCCCTTGGTCCCGAGGCCCGCGGATTGATCATCTACTCGTCGGACGGGTTCATGTCGGCACAAATCATGCGCCCTGGCCGAACCCCGTACCGCTCGCGAAACGTCCACAGTGGCGAGGTGAGCGAACGAAGCGAGGCTGCCGGGGGATACCTTGCGTATTCGGGCCCCTACCACGTTGACGAAGACCGCTCCGCCGTATGGCACGAGGTGGCGGTATCGCTGTACCCGAACTGGCTCGGTGAGAACCAGAAGCGGCATGTGCGCTTCGACGGCGACCGGATGACCCTGTCCTCGGATCCACTGATGTTCCGCACCACCACCCTGTCACCGGCGCTGGTGTGGCGACGAACCGCACCCCGTACGGGACGGACCACGTCGTGAACGGGGTACAGCTCACCGTGGCCGTGGACCTGTCGACGCCGGACGCGCCGGTCGACAGCACCATCGTGGTGCGGAGCCTGGACGACCCCCACACAGTGCGAATTACAGCCCCGAACCTTCGAGAGGCGCAAAAGAAGCGCGCATACATTCGGGCCGCGGGCGACACATCCAGTGGCCGGGTCGACGTACTGCTCGACGTCGTCGTCCATATCGCGCCGGACGCTCGCACCGCGCGCTCCGAAGCCGGCACAGGACAGAGGCGCCCGTCGGAAACTGGCATGACGGACGGCGACACCGTCGTCTACGTCGGAACGCCGAGCGGCCTGGCAAGTCTGATCCTCGACATCCGTGCGGCCGACATTGCCGACGGCGTCACTGTCGTTCCTGCTGTCACGGAGAGGAACGCTCGAGATGCATGTGTGCAATTACTGCTGGATGAAGTGCTGCCCATCCTCGAAGCCCGCGGACCGGTCCAGGAATCGGCGGTGCGACAAGATGTCCACTATTTCCCCCACACCACCATGAACGGGGGAGAAGCCCATGCGAATCGTGGTTGACGAGATTTCCGGTAAGCCACAGTTCCGGCTCGAAGACGCCGACGAGTTCGGCTCCCTCCATATCGAGCCGGCCGACCCGAAGTACAGGATCTGGGCAGACCGACTCTCGGCCCTCGGTCGACCATCCGGCGCACAGCAGGTCTTCGTCGATCCAGATACGATCCGCGGCCTTGCGGGCGAGAAGGCATTGGACCCGTCGTGGTCCACACGATTCGAAGCAATGATCGAGTTCGCTGATTGCCGCGGATGGATCAGTCCCGCAGGTGAAATCAGGGTACACATCGCATTGAGAGTATGAGAGGACCATACGTGTCGACACGATCGGACAGCAGCACACAATCGGCTGTGAACATGCGGGCGCTTCGCGACGTTCTGGGACACTTCTGTTCCGGCGTGACGGTGGTGACGGCGATGGTGGGCGACGAACCGGCCGGGTTCACCTGCCAGTCGTTTTCGGCATTGTCGCTGGATCCGCCCCAGGTCTTGCTGTGCCCGAGTCGGCGTTCGACGAGCTGGCCGACGATCCGTACCGCCGAGACATTCTGTATCAACGTTCTTTCCTCGGGTCAACGCGATCTCAGCGACAGCTTCGCGAAATCGGGCGGACCCAAATTCACTGGAGTGCAGTGGCGACCGGCCGAGCGCGGCGCGCCGATTCTCGAGGGGGTGGCTGCGTGGTTCGAGGTGGCGCTCACTGCGGAGCACGACGGTGGAGATCACCTCATCGCCGTTGCCGACATGCTCGATTTCGGGTCCGATCCGGTGACGGAGCCATTGGTTTTCCATCGGAGCCGATACGGCGGGGTCGTGGAGCTGAGTCTCGGGTCGATCGAAAGTGGGACATGATGGGGAGACCGGCAAAGCCTTTGATCAGCCGGAGTGCGACCATCGCGGCAAGCATCGAGATCATCGACACCGAAGGCATAGATGCGTTCAGTCTGCCGCGCGTGGCCAAACAGCTGAACGTAAGTACCTCCTCGCTGTACCACCACTTCGCTGATCGTCGTGAGCTCATGACAGAGGTGGCGAAGGAGCTGATGACCGGGGCGACGGTGCCCGAGTCTTCGTCGGGTACGGACTGGGTGGAGTGGTTCGTCGAACTCAGCCTCAATTATCGCGACGCCATCCTTCGTCATCCCAATGCCGCTCTCGTGTTGGTGCAGTTCCTTCCTCGTGATGTCCTGACCCGAACGTATGAACGGTGTGCGCGAATCCTCGAGGACGGGGGCGTTCCGGCGCAACTCCATGTGGTGATACTGGACGGGTTGGAGAAGCTCGCTCTTGCAACCACTCTGAGCGATCTCATGCGCGATCCGGTCGGTAGCACAGAGGTCTTCCCGAAGGTCGATGAGCGTAGACACCCGACCCTCGCCCGCGCGCTCGAGGCCAACCAGTGGTCGTCGCGTGAGCTTTTCGTAGTCACCATCCGCGGATTCCTTGCCGGGGTGATGGGTCTAGCCGCGACGCAGGTAAGTGTCGAAAGCCTGCGAGAACTTCTCGGATAATGAGTCTGGAGTCGCTGCACTGTAGTGCTTTTCGGTGTTCGAGCGACTCGAGGCACCGGCAAATTGCATCAATTCAATTCTACGGAGAGAATCATCGTGAGTTTGGAACTGTATGTGGACGGCAAGTGGATTGCCTCCACGAGCACGGAGAGAATCGACGTCGTCAACCCGACCACCGAAGAGCGCATCGGAAGCGTCCCCGCCGGAGCTGCCGAGGATGTCGACATGGCGGTCGCTGCCGCACGGCGGGCCTTGGGCCAGTGGTCGCAGACCGCCCCGCACACGCGGGCCGAGTTCGTGTCGCATCTGGCCGACGAACTCGAGCGGCGACAGGACGACATCACTGACATCGTCGTCGCCGAGGTCGGCACCCCACGCAGGGTCGCTCGGTGGGCCCAGGTCGGACTGGGCATCGTCGATCTGCGGGAGGCAGTGACCGCGGCGAAGGACTTCCCGTGGGAAGAACCGCTCCGCAACTCCCTTATCGTGCGTGAGCCGGTCGGCGTGATCGGGTGTATCACGCCCTGGAACTACCCGCTGCACCAGATCACCGCCAAGATCGGCGCTGCGCTCGTGGCCGGGTGCACGGTGGTCGTCAAGGCCAGCGAGGTTGCTCCGTTCACTGCCCACGCTCTGGCAGAGGCGGTCGAAGCGGTCGGGATCCCGGCCGGAGTTTTCAATATGGTGCACGGTACCGGTCCGATTGTGGGTGAGGCCATCGCCGTTCACCCGGACATCGACATGGTCAGCTTCACCGGATCGAACTCGGTCGGTAAGCGAGTGCTGGAATTGGCCGCCGGGACCGTCAAGCGAGTGTCGGTCGAGCTGGGCGGCAAAAGCGCCGCGGTGCTACTCGACGATCTCGATGTCGAGGAGTTCGCGAAGGCCGTGCCGCACACCGTGCGCGCCTGCTACATGAACGGCGGGCAGTCCTGCAACGCGCAGACTCGCCTGCTCGTACCGCGCTCGCGCCTGTCCGAGGCGGAGACGCTCGCCGCACAGGCGGTGGCGGCGTATGCCCCGGGCGATCCCACCGGGGGCAACACGAAGCTTGGACCCATGGTGACCGCAGCTCAGCGCGAGCGGGTGCTCGGCTACATTCGTGCGGGCGTCAAGGAGGGCGCGAAGCTTGTCGCCGGCTCGGTCGACGCACCGGCCCGTACCGGATTCTTCGTCGAACCCACAGTGTTTTCCGAGGTGGACCCGGACAGCACGATCGCCCAGGAGGAAATCTTCGGTCCGGTGCTGTCGATCATCGCGTACGACACGACCGAGCACGCGATCGAAATCGCGAACGGCACGATTTTCGGTATTGCCGGCGCCGTGTGGTCCGCCGACGCCGAGCGCGCGAAGTCGGTGGCGCGCAGACTGCGTGCAACGCAGATCGAGGTCAACGGTGGAAAGTTCAATGGCGCCGCACCGTTCGGCGGATTCAATCAATCCGGCCACGGGCGTGAGGGCGGGGCATTCGGCCTCGAAGAGTTTGTCGAAATCAAGAGTCTGCAGCTTTAGCGACGTTCTTGTGGGCCCGCAGCGGTCCCCGAAGGAGTGAGTACGATGGTCTACACCGACCTGCCGTACGACGAGGCGACGAAAGCGGGTTTTGCCCGGGCGATGTTCGATCACCTCGACAACGGCACCACCGATATGGCACCGGAAATTCTCGAGGTCGATCCGCGCGTCTACACCGATCCGGAGCTGGCGGCGCGGGAGCGCAGAGAACTGTTCGGGTACGTGCCGATCATCGCGGTACACAGCACCGAACTGTCCGGAAACAACGACTTTGCGACCGTCCAGCTGCCGAACAACGAAGTTGTTCTCGTTCGGCAGGCGGACGGGAGAGTGCGCGGCTTCGTGAACACCTGCCGGCATCGAGGAGCGCAGCTCGTTCCCGAGGAGAAGGGTTCGAAGCGAATCTTTTCGTGCCGCTACCACGGGTGGGCGTATGGCAGCGATGGCAGGCTGCGGTCGATTGCGGACGAGCACACGTTCGGGACGGTCGATCGTAGTTGCATGAGCCTGCTGGAGGTTCCGGTCGAGGAACGGCACGGTTTCGTCTGGGTCATCGACTCCGCCGCGGGTGATCGCGAGATCGACATCGCGGAGTGGCTCGGCCGAGAGTTCGACGAGTCTCTCGCCGCCATGGATATGGACAAGTACCACTGCCATATCGCCCAGAACTTCGATGTGGACATCAACTGGAAGGTGTTGATGGACGCCTTCCTCGACGGCTACCACATCACCTCGACCCACGCCGGAACCGTTGCCCCGTACTTCTACAACAACGCGCAGGCGTGGGAACCGATGGGCAGGCACGGACGAATGGTCACCGCTCGCAAGAGCATCGACTCGGTGCGAGATGTGGCACCCGACGATGCCCCCATCGATCGGCATATCACCGTGGCGCACTTTCTGATGCCCAATATGTCGGTGCTCCGTCAACCGGATCATCTGGAGGTGCTCAACTTCGTCCCCACCCCGGGCACAGCCGTCGGGACTCGGATGCAGATGCGTTTGCTCACTCGGGAGCCGGTGGTAACGGACGAGCAGAAGGCGCGGTGGGACAAGAACTGGAAAATTCTCATGGCCGTGCTACGTGACGAGGACCTCGTGGTCAACGAGGGCGTACAGAAGTCCGTCGCGAATACAGATGTCGGACCCCTCTATTTCGGACGCAACGAGATTGCCAATCAGCACTTCCACCAATGGATGGGGCGCGCGTTCGCAGATCCGCGCAAGTGGGGCTGAGCTCCATTGCACCCATGGTGTGAACACGCGCCATCCGTGCAGTCACAAATACCGAACCCCGATACTAAGACCGAAGGAACCCCAACATGTCGCAGATTTCTGTCCCGGGGAAGGAAAGGGCCGTCTCGGGTGCTCGATCCGTGGTCCTGACCTGCTTGGCCATCACCATCCTCGATGGTGTCGACCTCATCATGTTCGGCGCGGTCCTGCCGACGTTGCTCGAACTGGAACAGTGGGGGATCACCACTGGATCGGCGGGGTTGATCGGCAGCCTGTCCCTGTTCGGAATGATGGCCGGAGCGATGCTGGCCGGCTACATCACAGATCGCATCGGGCGACGACCCGTGGTACTTGCATGCATCGTGAGCTTCAGCCTGTTCACCGGGCTGTGCGCCATTGCGCCGAACCTGGAATCGTTCGGCCTGTTCAGACTGCTGGCCGGCATCGGCTTCGGCGGAGCACTCCCCACCTTGATCGCGCTCACCCAGGAATACGTCAAGGTCGACCGGCGGCAGTTCTACAACGGTGTGATTCAAACCGGTTTTCCTATCGGAGGGTGCGTCGTCGCGATTGCCGCCATTTTCATAATCCCTGCCTTCGGCTGGAAATCGATGTTCGCAGTGGGCGGCCTTCTGGGTGTCGTGTTGTTCGTCATCGCGTACCGAAAGCTGCCCGAATCGATTGCCTTCCTCGCAAGCAAGGGTCGGCACAACGAGGCCCGCGAACTGGCACAGCGCTATTCCATCGATGCCGGCGCCGAATCCGGCATGGCACTCGAGAAGTCGAAAAGTGGGAGTACCGGCTCCCCATCGGGACTGCGGCTCTTGTTCGCCCCCGGCTACAGGATCGCGACGATCATGTTCCCGCTCATCACCTTCTTCGGTCTTCTCGTCTCGTACGGCATGAACACCTGGATTCCTCAGATGCTGAGGTCGTCCGGCTATGACCTCGGGTCTGCGTTGACTTTCCTGCTCGCCTTCAACATCGGCAGCGGGTTCGGCATGGTGGTTATCACCGGTCTTGCGGATCGGCTGGGATCGCGTCCCGTCATTTCCGTGAGCTTCGTCTTCGGGGCGCTCGCAGTGTCCGCCCTGACTCTGCAGCCGGCGCAGGCACTCGTGTTCGGACTGGTTCTCCTGATCGGCTTCTGTGCCTCGTCGACGACGGGCGTCTACGGATTCGTCGGAGTCTTCTACCCGGCGGCCGCGCGTGGCACGGCGCTCGGGCTGGCAGTGGGTCTCGGCCGGCTCGGCGGTGTCTGCGGTCCCATACTCACCGGAATGATCATGAGCTCTGCACTCGGAGCCGACTGGGCCTTCTACGCCTTTGCGTTCGCCGGAGTGGCTGCCGCAGTGCTGGTGTCGTTGGTTCCGCGGAAGAACAAGGCCGCGTCCGAGACGGACGTGTCTGTAGAGAAGGCCACGGAGCCCGCCTGATCACGATTGTTCCCGATGCGATCGAGTCGACGCGGGGGTTGTGAAACCTATGTGCATTAGTTAATGTGATGTGACGTCGACCACGTTCCTCGACGCGCTACCGAACTTCTCGGTCGCCGACGTGCTGTGAGCGTCCGACCGCACGAGAGGCGCAGAAAGGCTGACCGAGGTGAGAATGAAGACAAGACTGAGCTGTCCGTGTGGCGCCGCGATCACCGGCAGCGACGAAGACGACCTGGTGGTGAAAACCCAGGAGCATTTGAGCGAGTCACATCCGGGCATGGAGTACTCACGCGAAGAAATTCTATTCATCGCGTACTGACACCGCTGTATGTGCGATACAGATCTGCTCGGTGCCATCCCTGTTATCCCGCTGTCCGACGACAGCTTCCATTCGTCCGAACACATTCCCGAATACAGGAGACTTCATGAAACTCGAAGGTAAGGTTGCGCTGATCACCGGTGCCGGTTCCGGCCTGGGACGCGAGGCGTCGCAGCTGTTCGCCGCGGAGGGCGCGAAGGTCGCCGTGGTCGATATCGATCCGGAGCGCGCCAAGGGCACGGTCGAGCTGGTCGAAAAGCAAGGCGGTTCGGCGATCGCGGTCACCGCCGATGTGCGAGTCGAGCAGCAGGTGGTCGAGGCGGTGGCAGCCACCGTGGCCGCGTTCGGCAAGCTCGACATCGCGTGGGCTAATGCAGGCATCATTTCGCGTGGTGGCGTGCCGTCCGTCGCCGGTGGCGAGCAGGTCGAGTTCCAGGACCTGACGGACGCTGATTGGCAGGACGTCATCGGCGTCAACCTGTCTGGCGTGTTCTACACGGCGAAGGCTGCGGTGCCGGCGCTGCGGGCCAACGGTGGTGGTGTCATTCTGGCGACGTCGTCGGCGGCGTCGTTCGTGGCGTATCACAGCATCGCGGCGTATTCTGCGACGAAAGCCGGTGTGAACGGTATGGTTCGGGCCCTGAGCCTGGATCTCGGCAAGTATGGGATCCGCGTCAATGCGATCGCGCCGACACACGGAATGTCGCCGAACTTCCTCGCCCCCGCCGGTACGCCGGTCGTCGGCCAGTCCTATGAGGAAGCGGCGGGTCCGTGGGAGCCGAGCGTGTCGCCGATTCCGCTCAAGGTCAATCGTCCGCCGTCGCTGAAGGACAATGCTCGAGCAGCGCTCTTCCTGGTCTCGGATGAGTCCGCGTACATCTCGGGTGTCACGCTGCCGACGACCGATGGCGGCACGTTGTCGCGTGTGGCCATGATGTTCCCCGAAGACGGGAACAACCCTCCGCCGATGGTCACCGGCGAAGAGTAACGATCATGACTGACCACGACTCGAAAACGGAATACGGTACGCGCCGCCTCGTCGTGGATCGGTCGGTGTGCGCGGGACACGGTTTGTGTTACAGCCGTTCCCCCGAGGTCGTCGACTGTGACGATTCCGGGTACCCGGTGATCCTTCAGGACGCACTCGCGCTCGACGAGCACATCGCCGCGGCCGAGGAGGCCGTCTCGGTGTGCCCCGAACGAGCGTTGACTCTCGAATAATACTGTGGGAACGCATCTGCTACGAAGGCGGACGGCATGACCGACAGATCCTCGATATTTCCGTGCCATCCGAACGGCGCGTCGATCGCTCACGAACTACGTGGACGCTCGACGCGCCGAGTGGCTTTCGAAGGGTGTTCTGCCTTAACAACTCATGACATCGCAACGGATTTGATGGTTGATTTCGACGTCTACGACCCGGCTCTTGCCGCGCCGGTCGACGTCTTCCAGGCGAAGGCCGCCGGACTCCGCGCCCGCGGTCCGATCCTCTATTCGCCGCACTACGGTGGGCACTGGATTGTCACGCGTTACGACGACATCTTTCGCATTCTGCGTGATGCCGAGACTTTCTCCAGCTATCCGAACAATCTTGTCGACGCCGGGCAGGGCAAGTTCATTCCCGTCGAGATCGATCCGCCTGAGCACACGCAGTACCGGCAGGCACTCCAGCCCTTGTTCGGTCCGGCGCGGATGAAGGAGCTCGAGCCGAAGATCCGCGAGATCATCAACGAACTGATCGACGGCTTCGCGTCCTCCGGCCGATGTGAATTCGTCGCCGAGTTTGCGCACGCGCTGCCAACCCGTGTCTTCCTCACCTTGATGGGCTGGCCACTCGACGACGCCGAACGCTTCACTGAATGGACGGACATTGCGCTGCAGGGAATTCCGGGCGCCGGCGAGGAGGAGTCCGCTCGCGCTCGGGCGGAGGCGGCAACGAACGTGTTCGAGTACTTCGGTGCGTTCGTGGATAGGGTGCGTTCGGGTCAGGAAGATGGCGAAAGCGTCACCGCGCAGATCATCAACACACCGATCCTGATGGATGGCGTCGAGCGGTACCTGACGGACGAGGAACTGCGTCGCATGTTCTTCCTGCTGCTCATCGCGGGACTGCACACCGTGCAGGGTTCACTCGGCTGGGCCATGGTCCATCTGGCGAACAATCCGGCGCAACGCAACGCCCTGATCGAGGACACCAGTCTGGTGCCGGATGCAGTGGAAGAGATCCTTCGTATCGAGGCCGCGGTCAGCATGGGTCGTCGAGCTACGCGCGATGTCGAGATCGCCGGTGTGAAGGTCGAGGCCGGTGACCAGCTGCTGTTACTGCTCTGTTCGGCGAACCGCGACGATACCGAGTTCGACGATCCGGATGCTTTCGTGATCGACCGAGGTTCGAACAGGCACCTGTCGTTCGGAGCGGGCCCGCATCGGTGCCTGGGGTCGCACTTGGCGCGACTCGAACTGACACTGGCAATGGAGGAGATTCACCGCCGGATTCCGGATTATGCGTTGGTCGAGAGTGATCCACCGCTGATGCATGGCACGTCTGTGCGTGGCTGTGTACGTCTACCGCTCACGTTCACTCCGGAACTGTGAGTTGAGGTGAGGAAGGGGACCCGATCGTGATCGGGTCCCCTTCGTGAAAGTGTGGGAAACCTGTGTCCGCAGTTCCGCGAGTGTTGAGCCCAGATATCAGCTCTCGTTGACGAGTTTCTGAATTGCGCGGCGGAAGACCTGGTTGGCGACTTCGTTGCGGCCGAGGAGCATGTTGCCGGCGCTTGCGCTGTCCATGGCAACCTGTGAGCCTCGCAAGATCGGGAAGTCCTCGTTGTGGAGCACTGCTACCAGAATCTCGACGTTCTTGTCCCAGATTCGGTTCCAGCGTTCCTCCGTCAAGCCGCTCTCTTCGAGCGTAGGCGCGACCAGACGAATCTCCATGTGGCAGCGCTGCGGATCACTGCGGTGAGGGCGGAAGGTGAGCAGCTGGAAATGGTCGGGTTGTTTGAGCAACGTACTGTTGGGTCCCACCAGGTGGCTCTCCGTGATGTGCTCGGCGAGACTGCGATCGCCGGGGTCCTCTTCGATCCATCGGTCGATGGTCTTGCGGAGATTGAGGAACCGGCAGTGGTTTCCGAAGTCCTCGAAGGCCATGACGTTGGTGTGGATGTGCTTCGCGGCGGTGTTGGGGTGCGCGTACTGGATGTGGTAACCGTCGAGGAACGCGTCCTGCATCAACTTCCAGTTGATGGGCTCGTCGAAGCGTTGAACCCGAGTAGTCACCATCTTGTCCAGGCCGTAGGACCCCATGATCGAGTCCATGTCGGGGCCGAGCCAGTCGGCGACATCGATGGTTGCGTCGGCGTCGTCGACCACCCAGACGAACCCGTGCCGCTCTTCGGTGGGTAGTTGGACGAGGTTGCGTTCGGAGCGGTCGGCATCACCGAACGTGTTGTCGCGGGTGATGGTGCGCAGGCTGCCGTCGGTATCGTACGACCAGCGGTGGTACGGGCAGGAGAACAGGCGGCAGCGACCCTTCTCCTCCTTCTCGACCATGGCCCCGCGATGACGGCACTGGTTCACGAGGGTTTTGACGCTGCCATCGCGCTGGCGGACGATGATGACGTTGTTTCGCGGTAACTGCAGGGTGACGAAATCTCCTGCGCGGGGGATCTCGGAGCCGTGGATGATGATCGACGGAACCCGGCCGAATACACGCTCACGTTCGATCTTGGCGATGTCCGGATCGGTGAACTCGACGGGTTCGAACCACGTGACGTGCTCGAACTCGTCGGTGGTGTCGTTGCGCAGATGGTCGAGCGCGCGACGGATGCGTTCCTCGCGGGGGATTCCGACCTCTGTCATGGCTGCCCTCCAGGCTGTGATGCGGTGCGAATCGATGAATTAAACCTAACTTATATAGATTTAGCTGTAAACCCCGGGTTGCGTCCTCGGGCAGGTGTCGACCATTGCGGTTCTATACCGATTGGCATTAGATTTATGAGTACGAAACGGCAGATGAGGAGCGAACGAATGATCTCGTATCAGTGGTGTTCGGAACTGGATTCCGGCGATCGGGACGAGGTGCTGGCGCTTGTCGCGGCGGCCGCCGACTACGACGACGAGGCGGGCTTCTCCTCGATCAATCCCGGCGATGTGACCTCGACGAGCCGTAACGGTGTGCGGGTCTACCACCTGCCGATCACGGCGCGCAGAGATCTGAGTGCTCGCGACGATGCTCCGCTGGTGGTTGTGGCGTATCTGCATCTGCAGGTCGACGACGGGGGGCTGGGTACCGCGCAGTTCGTGGTTCACCCCGACTATCGGTCGCGAGGGATCGCGACGATGCTCGTCGAGGAGGTCGGTCTGGACACGACGGTGAACGGTGGGTGGGAAGGCACTGGCGCTGTGGCCCTGCGCTGCTGGGCGTACGGCACTCACCCCGCGTCCGAGCGCCTCACGCGCCGGTTCGGCGTCGCGCCGGTGAGCAGGTTGTGGACGCTGTTCCGTCACCTGTCTGGGCCGTTCGCGAGCCCGCTCGACGACGTCTCGGTCCCCGGAGGCATCACGCTCGCCGAAGCGCGCCCACTCGAAGATTCGATGGCGTCGAAGTCGATCGAGGAAGTGCTGGATGCGGCCGCGCTGGTGCCGGCGCAGCGGGAACGCCTAGCCGACGAGATTCGTCTCGGGGCCGGCACCGTGGTCGTCGCAACAGATTCTTCGGGAGCATCTCTCGGATTCGTCTGGTTCGACTCGGCGCTGTCCACGCACCTCGAACTCGACGCGGCGTCGGTCCGGGCGCTGGTGCTCACCGAGGCCGCGAGGCGGGAAGGCTTGGGCACCACGCTGCTCGTGGTGGCGCTCGGGGCGCTGCGCGACGCGGGAGCGCAGATCGCCCTGATTCGTATCGACCCGGACGATGCAGGCGCGGTGCGTATGTGCCGTCTGTTGTCGTTCGAGCAGGAAGAAGAGCACTCGTGCTACCAGGTCGGGGAGTGGGCCGAAGTACCCAGCTTCTGAATGGTGTGCCGGGTGATACGAAAAACGATTCTTGTTCGGTGTTGACCTAATGGTTGTAGGCAACTACGGTCTGTGTTGTGGCTCACAGATCGTGTGCCGATTTCATTTCGATCATTCGATCACCCCGCACGTTGCCTCTGCGCACCCTAGGCGGAACCTGTACTCGGAGAGGACTATCCATGGGACGACTCGATGGCAAGGTCGCATTCATCACCGGCGCGGCGCGTGGTCAGGGCAGGTCGCATGCCGTCCGGCTCGCGGAGGAAGGTGCGTCCATCATCGCGGTGGACATTTGCGACCAGATTCCGACCGTGTTCTACCCGATGGCGACCTCCGACGATCTCGCAGAAACCGAACGCCTCGTGAAGGAGGCCGGAGGCGCCATCGTTGCGTTGGTTGGCGACGTCCGCAAGCTCGAAGACGTCCAAGCTGCGTACGACGCGGGTATCGCACAGTTCGGCAAGGTGGACATCGTACTGCCGAACGCCGGCATCATGCCCGTCATCGGACCGGGCGAGCAGCGGCAGGCCTGGCACGACGCGATCGACACCATGCTCACCGGTGTGTGGCACGTGCTCGACGTGACCGTGCCGAATCTCGTCGAACGGGGTGAGGGTGGCTCGATCATCATCACCAGCTCGGCCGCCGGCCTGACGAGCATCGGTCTCAACACCTTGCCTGGCCAAGCCGGGTACAGCGCGGCCAAGCACGGTGTCGTCGGCCTCATGCGGCTGTATGCGAAACAACTCGCGCCCCACAGCATCCGGGTCAACACCGTGCATCCGACAGGTGTGAACACTCCGATGGTCGCGAACGCCGAGTACGGCGAGTTCGTCAACGCCCACCCAGAGGTCGCCGCCGACGAGTCGTACAAGAACCCGATGCCCGTCGAGCTGATCGAGGCCGTCGACATCAGCAACGCGATCGTGTACCTCGCTTCCGACGAGGCCCGCTACGTCACCGGTGTCACATTCCCCGTCGATGCCGGCTACAACATCCGTTGAGAGCGAAGGAGCTTCACTGATGACCACGACCGAAACCGCAACCGGTACGACGACCCCGTCGATCGCCGATCGCGACCAGATCTTCCTCGGCGGCCGTTGGGTCGATTCGACCGGTGACGAATGGGTCGATGTCGTCGACTCGTTCACCGAAGAGAAGGTCGCACGTGTCCGCACCGCGACCGTCGAAGACGTCACGAAGGCGGTTGCCGCTGCGCGTGAGTCGTTCGACAGGGGTGAATGGGCGTCACGCACCATGGCCGATCGAGCGGACGTTCTCGATGCCATCGCGGACCGTCTCGAGCAGCGCGTGGACGAACTGACGCCGATCGGCGTGATCGAGGTCGGTGTGCCGGTCAGCGTCAGCCGCCCGACCCAGCAGATGACCGGCGGCCTGTTCCGGGCCGTTGCCGCGGTAGCCCGCGAGTTCGAGGTCAGCGAAGAGCGATCCCGTGCCGACGGTGGCATCTCACGCATCGTCAAGGAACCGACGGGCGTGGTCGCCGCGATCATCCCCTGGAACGGGCCGATCGGCACGATCGCGTTCAAGCTCGCGCCCGCGCTCGCCGCGGGTTGCTCGGTCGTTCTCAAGACCGCACCCGAGGCGCCGATCTCGCCGTCGGTTTTCGCGGATATCATTGCCGAGCTGGTCGCGGAAGGTCGCATTCCCGAGGGTGTAGTGAGCGTGCTGTGTGCCGACCGCGAGGTGTCGGAGTCCCTCGTGACCAACCCGGACGTTGACCACGTCACGTTCACCGGCAGTACCGCCGCGGGCCGGCGCATCATGTCCCTGGCAGGCGAGCGCATCGCACGCGTGTCGCTCGAACTCGGTGGCAAGTCCGCGGCGATCATCCTCGACGACGCAGACATCAATCACGTGCTGCAGACCCTGCCCATGGGTGGCTGCATGCAGTCCGGTCAAGCCTGCATCGCGCTGACCCGCGTGCTCGTCTCGCGCAAACGTCACGACGAGGTGGTCGAGGCACTGAAGGCCGCGTACGGATCTCTACCGATGGGCAACCCGTGGGAGCCGACCAACTTCCTCGGCCCGCTCGCCTCCAAGCGTCAGCAGGACCGCGTGCTCGGCTACATCGACATCGCGAAGGAAGACGGCGCGAAGGTTGTGCTCGGTGGTGGCCGCCCCGAAGGCCTCGATACGGGCTTCTTCGTCGCAGCCACCCTGATCGACGACGTGCAGCCGGATTCACGGATCGCGCAGGAAGAGGTCTTCGGTCCGGTCATCTCGGTGATCACCTACGAAGACGAGGAAGACGCAATCGCGATCGCCAACAACTCGGTGTACGGACTGTCGGGCGCCGTCTATACCGAGGATCTCGACCACGGTTTCGAGGTCGCGCGGCGCATCCGTACCGGGACCATCAGCGTCAACACCGCGACGATGGACTTCACCCTGCCATTCGGTGGTTACAAGCAGTCGGGCGTCGGACGGGAGGGTGGCATCGAAGGTCTCGAAGAGTTCTTCGAGACCAAGACCGTCCACCTGCCTGCTCCTGCCCAGTAGGTCTGCAGACACGGTAGGTCTGCAGAGCTTGGTGCCCCACGGATTCGATCCGTGGGGCACCGGTGCGTCGAGGGAGGTTCGCGCGAGGAACGGCGGACTCGCTCAGTTGGCCGAAACCCTCACGTTGTCGGAGGGCGCGGCATCCGTGATCGCGGTACTTTCGTTGCGCACCACGCCGTGAAGGAAACTGCGAATCATTTCCTCGAACAACTGCCGGGAGGTCATCTCGTTTGCGGCGAGAGCCTTGGACAGCAGGGGCTGCGACTCCGGGTCGACGTTCGGGAAGATCGTGGACTTGGTGCTCGGCTTGCGCATCGCCTCGGTGAGCACCGCGCCGAGCGTCAGGCGCTCCATACCGTCGAGAATCTGGACGTGCAGGTGCGCGGGCACTCCGGACTTCTCGAGAAACCGGGCGGTGTCCTCGTAGGTGCCGATCAGCAGGTCACGGGGCAGATATTGCAGCAGGATCGGCGCGGCGTTGCGGTGTTTGAGGATCGACCGGCGAAGATTCATGCTCAGCGTCACGAAGAATTCGGGCCAGTCCGGGCCGGGCTTGCGTCGCGGTAGGTTTCCGGCGCCGGCGATCTGTCGAGCGACCGCTTCGAGAATCTCCGATTTGTCGGAGAAATGATGGTAGAGCGAGGGTGCACGCACTCCGATGTGTTTAGCCAGGCGTGGCAGGCTGAACGCATCGAGTCCCTCGGAGTCGATGATCTCGATGGACGCTGCCACGGCGGCTGCGCGACTGATCAGAGGTTTCGACGGTCGGGCCATATCTCGCTTTCGGTTCGAGCAGTACGCCGGGCCTGGTCGGAACGGCAGATGGTCAGAATGGTATATGTTCCCGTCGGTCAGGTGGTCATACGGTGAGAACCGCCTCGTCGAGGAACTCCACCAAGCCTCGACTCAAGACGTCGTTGTCGTCGCCGCCCACCATGTGCCCCGCGCCGCCCACATCGATATAGCGCGACCCCGGAATCAGCTCCAGGAGTTCGCGCGCTCCTTCCGGACTGACCACATCGGACTGGGCGCCACGGATGAGTAACGTCGGGACTCTGATCGCCCGCGCCGCGGCGCGGGCACGAATTTCGCGCGCGGCCGCCGCGTCCGCCGAATTCGTCTTATCCGTCAGCATTCGCGGATCCCAATGCCAGTACCAACGACCGTCGTGCTCACGCAGGTTCTTGCGCAAACCCTCCACCCGCGGCGCGCGACTCCGGTGCGGGTTGTAGTCGATCACTGCTCCGAGCGCGTCCTCGAGGCTGTCGAAGCCGGACAAACCGGCGTGCATGAATTCGGTGATCTTGGCGAGACCCTCCGGTTCGGCCTTCGGGGTGATGTCCACCAGGACCAGCGCCCGGGCAATGCCTGGTTCGTCGCCTGATGCGACAAGTGAGGCCATGCCGCCCATGGACGCTCCGACGAGCACCGGGGGTTCACCGAGGTCGGCGACGACTGCGCGAATGTCGCGAGCGTGCGCGTCGGGGCTGTAGTCGCCGTCGGTCGACCACTGGCTGTCGCCGTGGCCGCGTGCGTCGATGCAATACGCGCGCCAACTCTGCTGGGCCAGCCGTATTCCGGTGCGCTGCCACGAGTGCCTGGTTTGCCCGCCGCCGTGGAGCAGCAGGACCGTGCCTTTCGGTTCCCGCCGGGGTTCCCACAGGTCGGCGACCAGTGAAACGCCGTCGCCGCGGAGGGTGGTCACCTTGGTGGAGTACGTCATGGTTGCATGGTCTTTCGTCGTCGGGAATCAGTGTCCGGAAGTGCCGCCGTCGACGGCGAGCGTCGAGCCGGTGATGTAGCCGGAGGCGCGACTGGCGAGGAACACCACAGCTCCGTCGATCTCGCGCTGTGTCGCGGTGCGGCCGAGAGAACTGCCGCGCAGGAACTCGTCGAGCGTATCCGACGACATCTCGGAGATCAGGTCGGTCTCCACAAATCCTGGCGCGATCGCATTGACGCGGATGCCCTTTCGCTTCGACCACTGATTCGACAGGTCGCGGGTCAGGCCGATCATGCCCGCTTTACTGGCAGCGTATGCAGCTTGGGGAAGTGCCGATTTGATGAGGCCGAGCATGCTCGCGACATTGACGATGGTCGAGCCCGGGCCCATCACGCGTCCACACGCTTGCGCTGCCCAATAGCTGCCCATGAGGTTCACGTCGAGGACTGCGCGGAAGTCTTCGGGACGCTCGCGCGTCGCAGGCGCGGAGCTGGTGACTCCGGCGTTGTTGATCAGGATGTCGAGGCGGCCGAACTCGGCGACAGCGGCCTGGGCGAGCGCGTCACACTGCTCGGGCACAGTGACGTCGGTAGGTACGACCAGGCAGCGGCGACCGGTGGCCTCTACTGTCACCGCGACGGCTTCGAGGTTCTCGCGCCGGCGCGCGGCGATCACCACGTCGGCACCTGCCTCGGCGAGCGCGCGGGCGAATCCGGCGCCCAGGCCGCTGCCGGCGCCGGTCACGACAGCGACGGATCCGTCGAGTCTGAACAGGTCGAGGACCGATTCGCTCTGGTCCGGCGATGAGGTTTGGGTCATGGCGATCTCCTGTGCGCGTCGTGGGTGCCGGTGGCCGGGCTTGCGCCTCGTAAACCTAACTGCTTAAGATTATAGGGCACGTGAAGTCTATGGGAACGAGAGCGCCGATGAACGGAAGCACCAACACCGACCAACGCAAAATGCGAGTGATCGGCAAAGACGTGCTTGCTCACGGTGTCATGGCAGTTCGACTCGCGGATCCCGATGGCGGCGCCGTCCCGGCGTGGGAGCCCGGAGCGCATATCGACGTCATCATCGACAGGTCGACGGTGCGGCAGTACTCGCTGTGTGGCGACGCATCCGACACCACCTCCTTGGCGATCGCGGTGCTCCGCGAAGAGGACGGACGCGGTGGATCGCGCTGGGTGCACGACTCGCTGCAAGTCGGAGACCTGATCGCGATCGCAGGCCCGCGCAACAATTTCACCCTCGAACCCGCGCAGTCCTACCTCTTCGTCGCCGGCGGTATCGGAATTACGCCCCTGTTGCCGATGCTCCGTTCGGCCGAGGCTGCCAGCGCCGACTGGCGCCTGCTGTACGGCGGCCGAATACGCACCAGCATGGCTTTTGCCGAAGAGCTGGTCGCTCGGTACCCCGGCCGAATCGAGCTGCGACCCCAGGACGAATACGGGATCCTCGACCTTTCCGCTGCCCTCGACGCCGTCCCCGACGGCACCGCGGTGTACTGCTGCGGACCGGAGCCGCTCCTGCAGGCGATCGAAAACGAATGCCTCGCGCATCCGAACCTGAGTCTGTACGTCGAGCGGTTCGCTGCCAAGGAGCGGCCGGCCAACGCAGTCGACAGATCGTTCGCGGTCGAACTCCGGCGTGCGGGCAGGACCATCACCGTCGACGCGAACGAAAGCCTGCTGGACGCCGTACTCCGGTCCGATGTCGACGCCCCCTTCTCGTGCCGTGAGGGTACGTGCGGGACGTGCGAAACCCGAGTCCTGGAGGGCGTTCCCGAGCATCGGGACTCGATCCTCACCGAAGACGAACAGGCCGAGAACGACTGCATGATGATCTGTGTATCGCGAAGCTGCACAGCGAAACTCGTGCTCGATCTCTGACCGGCATCGCAACGAGGAGATGCCGTGACCCAGGCACCTGATAGGGCCCACCTCGCCGCCCCCGAGTCGGCATGTAGATCGGCGCTGCTGGTCCCGGCGCTCTGCTTCGTCGTGATGATCACGTCGATGATGCAGACCGCCGTGGTACCGCTCCTGCCGGTAATTGCGGTGCAGCTCGACGTGGGCACGGACGCTGTCGGTTGGACAGTGACAGCGAATCTCCTTGCAGCCGCAGTGTGTACACCGCTGCTGGGTCACCTCGCCGATCGGCATGGTCCGCGGAGGGTGATGCTCGCCGTGCTGGGCGCGGTACTGATCGGCTCGGTGCTGTGTGTCGCGTGGAATGGGTTGCCGGCACTCATCGCCGGTCGAGTTCTGCAGGGTATGTCGTACGCGTTGTTCCCCGTCGGGGTCGCGGTAGTGCGGGGCGCACTGGGGCCGCACCGTGTCCCGATGGCGCTCGGCGTCATGTCCGGGGCGTTGAGTGTCGGCGGTGGTGTGGGAATGATCGCGGCCGGACTGATGTACACCGAGGGGTCCGACTATCGACGTGTCTTCTGGATGCTGTTGATACTCACGACGACAGCAATGGTCGTCGGGTGGCGCGTTATTCCGCGTACCCCGGGGTCGGGACCGCGCGGCGGCTTCGACTTCTGGGGTGCGATCGGGCTCGCGATCGGCCTGCCCGGACTGCTGTTGGCATTGACGCAAGGTGGAACGTGGGGATGGCTGTCGGTGCGGACCATCGGTTGCACCGTCACCGGCGCGCTCGTGCTTGCCGGCTGGTACCGGCACGAACGGAGGGCCACTGCACCGCTGGTGGCTCCGGCACTTCTGACGGCGCGGTTGGTGGCTCCGGCGCATGTCGCAGCCTTCCTGGTGGGAGTCGCGATGTTCGTGCAGTTCCTGGCCATCGCAACGTTCGTGCAGATCTCCCGAGGGGAAGCGGGATACGGCTTCGATGCGTCGGTACTCGAGACCAGTCTGGTGTACCTGCTGCCCGGACAGCTTGCCGGTACGGCTGCGGCGGCCGTCAGTGGACTCGTAGTCCGACGGTTCCCCGCCCACACGGTGCTGACCGCAGCATGCGCCGTCGGTGTGTGCGGATTCGTGATGCTGATATTTGCGCATGACTACACGTGGCAGGTGATTACGGCGGTTGCGGTGATCAATGTCTTCGTCATAGTCGCCTACGGTGCGTTGCCGTCGATGCTCATCGGCAGCAGTCCTCCGGGGAGCACAGGGGCGGTGAACGGCATCAACGCGATCGCCCGGACATTCGGAAGTTCACTGGCCAGTGCCTTGGTTGCGGTGTTGCTCGCGACCATCACGATCCCGGGCACCTCGACGCCCACAGAACAGGCGTACATCGTGGTGTTCACAGTCGGGGGAGCGGCCGCATGCGCGGCGGGGCTCGTTGCTGTCACAGCGCGCCGTGTTGCAAAATACAAGACTTGATTGACGTCTCAAATTGGACCATATAGCGTGGATCGCACGGCGTACGAGCCAGGCTTCCCTGGTCCGATCCGCGCTGAAAACATCTGTCGTCAAATGCGATTCGGCCCGCGCCCTGTGTCATGCACCCCACATGCCCGGTAGGACCCGGTAGAACGACATCGCACATGCGCGACTCACGAAAGGTAAGGACGAATGGCTGCCACCGTCGGCTCGGCATTGCATTGGTGGGCGAAGACCAAGGGAGAGCAGGACGCGCTCACCGTGGCGGGTGAAACCCTCACATACCGCGAACTCCAGGACTGGTCCAGTCGTATCGCCCGGAAGATCGTGGACCTCGAAATCCAACCGGGTCAACGAGTCGGCGTGCTAGGCCCGAATTCGCTGACGTGGCCGGTGATCGCACTGGGCGTCCTCAAGGCCGGCGGCGTACTGATCCCGCTCAACCCACGGTTCAAGCCGGCGGAGCTCCGCAAGGTTGTCGACGACGCCGGCGCCGTCCTGGTCGTCATGCCAAACGAGTTCGCGCAGACGGTCGACGCGGCGCGCGAACTGGGTCGCACCTTCGACACGCTCTCATTCGACGAGCTCGCGCCCCTACGCGCGGGAGAACAGGACGACTTCCGCATCGATCTCGAACCCGACGAACCGACCGCCCTCCTCTTCACGAGTGGCTCCACCGGAATGTCCAAGGGTGTGATCTGCACGAACCGGACGTTGCTCAATATCGTCTTCGAGGCGTCACTCACCGAGGAAGGCTTCCGGCCCGGGTCCACATCACTGCTGGTGTTGCCATTGGTTTTCACCCCCGGCCTGGTATGGGGGCTGGTCATGACAACGGTGCTCGGCGGAAAGCTGATCATCGAGAAGGAGTTCGATCCGGGCCGCGCGGCTCAGCTTCTCGGCGAACACCATGTCCAGGCCATCTTCGGTGTGCCGTTGATCTTCGAGGCGATCTCGCGTTCACCCGAGTTCGCGGACGCCGACCTGTCCTCCTTGCGCACCGCGATCGTCGGCGGCGCCGCGGTCGCTCCGGCACTGTTGCAGCGCTGGGCGGACAAGGGCGTCGCACTGCGACAGATCTACGGCATGACCGAGGCCGGCGGTGTCGCCACCGCCACCCTCGTCGCCGAAGCCTTCGACCACCCCGACACGTGTGGATACGGCTCGATCTTCACCGAAGTGAAGGTGGTCCGTCCGGACGGCACCGATGCCGCTCCCGGTGAAGAGGGCGAAATCCTCCTGCGCGGTCCGGGCGTCACCCCCGGCTACTGGAACGACGCCGAGTCGACGACGGCAGCCTTGCAGAACAACTGGCTGCACAGCGGCGACCTCGGCACCCTCGACGACGAAGGACGCGTCAAGTTCGTCGACCGGCTCAAAGACCTCATCATCACCGGCGGCATCAATATCTCGCCGGTCGAGATCGAGCGGGTCATCTCGGAGATTCCCGGTGTCGAGGAAGTCGCTGTCATCGCAGCCGCTGACGAGCGCTTCGGCGAAACCCCGGCGGCGATCGTCACGGTGAAGGATGGCGTCGATGCAGCGGCAATCATCGAACACTGCGACCGGCTCGTGGCCGACTACAAGGTTCCGCGCTACGTGGTGATCCGGGACGAGCCGCTGCCGCGGCTCCCCAGTGGCAAGCTCTCGAAGACGGCGATCCGATCCGAATACCGGGACGTGGCTGAACGATTCGACAAGGTCCGCTGAACCGAACCGGCGGGGAACTCAGGAAGGAGTCATCGTGCCGGAAACCGGTACCCACGATGCAATAATACTCGAGCGGCACGGGGAGATCGCGGTTGTGCGATTGAACCGTCCCCACCAGCTCAATGCGTTCACCAACGCAATGTGCTATCGGCTCATCGAAATCTTCGACGAGACCGACGCAGACGACGAGGTCCGTGCGGTAGTCATCACCGGAACGGGACGGGCCTTCTGTGCGGGAGCCGATCTCGCAGCCGGCGGCGACACCTTCGTGCTGGATGACGACCCGGAGACCGGAGGCGCACCGGCCGACACGGGCGGTCAGGTCTCGCTGAGAATCTACCGTTCCCTCAAGCCGGTAATCGCCGCGATCAACGGACCGGCCGCGGGTGTCGGCGTCACCATGACCCTGCCGGCCGATATTCGCATCGCGTCGGAAACCGCGAAGTTCGGGTTCGTGTTCACGCGTCGCGGACTGGTCCCCGAGGCCTGCTCGACCTGGTTCCTTCCGCGGGCCGTCGGTATCTCGACGGCCGTCGAGTGGACAGTGGGTGGCAAGATGGTCTCGGCAGTCGAAGCGCTCGAACGAGGACTCGTCCGTGAACTCGTACCCGCCGATCAAGTGCTCGAGCGGGCACTCGACATCGCGCGGGAACTCGTCTCCGGTACCTCACCGGTGTCGGCAGCTCTGACCCGACAGCTGATGTGGCGGATGCTTGGTGCGTCCGACCCTGAGGTAGCACATCGGGCCGAGTCGATCGGCATCTACGTCCGCGGCACCGCGGACGACGTGCGTGAAGGTGTCGACGCATTTCTCGAGAAGCGCGAGCCGAAGTTCCCGAACCGGGTTACGGATGGATTGCCGAACCTGTTCGAGTAGTGCATCGGTAATCATCAGCCCTCCGGACTTCGACACTGTCCCTCGGCGTAATCGCACGATCCGTTCAGTGATCTCGTCGGGGCTGCCGGCGAAGACCATGCCGCCGTGTGGTGGCGGCTCCACGGGCGCAGCCGCCGCCACCGGATGGGTGGCGGCACCGGTGCCACTTCCTCCTGACGCATGGTCACCTCCACACGATCGTCTGTCTACAGAATCGAAAAGTGGGGTCGTCCCCTCTGCCTCTTCGGGGCATCACGGCAGGAGGGTGAATTCGCGGTGAGCACCGCATCGGGGAGCGCGAGATTGATCTGGCGAGTCGACCCATCGACCGGGGTCGGCCAAACTCAGCGACACCGACGCAGTCGGCTGAACCAGGTTCAACCTGTCTTGATACGACATGCAACGAGTGCCCGGTGAATCATTGTTCACCCCGTAGTGCAACATGATAAAGAATGCTCAGCTCGACAATGTTGGTGAGGAACCCATGGATCCCGTAGTCACACAGTCCGAACTCCGCGGTGCCGGTGTCACGCTCGCTGCCGACCGGTGGGATCCGCCGTCCCAGGAGACCGGCGGATCGGGTGTCGACAGGAAAGGCGTGGTGCTGTTGCTGCACGGCGGCGGGCAGACCCGGCATTCCTGGCGAAACACCGGGCGCAGCCTCGCGGCGGACGGGTGGTCCGCCATCGCGGTGGACGCACGCGGGCATGGGGACAGTCAGTGGGCGCCGGACGGGGACTACGGCATCGATGCACTGGTTGCCGACCTCACGTCGGTCGTCGCGGAGTTGGGGGAGAAGCCGGTGCTCGTCGGTGCCTCGATGGGCGGGATGACGTCGTTGATCGGGCAGGGGGAGAACCCGGAGCTCGCTCGCGGTCTGGTCTTGGTTGATATCGCACCGAAGGTCGAAACCAGCGGCACCGCGGAGATCATGGCGTTCATGCGCAGTGGCCTCGAGGGTTTCGCGAGCCTCGACGAGGCTGCGGCGGCGATCGCGGCGTATACCCCGAACCGGGTGCGTAAGCCCAACCCGGACGGGTTGCGTAAGAACCTGCGTCTGCGTGATGGCCGCTGGTTCTGGCATTGGGATCCGGCGTTCCTGCGCCAGGGCGACGAACCGACTCGTCAGGCGGATTCGATCGTGCGGTACGAACGCGCACGGAAGGCCGCGGCTGCGGTCGCGGTTCCCACGATGCTGGTGCGTGGCAAGGAGTCGAAAGTGGTCAGCGAGGAAGGCGCCAAGGAGCTGCTCGAGCTGATTCCGTCCGCGAAGCTGATCGACGTGACCGGGGCCGGGCATATGGTCGCCGGCGACGACAACGATGTCTTCAGTGGCGGATTGACGGGATTTCTCGACGAAGACATTATCGCAGCGCGTTACTGACGCGGTTGAGGCTCGGTTGCAGCGGCGACCGGATTCGGCTCCGAAACCGGTCGCCGTCCGACCGAGCCCGTCCGTAGGCGATCAGAGTGGGTCATGATCGTCAATGCTGCACTGTCGAAACATTTCTCGAATCCGACGAGCGTCGCGATCGCCGCTCAGGGCAGGATGGGGCGTGGGCGGCCGAACCGCAGCAGACCCTCGGATGGCGACCAAAAAATGAAGCCGCCATGTTCGCGGCTCACAGGTGTGCAAGCATGGGGAACAGGGCGATCGCGGAGACGGTGATCCCCGCGGCGCCGGCAACGACGCCCAGCAGGGCCCGCAACGATGCCGCCTCGTCGTCTGCTACCGCGGACCGCGAGGTGGCGACGGCGCCGCAGATCACCGCGGCCACCCCCAAAGAGGAAGCCGAGTCCGACCACCCAGAACGACGCCACGGACAGCGCCCCGAGGGCGATCGACACGGCGGGCAACCGCGACCCGCGCTGTTTCCGTATCCCGGTGTCGTCGAGGGCGGAACACATGTGGTCGTCGGCACCGGAGCTGTCGGGGACGGCGGCGGTCATGATCCTCCTTCTCACGCTTGACGAGTCGGGTCGACGGGGCACATAGGATTGACGAGACCGGAAGCGTCTTCAAGACTGTTCGGGCACAACGGGAACGGTGTTGTCGAAGCCATTTCGGTGGTCGAGGGTTGCGACTCGGTCGAGGGTTTCCGCTTGTGGCGAAGACCCCAAAAGAAATTTAGCACTCGTATCGTGGGAGTGCTAACTCTTTTTGCTAAGTAATTTCATGTCCCTATGCCGGCCGCTGAAGTGCATCGACCGCCGGACTCCATGGCCGTGGACATTCGCCGAGGTCCGAAGGGCGGACGTTGCTGGCCCGCTTGTCGAGCGAAGGCTCGTTGTTGCCTGGGGGCCGAGGTGGTTCCCGCGATGTCGGTGAGCGCGAATGCTGATCCATGTCGGCACGGCATGGTGGGGCGCATGTTGCGGACCGGCTGAGGGGGTGCAGTATCGGCGAGAGGGCATCCGTGTCGAGTCCGTCCGGCCCGTCTACCGTGCCACGGGCGGTACGCGGTACACATGTGGCACAAAGGGGAGGCGGTGGACATGCTCGTCGACCGTGATCGGCCCCGCGACTCGATCCATGCCTTGTCGGATCCGATCTCGTCGAGCTGCTGGTCGAGGAGTTCTCTCGCCGCCCGGCCCTGCGTCCGGTCCGGGACGATGTGACGGCGCTGCTGTCGATGAGCCCCGCGCTGGCACGTCAGAGGAGCGTGCGGTCGCCAACCCGGCCGCCGCGGCGGTGTCCTGCACGCGGGTCGTCGCGTCCGTGCTGAACTCGATCGTCGAGCAGCACGAGATGCTCGACTCCACCGCCGTCAGCCGTGTCCTGGGGAAGGCGGCCACCAGCCGCAACACCGCCAGCCGGGACGCGGCGCTCCTCGAAACCACCGCGTCCTCACCCCTTCGCTGATCGCGCAGCGATGCGAGGTTGATCTGGCCCGATCACCGGCAGCAGCACGTGGGGGCTATGAAGATTCGCGAGGTGGTTGCGTAGTAACCCGAGGTGGCGTCGGGGTCAGACGGGGTTTGTTCGGGCAACGGTGCTGATGACCTGGTCGGTCTGGCCGTCGCCGAGTGGGTCGGGCCATGCTGTCCAGGTGTCGGGGCCGAGTTCGATCTCGGCGGTGGTCAGCAGACAAGCGTCGAGTCGGTGGCGCAGTGTGTCGGGGTCGATTCCTTGGCCGATGAAGACCAGTTCCTGACGGCAGTCACCAACTGGTTCTTCCCATTTGTCGAGAATTCCCGCACGGCGGTAGTCGTCCTCAGGCCAGTAGGTTTCGGGCAGGAACTTCCACCAACGTCCGACGTAGCCGTGTCGGATCAGGTGGCCGGCCTGGGAAATGCTGCCGATCTCGGTGAATCGGCTTGCATTCCAGTAATAGCCTTTGGCGCGCAGGAGACGCCCGTTGGCCCATTCGCTGGTGAGGAACTGGTGCAGCCGCCCGGGGTGGAAGGGGGCACGTTCACGGTAGACGACGGAACTGATTCCGTATTCCTCGGTCTCGGGGGTGTGTTCCCCCTGGAGTTCTTGGAGCCATCCGGGTGCCTGGGCGGCCTTCTCCAACGAGAACAGGCCGGTGTCCAAGATGGTGTCGAGGGGGATCTGGCCGTGGGACGTCGACTGTATGCGGGCAGTGGGGTTGAGTGAGCGCAGGACTGCGGTCAGTTCGGTCAGGTGATCCGACGTGACGAGGTCGGCTTTGCTGACCAAGATGACATCGGCGAATTCGATCTGATCGACCAGCAGGTCGGAGATGTCGCGTTCGTCGTCGGGTGCGTCGGCCTCGATGCGACCGCCCGTCTGGTAGTCGTGGAGGAAGCTGTGGGCGTCGACGACGGTCACCATGGTGTCCAGGCGGGCGATATCTGCCAGAGCGTGTCCGTCGGTGTCGATGAAGGTGAACGTTTCAGCGACCGGTAGCGGCTCGGAGATGCCGGACGATTCGATCAGGAGGTAGTCGAATCGTCCATCGGCGGCCAATGCACTGATTTCCGCGAGTAGGTCCTCGCGCAGGGTGCAGCAGATACAGCCGTTGGTCATCTCGACGAGTTTCTCTTGTGAGCGGCTCAGTGAGATCTCCCGTTCGACTTCGGCGCTGTCGATGTTGATCTCGCTCATGTCGTTGACGATGACGGCCACCCGCCGTCCCTCCCGGTTGCGCAGGACCTGGTTGAGGAGGGTGGTTTTTCCTGCACCCAGAAATCCTGACAGCACGGTCACGGGAAGTCGTGTGTCGGCCATGTTTGGAGTCCTTCCGAGGGGTCGGGGAGATCCCGGCTATGGGGCGTGGGCGGGTAACGCGCACTCGGGTTGCGTACCCGCCCACGCCGTTGGTGACAGTGCGGGCAGCGGGTCAGGCTGCCGGTTCGAGGTACCCCTCGAACAGGTCGACTACGACGCTGCCGGCGTCGGTGTCGTCTCCGAACAGGTCCTCGGCCGCGAACTCGACGTGGTAGGTCGGTTCCTCCCCGGCGTCAGCGCGGCCGTGGCCGATGGCGTCGGGGAACGGCCATGTCTCGCCGGTGCGGTGGGTGACGGTACCGACCCTGCCGCGGCAGTAGGCGGGCATCCGGATATGACCGGCAACGTATTCGTCGCGGACCCGGACACGCTGCCCGACCTCGAAAGTGATCGTGTCGGTGCGGGCAGGACGTCCCTCCGACTCGGCCGGCCGGGACAGGGGGAACGGGCCCCCGGCGAGGACTTCGAGCTCGTCGTGGGTGAGGATTCCCTTCTCGACCATGAGGGTGGCAACGCCGATGACGTACCTCTCGTAATAGGGCGTCATCATGTAGTGGCGCGGTTCCATCCGTTCGACGACGTGGCGGACCTCGTCGACACTGAATGCACCCAGGTCCGCCGCTCCGAGGAAGAGCAGGCTGTAGGGGAGGTGTTCCCACTCGGCGTGGAAGGTGGGGCCGATGTCGGCGTCGACGGTGTGGGGCACCTTGCCGAATCCTTGAACACCGGCGAGATCGTGTACTCCATCCATGGGGCTATCTCCTTTGGTTGGTGGTTCAGTTGGCCGAGACCTGCGGGACTGCGACCCCGATCAGGCAGTCCTTGGTCACGATCTGCTGCAGTTGTTCTCGGCTCCAGCCTTCGGTGCCGGCCGGCCGTTGGGGGAGCACGATGTAGCGGGTCTCGGCGGTGGTGTCGTACACACGGATCTCGACATTCTCCGGGATGTCGGTTCCCATCTCCGACAGCACTTTTCGAGGTTCACGGACGACGCGGGCACGGTACTCGAAGCTCTTGTACCAGGTCGGCGGCAACCCGAGGATGGGCCACGCGGTGCACGAGCACAGGGAGCATACGATGACGTTCTTGAGGGTGGGGGTGTCTTCGAGCGCCACGATGTATTCGCCCTGCGGTCCCAGATATCCGTACTGGTCCACGGCCGCGGTGCCGTCGGTGAGGAGCAGGTCGCGGAATTCCGGGTCGGTCCAGGCTCGCGCGACGAGTTCGGCGCCGCGTTTCGGGCTGAAATCCTCCTCGAAGGTCTTCTTCCACCCTTCGGTGTAACCCTCTGGGACCAGGCCCTTTCCGTCGAGCGCACGGAACAGGGCCCACGCGCGATCCGACGCCGGCGCTTGAGCTGGTGCCGCGTTGTCTGGTGTGTGTTCGATCGTTGCCGACATTGTTTCCACTTTCTGTAGGGGCTGATACTTGTGAAGTGGTGGTGTGAGTGGCCGGGCGGGACGCGCCTTGTCTCAGGCGAGACTCAGACGTGCACTGGTAGCCGGTTGGCCGGATGCCGTGGGGAAGGCGCCGCGGATCTGTTCGAATGCGTGGCCGGCGCGTAAGACCGTGGCGTCGTCGAATCGCTTCCCGATGACCATCATTCCGACGGGAAGACCGTTCACCAGACCTGCCGGCACTGACAGGGCCGGATGGCCGGTGACATCGAATGGGGCGGTGTTCGCGATCATTCCGAGGGCTTTGGTGACGTAGGTGACTCGGTCCACATCCTGCGCCGGAAGTTCGGAGGCAACGTAGGGCAGAGTCGGCATGACCAGGACGTCGTAGTTCTCCAGCGCCGCATCGTAGGCGGCGCGAGCGCGCGGTACCAGGTTGCGGGCCTTGCCGTAGCTCGATCCGCCCAACGCGGTGACACCGTGATGGCCGCACAAGGCGACGAGTTTGACGGTTTCGGACAGGGCATCAGCGTGCTGGATGCGGTGCTGCGCAAAGTACGCCATCAGTTCGGGGTCGTAGAGGCCGTCTGCGTTGAGGCCGTAGCCGTTGCCGTCGAGCATCTGATAGGCGCCGCCGTCGGTGGCGATCACGTTCCACACGTGGAACGCGTGCAGATGCCACGGAATGCTCACCTCGTCGACCACGCCGCCAGCCTCGGTGAAGCGGTGTGCGGCCGCGCGGACCGCATCATCGACCTCCGGCTGTGAGTTCGCGTGCCCGAATCCCTGACTCACGACGCCGACCCGCAGGCCGTCGGTCCCGGTGTCGAGGGTCGAGACATAGTCATCCACCACGAGGTTGTCCGGTTGGCGGGGATCGTGGCCGTCACGGCCGGCGATCACCGACAGAAGCAGGGCGGCGTCTTCGACCGTGCGGGTAATGGGCCCGAGATGATCGATCGTGCGCTCGATGGGGAAGGCGCCGGTGTAGGGGACCAGCCCGAACGTGGGCTTGTGGCCGACTACGCCGCAGAATGCGGCCGGAATGCGGATCGACCCACCCTGGTCGCCGCCGATCGCGAAATCGACATCGCCGGCCGCGACGAGGGCTGCGCTGCCTCCGGAGGATCCACCGGCCTCGCGGTCAGGGTCCCACGGGTTGCGCACCGGACCGGTGGCCGGGGTGAAGCTCGAACCGGAAAAGCACAGATCCTCACACACCGCCTTGCCCGCCACCGTGGCGCCGGCATCGAGCAGTCGGGTGACCACGGTTGCATCACGGGTGGGAACGAAACCCTCCAGCGATCGCGATCCGTTCATCATGGGCACGCCGGCGACGGTCACGTTGTCTTTGATCGCCACCCGCCGGCCGGTCAGAGGCCCACCCGTCGCGGTCGAGATACTTGTGGTTACATACCATGCGCCCAAGGGATTGTCGCTCGCATCGGGTGTCGCATGATCGCGGGAGGGTGCCGAGAAACTCTCGTCCGCATACAGGTCGTCGACCACATCGTACGAACCGAGCGCGCCGTCGACCAGGCCTGCGAACTCCTGCCGAGTGGCAGCGTCGAGATGTAGGCCGTAACGATTTGCGGCAGAACCGATTGCATCGTCGTTCGGTCGGATGACTGTCATCAGGTGGTGCTCCTCGCGTGCTTGACCGGTTGGGCGTCGCGCATCATGCCGGTCTGGGGGTGGCAGTTGATGTACTCGTACAGCTGGTCGCAGGCGTCGAACACCGAGACCTCGTGATAGAGCCGAAGTTTTGACAGGCCGGCGGCGACGCGGAAGAAGGTGGTGAAGATTCGTAGGTGGGTCGGATGGGATTCTGCCCAGCGCTCGAGTTTGTCGAGCGAACCCCAATGGCCGATGTTGTAGCTCAGATCGAGATAGTTCCCTTCCAGATCGATGTTGCGCACGAACCTGTTGCTGTAGCAGCCCACCGACTCGCCGTTGTCGCGAAGAAAATCCATGCCCTGCTGCAAGGTCGGGAGGATTTCCTCGAGATACAGGGCGCGTTCTTCGGATTCGGCATCCTTCCAATCCTGGCCGGACCGAATCAGCGCGATATTGTCGTGGCCTTGTACCACGACACGGCCACCGGCAGCGGGATTGCCGCTGATCACCCGCAGGTCGCCCGAGGGCTGCATCCAGTCATTCTGGGAGATCGGGAAACGTTCGCGCATCGAACCCCAGTACCCGTGTTCGTTGATCTCGCCGCTGATCCCGTCCATGACAGCGCCGACACCGGGGAGGTGGTCCTGAAAGGCGTAGAGCGTTTCGAATTGCTCGGCACGTGGGGCAACGATCTCGCGGAAGTAGCCAAGTCCCTCGGACAGTCGTTCATCTGATGCCCACCAGTCGGCGACGGCAGAGCCTTGAATCCAACGAGTGTGGGCAGCAAGGTCTTTCCAGTATCCTACGACAATCAGATTCTCGTAGCCCTGATTGTCCGCATGATGGGTCAGGTCGTGGTGCAACGGGCCGTCGTCGAGATCGAAGCCGGCAACGATGTCGCGCATGGCCGCAAGCGCGGCCGGGCGTTGCTCGTCGCCGCGGAACTGCACGCCGAGATACGCCATGACCACCTGCTGTAGGCGTTCGTCAGCACGTCCCACCCACATGGGGAAAGGGGGTTGGTAGTCGTCGGGCACACGCCGAGTCAGGCTCCGCGGGCAAGTGAGATGGTCGCCGATTGCAGATTCCATGAAGACTCCTCATTCATGAGTTGGGGCTTGCCGAGAACGTTCGGCAACTCGGTTGGTAGTCGAAGCTACCGTGTTGTCCCGGTGTGGATTTGACTGCGAGCGACAGGTAGTTCGACGATCAGCGACGCTCGGCGCAAGAACTTGTGGTCACTGCCGGGAGAGCTGTGGCGCCGAAATCCTCGGCGTACACGCGCTCGTCGTGTGTACCCGCCATATGCGCGTGGAGTGCCATCGACCGTCGGTAGGCTCGTGCCGCCGCGATTCTGTTGACACCGCCCCTCAGGTCGGCCGGCCAACGGTGGGGGCGAATCAGCATTCGGAGAAGTGCAATGACAGCGTCGAGCAGCAGGACAGGCATGCTACGTCGCTCCGCGAAGAGCGATTACTCGGTGGGGGTCCACAGAGCGGCGAACGGCGGCGACTTCCATAGTTTGTCCTTCTGTGTACATCGACGATCCGCTAGCGGCCGGGACGAGGAATCGTCAATCGGACCAGGAGGTCCCGTGAGCCATCCGGGTCTTTCCGGCGTACTCGAACCGTAGGAGCTTCCGAGGCGTGATGTTTGACGCTCAGCGACTACCCCCTTTGCACTCCGCGACATCGTCACCGCGGGGGGCGGAACCACTGGCGCCGGAATTCGCAGGGTTCGCGAATCACGCCCCGACACGTATGCGGCTTTGTCACGGGTGGGAAATCGTGTTTCTTCCGCGTAAATAGGCGAGCGCGCGTTGACATGCGGTTTCCCCGCTCATAGCGTTGGGTTCACGCGAGGAGAGGGAGCTGTTCATGACGTCGTTGCCACCGCCTGATGGCGACCTCGTGCATGGGGACGGCTCGGATTGCCGGCCCGCGAACACGCCGGTGCTGCAACCGTCACTGTCGCGCGCCGGGTCGACACCTCAGCAGCGCCGCGAGGTGGTTCGGACCACCACGCTCGGCACCTGGATCGACACGATCCGCGACACCTTCGTCGCGCTGGATATCGATCCCGCCGAGCCCACGCACTTCACCGGCGCGGTCCACACCCGGCATTTCGCGCACCTGATGGCTGCCGACGTCACCGCGACATCGCAATCCTTCCGCCGAACGGCGAGGCTTGCCGACCGCCACCCACTCGATTTGATGCAGATCGGCATGGTGGTCGCGGGTGAGGGTCAGCTCATCCAGGACGGACGTACCTGCATTCTCGGCCCGGGTGATTTCGCCCTCTACGAGACCTCACGACCCTTTACCTGGAACCTGCATCCGGACTGGCACCTGCGCGTGTTCACCTGGCCGCGCGCCTCGGTGTCGCTCACCGAGAGCCAGTCACAGCAGTTGACAGCGCGAACCGTCAGCTCCACTTCCCCTGTGGGACAGTTACTGTCACCAATGTTGTCCAGGCTCCTCGTCGCCGACGGGGAGGTCTCCTCCGGAGGCGCGATCGGGCTCGCCGGCGGTTTGGCCGACCTGGCCATCACCGCGGCGCAGGAGGAATGTCAGCCCGACGATCCAGATGCCGCCATGCGGGAGTTGTACGCGAACATGGTGCAGTACATCGGACAGCACCTCGACGACCCGGACCTGTCCCCGTCCGGGATCGCGAAGGCTTTCTTCGTCTCCACCAGAACCGTCCACAGAGTGTTCGCGCGCTTCGACGCAACCGCTGCTGCCACGATTCGCGAACACCGCCTCGAGGCCTGCCGCCAAGCGATGGTGTCCCCACGCAACATCCCCCGATCCCTGACCGACATCGCAGCCCAGTTCGGGTTCATCGATCTGTCCGTCTTCAGCAGAGCATTCACAGCGACCTACGGCATCAGTCCGAGCCGCTACCGCGAACAGCACCGATGATCGAGGCCCGTAGGCCCATCCGCCGCCAGTAGGCGCCCGCCCGCGGACGGCGTCTTGCGCGGCTCGGCGTCGCGTTTCTCAACGGTGTCGACCTCTACGTCGAGGCGATCTGGTCCCAGCCGTCGACGGATTCGGGGGTGCGGGGCGCGGGTCCGGTGTAGATGGCGGCGGGGCGGACGAGCTTGCCGAGACGTTTCTGTTCGAGGATGTGGGCGCACCAGCCGGCGGTGCGGCCGCAGGTGAACATCGCGGGCATCATGTGCGCGGGGACCTCGGCGAAGTCGAGGATGACCGCGGCCCAGAATTCGACGTTGGTTTCGATGGCCCGCTCGGGGCGGCGCTCGCGCAGTTCGGCGAGGGCGGCCTGTTCGAGGGCGGCGGCGGCCTCGTAGCGGGGGGCGTTCAGGCGTTTGGCGGTGGCGCGCAGCACCCGGGCGCGGGGGTCTTCGGCGCGGTAGACGCGGTGCCCGAAGCCCATCAGCTTTTCCTTGCGGTCGAGGATGCCCTTGACCAGGGCGCGGGCGTCGCCGGACTTCTCGGTGTCCTCGATCATCGGCAGGACGCGGGCGGGGCCGGGGTAGACCCTCGCGATAATGGACGAGTCCGGCGCCGTGCTTCCCCCGGGACAGGTTGGCGAGGTCGTCGTTCGCGGCGCCAACGTGATGCACGGCTCTGTGGCGTCCGGAGGAGACAGACCGGACCATCGTCGACGGCTGGCTCCACACGGGCGACGTCGGCCGACTCGACGAGGACGGGTACCTCACCCTCGTCGACCGCATCAAGGACATGATCATCCGCGGCGGCGAGAACAGCTACCCCAAGTAGATCGAGAACGCACTCACCACCCACGACGGAGTCCTCGATGCGGCCGTCGTCGGAGCGCCCCACGAGGTTGAATAGCCGATGTCGGACACTGTTTCGTTCCCTTCGATTTGCCGTGTGATCCATGACACTATGCTCAGGGGGTGGTCCGAAATATTCTGCCGGGCTCGAGTTCGCCTCGAGCTTTGTCCGCGGCGGACAGTGCGGACTGCTACGTGGCGGCGGGAACCCACCGTGGGTCGCGGCCGGTCAGGCCGAGCAGTTGCTCGAGCAGTGGCGCGGAGTCAGGAACGGTCACCGGTGGCCCGAACAGTCCGGGCGTGCCGTGCGGGTTCTGGTCGGCCGATGACTTCGCGAACTCGTATGCGGCGCCGAGTAGTTCCGGTGTGCTGTCGAAGTTCTGACCGGTGGCGACGGCGAGGTCCCAGCCGTGCACGACGATCTCGTCCACCGCGACCGCTCCTGCGACGTCGGCCGGTAGGTCGAGCCCACCTGCCTGGGTCATCCCGTGCCACGCCGCTTCTTCGCGCCAGGCGCCGGCGAGAGCGGCCAGACGCTGGGGGATCCGGGTGCGCCAGTCAGCGCCGAGACGAGCGGCATCGGCGGAGGGTGGTTGGCTGCCCCCGGCCGGCGGGGTCTTCGTCGCGGCGGCGGTGAACGCAAGCGACAGCCCGTCGATGTGGTCGAGGAGATCACCGACGGTGAGCTCCGGGCACGGTGTCGGTGCTGTGAGTTGATCGTCGCGCACGGACTCGACGAGAGCGGTCATCACGTCGGTGGCGGGTTCGAGATCGAACATCTTCGGCACTCCTCGCGTCGGTCACTGTGCGGATCGGTGGCGGTTCCACGGTACGACCTGCTGCATCGATGGAGGTCGAAATCCAGGTCATCGGCCATGACGGGATCGAGTTCCCGGTGTCTGTCGCCAGGGCGTACTACCGGGGTTTGGCGATAAGCACTTCCCCCTCGAGTCCGTCGGGGTCGCGGAAGAAGATGCTCTGGACGGCGCCGAAGTCGTTGACGGCTCCGTCGCTGGCCGACTCGTCGATCAGACGTTGCCGAATCGTGGCGAATGCTTCGTGTGAGGCGGCCTGCAGGCCGAAATGATCGATGCGTCCCCGTCCCCACATGGGTGTTTGGCGCTCAGGTTCGGTGTTGCCTTCGATCACGAAGATGTTCAGTTCGGTGTGCGGGCCGATGCGGATGACGGTCATCGTTTCCTTGCCGTCGTCGCCGTGGGAGCGCGTGGGCCCGACGTCGGCGTCGAACACGTCGGCGTAGAACCGGCCCAAGCGGCCGGAATCCTTGGAGATCCAGGCGATGTGGTTGATACCGTCGAGCAGCACGTTGTTCTCCTGACCTTCGGGTTGCAACGGCTGGTGAGGCCTCGATCGCGCAGGATCGAACGGCCACATGCGCGGCCGCCCGGCTAGTGATTGCGAAGCTCGTCGATGAGCTCCTTCTTGTTCAGTTTCGAATAACCCTGCAAACCCAGCTCTTTGGCACGTTTCTGGAGCTCGTCGACCGTCCAATCCTCGTATGACTGCGACTTCCCGCCCGACTTTCCGACGTTCTCGCGCCCACGACTGGCCGCGGCATTGGAGATTCGTGCGGCCTTCTCCTTGGAATCGCCCTTCTCGCGGAGTTCCTCGTACATTTCCTGGTCTTTGAGTTGGGGTTGCGAATCCTTGCGTGCCATCTCGTGTTCCTCCCATCCGAAACATCGACGCTGCTGCATCTTCCGCCTACCCGTGCCACAAGCGAATCAAACAACGCCTCGTGTGCAGTGCAGTCGCGCGCAGTTAATTTCGACGTGTTCGAGACCCAGGGATACACCGGAGCCGTCCGCAGAAACCAGCGACGCTTCGCGGACCTACATGACGATCGATCCACCGCCCGGAGACACACTCACCCTGGGCTTCGACGCCTACATTCAGCCTTCGAGTCAGCTCGGCCACTCGGGATCGGTGTCGGTGTCCGAGAAGGGAGTCGACGTGGTCACCCTGGAGTTCACAACCTGGCTGGTGCCCTGATGGAGATCGTGATCCGTGCGGCGGTCCTGTCGTCATGGGCGACCTCTTTCAGCAGGGTGTGACGCAACAGGACTACTCCGTGACGTCCGCAGTCCTCGCGGTCGGAGTGTTCGCCCTGCTCACACTGGCCCTGGCATGGGCGAATGCGCGATTCCCCCGCGTGCGTGGGGTCACGCACGGTGTTCCCGTCATCATCGTTCGTGGCGGGATACCCGACCTGCAGCGTCTACGCACCGAGCGAATATCGCTGGACGACCTGATGGCGGATGCCCGGCAGAAGGGCATCCGCCGGTTCGACGAAATCGAGCTTGCTGTGCTCGAGACCAACGGCCGCGTCTCGTTCTTCACCCGGGCGGGCGGCGCGGGCGAAGGCGCGCCGGAGCAACCGGGCATCGCGTGAGATGCGGTGGGAGTCGCTCCTGCCTGGCGTACCGCGACGGCGTCCCGAGCCGTTACTTCGTCGAGGTCAGTGACCTGAGAAAGAAGGCCAGGTTGGCGGGGCGTTCGGCGAGACGGCGCATGAAGTAGCCGTACCACTGCTCGCCGTAGGGCAGATAGACCCGCACGTGTTGCTGCTGCTCGACCAGACGCAACTGCTCGGTGTCCCGGATGCCGTGGAGCATCTGGATCTCGAACTCGTCGGTGGTGCGACCCGTGGCCTTCGCCTGCGTCAGCGCGGCGTCGACCATGGCCGGGTCGTGGGAGGCGACCATCGGGTAGCCCTCGCCGTTCATCAGGATCCGCAGACACCGCAGGTAAGCCTCGTCGACCGCGGGCTTACCTTGGTAGGCAACAGATGCGGGTTCCTTGTACGCGCCCTTGCACAACCGGATCCGCGATCCGGGCCCGGAAAGGTCCCGGCAATCCGCTTCGGTGCGCTTCAGGTAGGCCTGCAGCACGGTGCCGAGAGTGGGAAAGTCCTCGCGGAGCTCTCCCACGATCGACAGGGTCGAGTCGGTGGTGGTGTGGTCCTCGGCGTCGACCGTGACCCAGACGCCGGCTTCCTCGGCCGCGGTACAGATCTTGTGGGCATTCTCGAGTGCCACGTTGTGACCGTCCCGGGGAAGGAACTGTCCGAGCGCGGACAGCTTCAGTGAGACCTCGATGCTGCGCGGCCGACCGCCGGAGTCAGTGGCCGGGGCACGCTGCGCCAGCGACGACAACAGCGTCAGGTAATGCGACACGGTGCCGGAGGCCCGCCCGAGATCGGTGGTGTCTTCGCCGAGGTAGTCGATGCTGATGTAGCGGCCGGAGTCGAGGATACCGGTGGTCGCGGCCACCGCCTGATCCTCGGTCTCGCCGGCGACGAACCGGTCGACGAGGCTCTTGGTCACCGGAATGCGACTGACCGTGCGTTCCATCCGCGGCGAGCGGGCTGCGGCGAGCAGGGCGGGCCGCAACAGATCCGCGGCCGCCATCAGATGTCCTCGGAGGAGTCGGCGGCCTGGTGGGGGTAGTGGTGGTCGGTGGCCGGGACGAACGTTTCCTTGATGGTGCGGGCGGAGGCCCAGCGCAGGAGGTTCTGCGGGGAGCCGGCCTTGTCGTTGGTGCCCGACGCGCGGGCTCCTCCGAAGGGTTGCTGTCCGACGACGGCGCCGGTGGGCTTGTCGTTGATGTAGAAGTTGCCGGCCGCGAATCGCAGGTCGTCGGTGGCCTGGGCGATCGCGGTGCGGTCGTCGGCGATGATCGAGCCGGTCAGCGCGTAGGCGGACCCCTTGTCGACCAGGTCGAGGACCTTGTCGAACGATCCGGCGGCGGAGTCGTCGTAGACGTGGACGGACAGGATCGGTCCGAAGTATTCGGTGCGGAAGGCCTCGTCGGTGGGGTCGTCACCGAGCAGGACGGTGGGGTCGACGAAGTAGCCGACGCTGTCGTCGACGTGGCCGCCGGCGGCGATGGTCAGGCTGGGGGTGGCCTTGGCGCGGGCGATGGCGTCGGCGTTGCGGTCGAAGGCCCGCTGGTCGATGACGGCGCCACCGAAGTTCGAGAAGTCGGTGACATCCCCGTATTTCAGCGTCGAGGCCTTCTCGATGAAGTCGTTGCCCATCTTCGCCCACACCGACTTCGGGACGAACGCGCGGGAGGCCGCGGAGCATTTCTGTCCCTGGTAGTCGAACGCGCCGCGCAGCAGGGCGGTGGTGAGGGTGTCGGGGTTGGCGGAGCTGTGGGCGAGGACGAAGTCCTTGCCGCCGGTTTCGCCGACCAGGCGTGGGTAGCTGTTGTAGTTCGAGATGTTGTCGCCGACCTGTCGCCACAGGTGCTGGAAGGTGGCGGTGGACCCGGTGAAGTGGATCCCGGCCAGGCGGGGGTCGGCGAGAACGATGTCGGAGACCTCGGCGCCGGGGCCGTTGACGAGGTTGATCACGCCGGGTGGCAGGCCTGCGGCCTCGAGCAGTTTCATCGTCCAGTACGCGGCGACGGCCTGGGTCTGCGACGGCTTCCACACCACGGTGTTGCCCATCAGGGCGGGTGCGGTGGGCAGGTTCCCGGCGATGGCGGTGAAGTTGAACGGGGTGATGGCGTAGACGAAGCCCTCGAGGGAGCGGTATTCGAGCTTGTTCCACACGCCGGGAGAGGAGATCGGCTGGTCGGCGAGGATCTGCCGGGCGAACTGGACGTTGAAGCGCCAGAAGTCGATCAGTTCGCACGGGGTGTCGATCTCGGCCTGGTACGCGGTCTTGGACTGGCCGAGCATGGTTGCGGCGGCGAGGGTTTCACGCCACGGTCCGGACAGCAGGTCGGCCGCGCGCAGGAACACTGCGGCGCGGTCCTCGAAGGACAGTGCCCGCCAGGCCGGGGCGGCGGCGGTGGCGGCTGCAACGGCATCCTGGATGTCCTGGGCGCCGGCATTGGTGAAGGTGCCCAGGACCGCGGCGTGCCGGTGCGGCTGCACGACGTCGATCGCGGGGCCGTTGCCGCGCCGGTGCGCACCGCCGATGACGTGGTGGATCTCGGTGGGATTCGAATCCAGCTCGGCCAACTTCGCCTGCAGTCGGGCGCGCTCGGCGCTCCCCGGTGCGAAGGAGCCCACCGGCTCGTTGATCGGCTGGGGCGTGGTGGTGACGGCGTCCATGGAACCTCCTACGGGGGTGTGGCGGCGAAGGAACCGCCGCTCGAACTAGACGTAGTCAACACCAGAACAGAGCCGAGTTATTGAGCCAACCGGACAATAAATGCTGATGAAGGTTGTACTGTTGGCTAAACCTGTTCTCACCTTCCGAACGGAGCGAGGCCGGTGCCTTCCGGAAATCGAAGTCCTGCCACAGCAGCCGCGGCGCCCGTAACTTCTGCCGAAACCATCACGCTGCGTGAGCTTCTCCGTGCTCTCGACACCGCGGTCGTCGAGCTGATCGACGCTCCCGCGGGTGACGACGTCGCCGTTGCATCGGTGGCACTCGTCGACAGCTCCGACCTGACGGTCGAAACCGAATCGCAATCTCCGATGCAGGACTTGTATCTCCATGTAGGGGTTGCCGACGCCGACGCCGTGCGCTGGTTCGACGACGTCTCCGGGCGGGCGCGCCGGCACCGGCCGCATGCGGTGATGTCGAAGACGGCGCACGAGTCGAGCGCAGTGCAGGCGGCGGCGCACCGTGCCGGCGTCGCCCTCGTGGCGGTGCACCCGAAGGCCCGGTGGGATCACGTGTTCCCGCTGGTCCAGCGCATGCTCGACCGCTCTCGCCGCGGGCGTGGCGCACCTGCGGACCCGGATCTGCTTGCCACGGACACCGACCTGTTCGGCCTCGCGCAGATCGTCGCCCAGAACGCCGGGGGGATGGTCTCGATCGAGGACGCCCAGTCGAAGGTGCTCGCATACTCTGCCTCCGACGAAGCGGCGGACGAACTGCGCGCCTTGTCGATCCTCGGCCGTGAGGGCCCACGCGATTACCTGCGGACACTGCAGAAGTGGGGAGTGTTCGACCGGCTCCGTGAAGGCGACGAGGTCATCGACGTGCCCGCGCACGAGGAACTCGCCACCAAGCGGCGCCTGGTGGTCAGCATCCGCCAGTCCACCGAGGACACCTCGACTGCACCGCGGCTTCTCGGTTCGATCTGGGTGCAACAGGGCGACGCATCGTTCAATCCGGATGCGGTGGACGTGTTGCGCGGCGCTTCGGCGATCGCAGCCCGGATCATCACCCGAAGTCTCAACGCCCCCTCCACCGAGGGGCTGCTGGTCCAACGGTTGTTCGGTGCGCGTGGTGGGGGCGTCGATGTTCCCTCTGTGGCCAGCGCCCTGAACTTGCCGATGAGCGGCGCGGCCGCTGTCGTCGGTTTCGCGCCGACCGGCTCGGAGAGCTCGACGGCCACCGGCGAGTTCGCCGGTATGGGCAGCATGCTCCGCCTGCACGCGAGCTCGTTCAGCCGCCATTCGGTCGCCACTGTGATCGGTGATCGCGCCTATGTGCTCCTTCCTCGCTACAAGTCCGCTGCGGGCGTCACCGCCTGGACGCGGCAGCTCGTCGACCAGTTCGAGGCCAAGCGGTCGATCGTGCTGCGGGCCGCGATCGCAGTTCCGGTTCCCGACCTCGCGCAGGTGGCCGCGGCACGGGTCGAGGTCGACCGGGTTCTCGACGGCACTGCCGCCACGTTCCCGGAGGGGCGGGTGACCACGCTCGCCGAATCCCGCACCGCGGTGCTGCTCGGGGAGATCCTCGACCTCGTCGGCGAACACCCGGAACTGCACGATCCGCGCGTCGATGCGCTGTACGAGTACGACCGCAAGCATGGTTCCAACCTGTGCGAGAGCGCCGAGACCTACCTCGCCGAGCACGGGGACGTTCGTAATGCCGCTGCCGCACTGAGCGTGCATCCCAACACGCTGCGGTACCGGATCCGCCGAGTGGAAGAGATCATCGGGATCGGTCTGCAGGACGCCGCCGACCGGCTCCTGTTCGCACTGCAACTTGCCGTGCACCGGCGCGCGACCCCGGAGAAGCCGCGGCAGGGGTGACGCGTTGGTCAGGAGATGACGGCAGACCAGATCTCGTCGACGGAGAGGCCGGAGTTTTCGCTGAGAACAGCTTGGGCGACAAGGAGTTTCCCGGTGTTGACCAGATGAACGCGCATGGCGGCTTCGGCTCCGTCGGGGTCCCCGGCGATGATGGCATCGATGATGGGCGCATGCTCGTCGTCGATGTCGGTGAGTGTTCTGGTCTTGTCGGCGGTGTTGGCCCCGAGTAGCCGGGTGGTCTCGCGAAGGGTCTTGACGATCGCGCGGGCTCGGGCGTTGTCGGCGGCGTCGAGAATCAGGTCGTGAAGCCCGAGATCATGATGGGCGAACTCGTGTTCGTCGCCGCCGGCGGCGGCGTCCTGCATCAGGCGTCGTTGCCGCTGCAGTGCATCCGAGAGCGTGGGGTCGGCCACGGCTGCGGCCTTGCGGACCGCGGGTAGTTCCAGGGCCAACCGGACTGCGAAGATCTCCGCGATCTCCTTCGGCTGGGGGAGAAGAATGCGGAAGCCCTGGCGTGCTTCGAACTTGATGACTCCCACTTCTTCCAGGCGCAGCAAAGCGTCCCGCACCGGGGTTCGGGAGATGCCCAGACCCTCGGCGAGTTGGTAGACCGAGTACTTCACTCCCGGTTTCATGCGGCCGTCGTCGATGGCCGCCCGCACCGCCGCGATCGCCTGCTCCATCCGTCGTCCCGCGAACGGGGTGAGCGGTTCGAGTTCGAGCGCTTCGTCTGCCACCCGATCACTGTAACAACACGGGGCTGTTCGTAGCATGCTAGGTGCATGTAGCATGCTACGAATGATCTCCGCTGAATCACTGGCCGCTGAGCTGCGCAGTTCGGGAGTGAGCGATGTTCTCTCCGACGGCACCACCCGCGCTGCCTATTCGTCCGATGCGTCCCTGTACCGGGTGCGACCGCTGGTCGTCGCGCGGCCGCGCCACGCCGACGAGGTCGCTGCCGCCCTCGCGGTGTGCCGCCGAGAGGGCGTGCCGCTGACCTCTCGCGGTGGTGGCACCTCCGTTGCAGGTAACGCCGTCGGGACGGGACTGATTCTCGACTTCAGCCGGCACATGAACCGGGTGCTGTCGATCGACAGGGACGCACAGACCGCCACCGTCGAGCCGGGCACGATTCAGACGGTGCTGCAGCAGGCCGTTGCACCGCACGGCCTACGATTCGGGCCCGACCCATCGACGTTTACGCGCTGCACCATCGGCGGCATGATCGGAAACAATGCCTGCGGTTCGCGCACGCTCGGATACGGCCGGACCTCGGACAACGTGAAGGGCCTGCACGTTCTGACCGGGACCGGGGAGTCGTTGCAACTGGGTTCGGCCGGCGAGGTGACGGCCTCCCCGGCGCTGAGTGCACTACAGCAGGTCACCCGCGCCGGTTTGGCGACCATTCGCACCGAGCTCGGGCAATTCGGCCGTCAGGTGTCCGGATACGCCCTGGAACACCTGCTGCCGGAAAATCGGTTCGACGTGACCCGCATGCTGGTCGGCACGGAGGGCACCCTCGCGGTGGCAACCCGCGCGACGGTCCGCTTGGTGTCCGAGCCCGCCCACCGCGTCCTGGTCGTGCTGGGGTACGCCGACATCGCGTCGGCGGGTGACGCGACCCCGCTGGTGCTGAAGTTCGATCCGACCGCCTGCGAGGGTATCGATTCCCGGATCGTCGAGGTGGTGCGCGAGCGCCGCGGCCCGGATGCGGTTCCGCCGTTGCCTGCGGGGGCGGCCTGGTTGTTCGTCGAGGTCGTCGGCGACGACCTCGACGAGACGATCGCCAGGGCCCAGCAGGTCGGACGGGACTGCGGAGCCGTGGACAGCCTCGTGGTCACCGACGAGGGGCGCACCGCCCAGCTGTGGCGGATTCGCGCCGATGGTGCCGGACTCGCCGGCCGCAGTCCTGCCGGCCTTCCCGCACACGCGGGATGGGAGGATGCGGCCGTGCCACCGGCCATGCTGGGCAACTACCTACGCGACTTCGACGCCCTGATGGACGAATTCGACGTCACCGGCTTGCCGTACGGGCACTTCGGTGACGGATGCATGCACGTGCGCATCGATTGGCCGCTCGACAAGCCCGGCGGCGACGGCATCTTCCGGGACTTCTTGGTCGCGGCGAGCACACTCGTCGCCGGCTACGGCGGATCCCTGTCCGGTGAGCACGGGGACGGCCGCGCCCGCAGCGAACTATTGCCACTGATGTACTCACCGGACGCGATGAAACTCTTTGCTGCCGTCAAGCACGTCTTCGACCCGGACAACATCCTCAACCCCGGAGTGGTGGTCGACCCCCACCCGGTCGACGCGGACCTGCGCATTCCCGCAGCCCCACTCCTGCGCCGCAACCTGGCCCTGGCCTACCACCACGACGACGGAGATTTCACCCAGGCGGTGCACCGCTGCACCGGCGTCGGAAAATGCCGGGCCGACAACACCGCCACCGGGGCAGTGATGTGTCCGTCGTATCATGCGACCCGGGAGGAGAAGGACTCTACCCGCGGCCGGGCGCGCGTGCTGCAGGAGATGATCAACGGCACCGACATCGACGGTGGCTGGCGATCGCCCGAGGTTCACGACGCCCTCGACCTGTGTCTGTCCTGTAAGGGGTGCTCCTCGGACTGCCCGACCGGTGTCGACATGGCCGCGTTCAAATCCGAAGTGCTGCACCAGAGCTACAAGGGCCGCATCCGCCCCGCCTCGCACTACTCGCTGGGATGGCTTCCGCGCTGGGCGAAGATCGCCAGCCACGCGCCCGGTCTGGTCAACGCCGCGATGCGCGTTCCCGGCATCGGACCGCTGGCGTTGTCGTCGGCCGGAGTGGACGAGCGCCGCACCATCCCACCGTTCGCGAAGCAGACGTTCCGGTCCTGGTTCAAGGCCACGGAGAACGACCGCGTCACGACCGGTGACCCGGTGCTGCTGTTCGTGGACTCGTTCACCAACTACTTCACCCCCGAGGTCGGGCACGCCACGGTGCAGGTGCTCGAGGCCGCCGGCTACCGGCCGCAACTGACCGACAAGCAGCAGTGTTGCGGGCTCACCTGGATCTCCACCGGGCAGCTCACCGCGGCGAAGAAGATCCTCGGCCGCACCGTGGATGCACTGTCCGGTAGTGCCGCGGCCGGAATTCCGATCGTCGGAATGGAGCCGTCCTGCACGGGTGTGTTGCGCTCGGACGCCGCGGAACTGCTCGGTAGGTCGGCGGCCGAACCGGTCGCCGACGCAACCCGCACCTTCGCGGAACTGTTGACGGACCGAGGGTGGGAACCGCCGTCTCTCGAAGGCAAGTCCGTTGTCGCGCAGCCGCACTGCCACCATCATTCGGTGATGGGATGGAGTCCGGACGCTCAGCTTCTCGAGAGGGCAGGCGCGCAGGTTCAGCGGCTGGGCGGATGCTGCGGATTGGCCGGCAACTTCGGGGTGGAGAAGGGGCATTACGAGGTGTCGGTGGCGGTCGCCGAGCAGCACCTCCTGCCCGCCGTGGCCGGGGCGGACGCGGACACCACGATCCTGGCCGACGGCTACTCCTGCCGGACCCAGTTGTCGGATCTGACCGATCGTCGCGGTGACCACTTGGCGCAATTGCTCGCCGCGCAGCTCGACGCCGACGCTGCGCGCCGACGGGACTGACCCCCCGGGTGTGCAGACACAAGGGTGGCGGCGGGTGAGACCGTGTCTGGTCTCACCCGCCGCCACCCGGGGTGTTACTTCGAGGCGGGCTTGGTGATCGGCCCGGGAGCGGGAGCGGAGATGTTGTTCGCGAGCGGGTTCTGCGGGTTGATGCGCCGGCGAAGCCGGTAGGCGATCAACGTCGCGATGAGTGCTCCGACGCTCAGGGAGAGCTGCGAGCGGGACGATTCGACGTAGAACATCGACACCAGCACGGCGAGGATGCCGCCGGCGGCGAGGATCGACAGGTAGGGGAACAGCCACATCTTCAGGCGGAGTTGCGCGACTTCTTCACGGGTCATCAGGCCGCGCAGTTTGATCTGCGACATCGCGATCATGAGGTAGACCATCAGGATGGTGGCGCCGGAGGCGTTGAGCAGGAAGGCGAAGACGGTGTCGGGGGAGAGGTAGTCGAGGCCGATGCAGGCGAAGCCGACGAGGGTTGCAAGAAGCAGCGAGTTGCGGGGGACGCCGTGCTTGTCCAGCCTTGCGATGCTCTGTGGCGCATCACCTTTGTGCGCGAGGGTGAAGAGCATCCGCGAGGAGGTGTAGAGGCCGGAGTTCAGGCAGGAGAGTACGGCGACGAGCACCACAGCGTTCATGATGTCGGGTCCGCCAGGGATGCCCATGTGGGTGAGGGCGTCGACGAACGGCGACTGGCCGACCTTGACGTCGGTCCAGGGGACGATGATGGCGAGCAGCAGCACGGAGCCGATGTAGAAGAACCCGATGCGGGCGATCACGGAGTTGGTGGCCTTGGCGACGGCCTTCTCCGGCTCGGCGGATTCGGCGGCGGCGATGGTGGCGATTTCGGGGCCGACCATGGAGAAGACGGCGACGACGACGCCGGAAAGGATGACGGTCCAGCCGTTGGGGGTGAAGCCGCCGTGATCGGTGAGGTTGGAGAAGTCGGCGGAATGGCTGGGCCACAGGCCGAAGACGTAGGCGGCACCGAGGCCGAGGAACAGCAGGATCGCGGCGACCTTGATGCCTGCGAACCAGTACTCGAACTCGCCGAAGTTGCGGACCGAGCGGAGGTTCGTGGCGACCATGGCCAACAGCAGGACGACCGCCATCACCCAGGAGGGCAGGTCGATCCAGCGCTGCAGCAGTTTGCCGCCGATGACGGCTTCGGCGCCGACCGCGACGACCCAGAAGAACCAGTACAGCCAGCCGGTGGTGAAGCCGGCCCACCCCCCGAAGGCCTTGCGGGCATAGCCGGCGAACGATCCGGTCGACGGGTTGGTGGTGGCCATTTCGCCGAGCATGCGCATCACGAGGACGATGACGACACCGGTGATGGCGTAGGACACGAATGCGGCGGGGCCGGAGGTGTGCAGCAGGGCGCTCGAGCCCACGAAGAGGCCGGCACCGATGACACCCCCGATCGCGATCATGGTGAGGTGTCGTTGTTTCAGAGACTTCTGCAACGTCTCGGGCGGTTGTTCGAGAGTGGACATCAAACGCTCCAAAGGTCGAGTCGGACACGAGATCGAAAGCGCGAGCTGTGCCCCGGTGGTCGCAGGCGTGATCGGACGCCGCGATACCGTGACGGGCCGGGGACGGAAATGCGGTCCTGGTCCCGGCGAGATGGCGAACTTCCGTTCGTGTGTGATCAACGTAACGGCCCACCACGTAGCATGCTAGGGACATGTGCCAGAACTTTCCGCCCCGTCAGTCAGACACATGTATGGCCGATTCCGAATGATCGCCATAGTTATCGCTCACGAAATACGCTGTTCACGGAGATGGTGAAGTGAATCTCGATGAAGTGGTCACCGAGGTGGCCGAACGCCTGTCGGCATCGGTCGTCCTGGTCGACCGGGCCTTTTCGCTGATCGCCTACAGCACCCAGTCGCCTGACGTCGACAAAGATCGGGTGCAGTCGATCCTTACCCGCAGTTGCCCGCCGGAGGCGCGCGCGTGGTACGAAAGCTTCGGGATTGCCGATACCACGCGCCCGGTGATCACGCCAGAGAATCCGGATATCGAAGCGTCGTCGCGGATCTGTCTTCCGGCTCGCTACGCAGGCGCGGCGTACGGATATCTGTTCGTCCTGCCGGATGAGAACAGCGCCGTGTCCGACGGCGATCTCGCCGCCGCAATGTCCCTGGCCGGCCAGGCCGGCGCGCAACTCGCACACACGGCCCGGGGTCGTGACGATATGGCGGTCGCCGTCGTAGACCTCCTCGAAGGCGACCGAAAGGCTTTTGCCCGTGCGATTACTCGCATCGAAGAGTCCGGGCTCTTGCCAGATGGCGGCGCGTTGACCGTGCTGGCCGTCGACGGTTTCCTGCCCGCCCCCGGCGCACGCGCTCTGCTGGCACCGATCGGATCGTTGACCGCGGTGATGCTCCCCGCCGGCGGCGGCGCCGTCGACCCCGTTCGGTCCGTTGCCGAAAGCGGTGCGGGTGCCGGAGCTCTGGTCGGGGTGGGGGGTTCGCACCAGGGGTTGCGGTCTGCCCGCCGAAGCTGGCAGCAAGCCAAACTCGGCGTCCGGGTCGCCCGGCACGACGAATCGATGGGACCGATCGCGTACTGGGAAGAACTCGGCATCTACCGGCTGTCCTCGTGCGGGCCCACCAGCGTCGTCGCCGATGCAGTCCTCACCCCGTCCGTGCGGGCCCTGCTCGACCACCGCAACGTCGACCTGCTCGTCACCGCACAGACTTACCTGGACCAGGCCGGTGACACCGGCGCAACGGCCGGTGTCCTCGGCATTCACCGTCAGACGCTGTACTACCGCCTCGCGAAGATCGAGGAAATCACCGGCCTCGATCTCTCGGTGGGTGCGCAGCGCCTCGAGTTGCATGTCGGCCTCACGCTCGGGCGCTTCATCTTCGAGCACCTCGGAACCGAAGAGGGCGGCAACGGCGAGCAGACCTGACCGCTGTGTCCGATCGGGCGATCAGATCTTCTCGCCCGCCGTCGACGCCGGGTCGACCGCGGCGCGAACGATGTCGGTGATGGCCCGCACCGTAGGCCTGGTCTCCGAGCCGGCGAGACGGATGAGGACGATTCGCCGACCGATCTCCTGCTCGAGGTCGACGCGGATGATCGGCACCGAACTGTTGAGCCTGATCATCATGTCGGTGACCGGAGCGGCCCCCAGTCCCTTTCCGGCCAGCGCCAGAGACACCGCGGTATCGACGATTTCGTGCCGCACAATCGGCTCGAAACCCTCCTGACGGCAGGCGATGCGGACAGCGCGACCGAACTGGGTCTCCGCGGGAGGCAGAATCCAGTTCCACTCCGCGGCCTCGCGCAGATCGATGGTCCCCTCGGTGCGGATGCCGTAGGCGCCGGAGGAGACGGCGAGCCCGAATCGCTCGCTGCGCAGGGTGATCATCTCGATATCCGGTGTGCGGGGCATCGGTGAATTGGGGTAGTCCAACCCGAAGGCGACGTCGACCTGGCCGCGTTGGACCGCGGTGGCGGCCTCGTCGACGTCGAGTTCACGGCTGCTCAGGGCGAGATGCGGGTACTTGCGCTGCGCTGCGGCCACCACCGGTGGCAACAAGGCCGCGGCGGTACTGCCGAAGGTGCCGAGAAGAAGAGGCGCAGCGACATCGTCGTGCACCGCACGCAGCGCGTCGAGGGCAGTCTGTTCCGCGCTCAAGATCTTCACCGCATGCTCGGCGAGGACGGTGCCGGAATCGGTGAGCACGACATTGCGCCCCACCCTGGTGACGAGCCGGGAGCCGACGGCTTTCTCCAAGGCTGCGATCTGCTGCGATACGGCCCCCGCGGTGTACCCGAGTTCCTCGGCGACCGCGACCATCGTTCCGCGCCGGGCCAGCTCTCGAAGTGCGACGAGGTGCGCCAAGCTCATATTCATATAGAGATTCTAAACGGTTGTGGCTAACTTTCTTCGCTGGTGCTATTGATTTCCGCGGACCACGATGAACGTGCGGAACGAAACGTCGGACACGTCGGGGCTCTTCGGAGCCGGCCGGCGACCACGATCTCGATCTCACCCGATCCTCATCGACCCTGGAGTTGCACGCCATGCCGATCACCCAGCAGTGGGAACTGCGCGCCGAGTTCGCTCGCCGTCTCTCGCACATGTACGGGAAGGAAGTTCCCGCATACACCACGTTGCTCGAGGTATCGCAGGCCGTCAACGACACCGTGTTGTCGAATCTCGGTGCGGGCGCAGAACGTCTGGGTTCCATCGCCCGGGTCACCGCCGAACGTCACGGTGCCATCCGAGTGGGCACCCCCCAGGAGATGGCCCAGGTCGCCCGCGTGTTCGCGGCCATGGGCATGTACCCGGTCGGGTTCTACGACCTGCGCGAGGCCGCTGCCAGTTCGGTGCCGGTCGTCTCCACGGCATTCCGTCCGACGGACCCGGACGAACTGGCGCGCAACCCCTTCCGGGTGTTCACCTCCATGCTGGTGCCCTCGGATCGCCGCTTCTTCAGCGCCGATCTGCAGCAACGCCTCGAGAGCTTCCTCGCCAAGCGCCGGCTGTTCACCGCCGAACTGCTGGTACTCGCCGACCGGGCCACCGAGTACCGGGGACTGAATTCCGGTGACGCCGAGATGTTCCTGACGTTGGCCACTGCGGCATTCAAGCTATCCACCGAGGCCGTCGACCGCGCCTGGTACCGCGAACTCGAGCAGGTTTCCTCGGTGGCCGCCGATATCGGTGGCGTCGCCAGCACACACATCAACCACCTGACCCCCCGCGTGCTCGACATCGACGGTCTCTACGCCCGCATGGAGCGTCGCCGGATCGACATGATCGACACGATCCAGGGTCCGCCGCGATGGGCCGGTCCGGATCTGCTGCTGCGGCAGACCTCGTTCCGGGCTCTCGCCGAACCGCGGGTGTTCCGCGAGGCCGACGGCACCGTCGAGAAGGGTTCACTGCGAGTGCGTTTCGGTGAGGTCGAAGCCCGCGGCATCGCCGCCACCGTCCGCGGCCGCGAGGTCTACGACCGGTTGACCGTCGAGATCGAGCAGGCGGTCAGGGAGGCGGCCGCGACCGCGCCGGTGCCGGCCGAGGCACGCAACGAGATCGCTGCGGAGCTGTGGAACCAGCAGGTGCCCGCCACCGAACAGGGGCTCGCGCTCCACGATCTGGCGTACTTCACCTACCGGGTCGACAACGACAAGCAACGCAACGGCACGATGCCCGAACGATCGCTACAGGATCTGATCGATCAGGGCTGGGTCCGCCCGGAGCCGATCGTCTACGAGGACTTCCTTCCGAAATCCGCGGCCGGGATCTTCCAGTCCAATCTGACCTCGGACGGACACAAGGACACCACACAGTCGACGACCGATATCGACGCCGCCTGGATGGAAGGAGTTCTGGGCCGCACACTGCACAACCCGTACACGCTCTACGACGGGATCCGCCGCGCTTCCCTCGATCACGTTGCCAACCAATTGGGAATCCGCGGACCCATCGAAGAACCGGCACCCATCGCTACCCAAGGAGTCAAGTAAATGAGCACCGCTGTCGCCGAGACCATCGCCCTTCCCACCACCGACGAACTGCGCACTCTCGCACGCACCAGCCTGCAGCGGTGTGGGGTCGACCCGGCCGTACTCGATACCGCAGGGGTCGAGAACACCATCACCACCCGCTCCCCCGTCACGGGGGAGAGCCTCTTCGACTATCCCGCCGCCGACGCCACCGACGTCGAGGCCGCGATCGATGCCGCCCACGAGGCCTTCCTGCAGTGGCGCACCGTTCCCGGCCCGGTCCGCGGATTCCTGATCAAACGCCTCGGCGAACTGCTCACCGAGCACAAGGAAGACGTCGCCAACCTGATCAGCATCGAGGTCGGCAAGATCCGCTCGGAGGCCCTCGGCGAGGTCCAGGAAATGATCGACATCTGCGACTTCGCGGTCGGTCTGTCCCGGCAGCTCGACGGCCGCACCATGCCCTCGGAGCGTCCCGGACACCGACTGATGGAGACCTGGCACCCGCTCGGTGTCGTCGGTGTCGTCTCGGCGTTCAACTTCCCGGCCGCGGTGTGGTCCTGGAACCTGGCTCTTGCCATCGTCTGCGGTGACTCGGTGATCTGGAAGCCCGCGCAGCTGACCACCCTCACCGCCGCCGCCTGCTCGGCGCTGTTCGACCGTGCCGCAAAAGAATCCGGCGCCCCGGCCAACCTGAATGTCCTCGTCTCGGCGAGTGCCGCCGACACCCAGGCCCTGATCGACAGCCCGAAGGTGCCGTTGATCAGCGCGACCGGTTCCGAGCGGATGGGCGAGCAGATCGCTCCCCGCGTCGCCGCCCGGTTCGGCCGCGCCATCCTCGAGCTCGGCGGAAACAATGCTGCAATCGTCACCCCGTCGGCGGACCTCGACATCGCCACCCGCGGAATCGTCTTCGCCGCCGCCGGCACCGCCGGCCAGCGCTGCACCTCGATGCGCCGCATCATCGTCCACCAGGACATCGCCGACGAGCTGATCGACCGGATCTCCCAGGTCTACGGCCGCCTCCCGATCGGCGACCCGTTCGCCGACGGCACCCTCGTGGGCCCGCTGATCGACGGCAAGTCCCACGCCAACATGACCGCAGCCCTCGACAAGGCTGTCGCGCAGGGCGGCGAGATCCTCGTCGGCGGCAAGCGCCGCCCGAGCAGCGAAAGCTCGTACTACGTCGAGCCGGCGATCGTGCGGATGCCAGCCCAGAGCGAGATCGTCAAGGACGAAACCTTCGCCCCGATCCTCTACGTTCTGACGTACGACACGTTCGAGGAAGCGATCGCCCTGCACAACGACGTCCCGCAGGGTCTGTCGTCGTCGATCTTCACCACCGACCAGCGTGAGGCGGAGCGGTTCATCGCCGCCGACGGTTCGGACTGCGGCATCGTCAACGTCAACATCGGCACGTCCGGCGCCGAGATCGGCGGCGCGTTCGGCGGCGAGAAGACCACCGGCGGCGGCCGCGAATCCGGCTCGGACGCCTGGCGCGCCTACATGCGCCGCGCGACCAACACCATCAACTACTCCCGCGAGCTGCCCCTGGCTCAGGGCGTCAACTTCGGCTGACATCCCCCTATCGAATCGCACGAGGAGCAACGACGATGTTCGAATTGATCGACGAATGGGGTCCGGAGAAGGTCGTGTGTGTCTCCGATGCACGCACCGGCATGCGCGGCGTTCTCGTCATCGACAACACCGCCCGCGGAATGGGCAAGGGCGGCACCCGCATGTCCACCACGGTGAGTGTCGGCGAGGTCGCCAGGCTGGCCCGCAACATGACCTGGAAGTGGGCGGGGGTCGACCTGTTCTACGGCGGGGCCAAGGCCGGCATCTGGGCCGACCCGACTGCCTCCTCCAAGGAGGCGGTCCTGCGTGCCTTCGTCCGGGCACTCCGCAACGAGGTCCCCGAGGAGTACGTCTTCGGGCTCGACGTGGGATTGACCGAGAAGGACGCCGCGATCATGCTCGACGAGGTCGGCGGACGCGGCGGCGCGGTGGGCACCCCCCACGCGCTCGGTGGGCTCCCGTACGACCAGCTCGGGGTCACCGGCCACGGTGTCGCGGAGTCGGCCGACGCCGCCGCGCAGGCCCTCGGCCTGTCCACCGGTTCGCTGAGCGTGTCCATCCAGGGCTTCGGAGCGGTCGGAGCTGCGAGCGCGAAGCGCCTCGCGGAACTCGGGGCCACCATCGTCGCTGTGTCCACCTCGCAGGGCGGCATCCACAACCCGGACGGGCTCGACGTCGCCACCTTGCTCGATCTGCGCGATCAGTACGGTGACGGACTCGTCGACCAGTACTCCGACGCCAAGCCTCTCGCTGCCGGGGAAGAACTCTCGGTGACCGCGGACATCCTGATCCCGGCGGCGTTGCAGGACGTCATCGACGCCGATCTCGCCCGCACGTTGCCGGCCAAGATCGTCGTCGAAGGCGCAAACCTGCCGAGCAGCCCCGAAGCACAGTCGGTGCTGTTCGACCGCGGCGTGACCGTGGTTCCGGATTTCATCGCCAACGCCGGCGGTGTGGTCGCCGCAGCCGTGGCGATGGATGCCCGCTACTCCGGAATCCGCCCCGAACCGGCAGCCGTGTTCGACAACATCTCGAACAAGCTGCGCGCCAGCACCATCGACACCCTCGATGCGTCGAAGGCTCAGGGGCGGACCACTCACGAGGTGGCCCGCGCCACCGCTCAGGAGCGCGTGCGCGAAGCCATGGTGCTCCGCGGGCGTTCCCCGCAGAACGCCGCGTTCTAAAGGGTTCGGAACCCCCCACGCGCAACTGTGTGACCCCACTCCGGTCAGCGGGCGCGCGCCATAATTCCAGGCAAGCCATCGACCCGGTCGTTCGTCAGGTGTCCCGGAAACCGGTCGGGCATCACATCACTACTGTCGAAGGAAAGAAGAGGACGACATGAGCAAGGAACTTCCCGAACAGGCGTCCGTCGTCGTGATCGGCGGCGGCGTCATCGGCGCCAGCATTGCGTTCCACCTCGCCGAATCCGGGGTCTCCGATGTCGTCCTCCTGGAAAAGGACGAGTTGGCTTGCGGCTCGACCTGCAAGGCCGCCGGCGGTGTTCGCGCCTCCTTCAGCAACGAGGCCAACATTGCGATCGGTTTGCGCGGCCTCGACGTGTATTCGCGGTTCGCGCAGGAGTACCACCAGGAGATCGACTTCAGCCGGGACGGCTACCTCTATCTCCTCTCGGACCAGGCGAACGTCGACATCTTCACCGAGAGCGTCGCGCTGCAGAACCGCCACGGCGTTCCGAGCCGCATGGTCACCCCCGAAGCAGCACAGAAGATTTCGCCGCTCATCAGTACAGACGGGCTCCTCGCCGCGTCCTGGTCGCCCCAGGACGGTAAGGCCACCCCCGAATCGGTCGTGATGGGATACGCCGCCGCTGCCCGTCGACACGGTGCTCGCATCGTCCGTCACTGCGCGGTCACCGACATCGAGAGCACAGGCGGCACGATCACCGCGGTCGTGACCGAACACGGACGCATCAAGACCGACACCGTGGTGTGCGCTGCCGGAGCCTGGTCGGCCGGCATCGGCACCATGCTCGGGGTGAACATTCCCGTCGTTCCCGTCCGCCGACAGATCGCCTTCACTGAGCCGCTCTCCGAGTTGCCCGAATCCTCGCCGTCGCTGACCATCGACTTCCCGTCGAATTTCTACTTCCACCCGGAAGGCAAAGGCCTGCTTCTCGGCTGGTCCGACCCGAACGAGCGCGAGGGATTCAACCTCAGGTTCGAACTCGAGGACTGGCTGATGGGACTGGGCGCCATCGCCGAGACCCGGGTGCCGGCTGTACTGGACTACGGCATCAGCACCGGGTGGGCCGGTCTCTACGAGGTCACCCCCGACCGCAACCAGATCATCGATCGCTCCACCGAGGTCGAGGGCCTGCTCATCGCCACCGGCTACTCCGGCCACGGCTTCCTGATGGGACCGGCGACCGGCGAGATCGTGCGCGACCTCTACCACGGCAAGGAGCCCGGATACGACATCAGCTCCTTCGCTCTGGACCGCTTCGCGCAGTTCGGTATCGGCGCAGGTGAAACGAACATCGTCTGACCTCCGTACAGTACACCGCCCAGCAGACGATCACCTGCCTCTCAGGAGCCGGATTCATGGCCGAACAGATCGATGATTACTTCACCACCACCGTCGCCGCTATGGCCACTACGACGCGTCCAGGGTTGATCGATCACGACCGGCCCGTCGAGGCAGGGTCGAGCCTGTCCGTGCAGCAAACCCTGGACCTGTTCGATTCTCAACTGGGCAGTCGGCACCTGGATCTGGTTGCCCGACGGCTTCGCGCGAAGGGCGAGGGCTTCTACACGATCGGATCGTCCGGGCACGAAGGGAACGCCGTCGTCGCGGGAGCCCTCCGGCCGACGGATCCTGCTCTGCTGCACTACCGTTCCGGAGCCTTCGGCTTTCCAGGGCCTTTCGCTTCCGGTGTTGTTCGTCTGCGAAGACAACGGCATCGGGATCAGCACCAAGACGCCGAAGGGGTGGATCGCCGCGAACTTCGGCAACCGTGAAGGTCTCGAGTACTTCGAGGCGGACGGATCCGACCTGCCGGCGGCGTACGCCACGGCAGTGTCGGCCGCCGAGTGGGTCCGGAGGAACCGGAAGGCGGTGTGTGTCTGGAACCGATTGCCCTGTACCACACCCGCGATCTGTACGAGGACGGTGACGAGCAGTGGCTGGCACCGTATCCGGATCCGGCGAAGCGGGCCGGGAATCACGTGCCGATCGGCTCCGCCCGCACGTACGGTGACGGCGCCGACCTGACTATCGTCACGTTCGGCAACGGGGTGCGGATGAGTCTGCGGGTCGCGCGCCGTCTCGAACGGGCGAACATCGCCGCGCGCGTGGTGGACATGCGGTGGCTCGCACCGCTGCCGGTGCACGACATTCTCCGGGAGGCGAACGCCACCGGTCGGGTGCTCGTCGTCGACGAGACCCGCAAGTCGGGGGGGGTGTCCGAAGGTGTGGTGACGGCGTTGATCGACGACGGCTTCACCGGGCCGCTGGCACGCGTCACGAGCGACGACAGCTTCATCCCTCTCGGTGACGCCGCCCTCGAGGTCCTGCTCTCCGAGGAGACCATCGAGGCCGCGGCGATCAAGTTGGCGCAGGTGGGCTGATGGCATCGGTCGGGCCGGAATCTGGGGCGGACTCTCCCCGAGAGAGCGTCGCCAGTACACATGATTCCCCGTCTCGAGTAAGACTGGGACGTAACCTGTCCGAGCACGAACCGACACCTGGAGCAGTTGTGCCCACCTTCGATCCCGGACCGCACGCTGAACCGTTACATGCCCAGGAATTCAACGGAATCGCAGTGTTCGACGCCAGAGAACACAACCTCGCCCACGTCGATGTGTTCATTCCCCGGGACTGCATCGTCGCGTTCACCGGGGTCTCGGGATCGGGGAAGTCTTCGTTGGCCTTCGGCACCATCTACGCCGAAGCGCAACGGCGGTTCCTCGAGTCCGTCACCCCGTACGCACGCCGGCTGATGGATCAGATCGGAGCGCCCAGGGTGGGGGACATCACCGGGCTTCCACCGGCGGTTGCCTTGCAGCAGGCCCGCGGTCATACCTCCGCCCGATCGTCGGTCGGCACCCTCACTCATATCTCGAACGTGCTGCGGATGCTGTTCTCCCGAGTCGGTACCTACCCGCCGGGTGCCCCCGTCCTGGACTCGAACGCGTTCTCGCCCAACACACCCGAAGGCGGATGCCCAGCCTGCCACGGACTCGGACGCACCCACGACGTCGACATCGATGCCCTGGTGCCGGACCCGAGCCGAAGTATCCGCGGCGGTGCCGTCGCCGCCTGGCCCGGCGCCTGGCTGGGCAAGAACTACCGCGACATCCTCGACACACTCGGTATCGACGTGGACCGCCCCTGGTCCGAGCTTCCGGAAGACGAGCGCGAGTGGATCCTCACCACCGAGGAACAACCCACGGTCACGGTGTCACCGGTGCGTGACCCGGGCAAGATGGTGCGCGACTACCAGGGGACGTTCTCGAGCGCCCGCACCTACGTCCTGCACACATTCGCGACGACGAAGAGCGCAACCCAGCGGGCGAAGGTCGCCCGATATCTGGTGTCCCGGCCCTGCAGTGCGTGCAACGGCAAACGGCTGCGCCCCGAGGCGCTGGCCGTACGGTTCGCCGGGCTCGACATCGCCGACGCCACGGAACTGTCACTGGCCGATCTGGCCTCGGTCCTCGACGCCGTCGTCGCATCCCGCGGTTCCGACGCAAGCGACGCAACCGAACGCGCATCCGTGGCGCTGGTAGACAACCTTCGCGGACGCCTCGCGGGTCTGACCGAACTCGGGCTGGGCTACCTGAGCCTTGCCCGTTCGACCACCACCCTCTCGCCGGGAGAACTTCAGCGCCTGCGGCTGGCCACCCAGCTGCAATCGGGCCTGTTCGGAGTGCTGTACGTCCTCGACGAACCGTCCGCCGGCCTGCATCCCGCCGACACCGAGGCGCTGGTCACCGCCGTGCGCCGGCTACGTGCGGCAGGCAACTCCGTCTTCGTCATCGAACACAACCTCGACGTCGTCCGCGCGGCTGATTGGATCGTCGACGTCGGTCCCGGAGCCGGGGAGCACGGCGGGCGGGTGCTGTACAGCGGTAAGGTGGACGGTCTCGCTCACATCCCCGAATCCGTCACTCGCCGATACCTTTTCGGGACACCCGAGAGTTGCCCCGAGCCCGGGCCGCCGAGCAGGTGGATCGAGCTCGCCGGCATCACGATGCACAACCTGCGGGATCTGACCGTGCGAATCCCGCTCGGGGTGCTCACCGCGGTCACAGGCGTGTCCGGATCAGGCAAGTCCACACTCGTGAGCCGTGTGCTCACCGACGTCGTCGCCCAACACCTCGGCCTCGACAGCGAACTCGGCACCGACACCGGGGGAGACGAGGCCGACGGCTCCACAGTCGTACTGGCCGAGGAGCGCGAGAACGACACCGAGCCGACGGTCGTGGCCGCCCACGGGCTCGGACAGATCAATCGGCTGGTGCGCGTGGACCAGACCCCCATCGGGCGGACTCCACGCTCGAATCTTGCCACCTACACCGGTCTCTTCGATGTAATTCGGAAACTCTTCGCCGCACACCCCGTTGCCCGTGAACGCGGATACAGCCCGGGCCGATTCTCATTCAATGTCAGCGGCGGCCGTTGCGAGGAATGCGAGGGCGCCGGTTCGATCACCATCGGCATGCTGTTTCTACCCGAGGCCTCCGCACCGTGCCCGGCGTGCGCGGGCGCCCGATACAACGCAGAGACCCTCGAGGTCCTCGTCGACGGCCGAACGATCGCCGACGTTCTCGCGATGACGGTCGACGACGCCCGCGCGTTCCTGAGTCACGTTCCGGCAGCAGCGAAAAGCCTTGACATGCTGGTCGAAGTCGGCCTCGGATATCTGCGACTCGGCCAATCGGCCACCACCCTGTCCGGTGGGGAGGCGCAACGCGTCAAGCTCGCCAGCGAACTGCAACGCATCCGATCCGGGCACACGCTCTACGTACTCGACGAACCGACAACCGGATTGCACCCTGCCGACGTCGACCGCCTCATGACGGTGTTGCGACGTCTCGTCGCGGCGGGAAATACCGTCGTACTCGTCGAACACGACATGCCGGTCATTGCCTCGGCGGACTGGATGATCGATCTCGGGCCCGGCGGCGGAGACAACGGCGGCCGGATCATCGCCTCGGGGCCACCGACGGTCGTTGCCGAGACGGCCGGCTCCGCCACCGCCGCTTACCTCGCCCGGCACCTCGCCGTGTGACGTTGCATATGCGGTACCGGTTCAGTGCGCGTGGATTCCGTAGACGGTGACGACGAAGCTGTGGCCCTTGGCGGTGCAGGTGACGTCGCCCATAAACCCTGCGAGACAGGTGGTTCCGCCGTGGGTGATCGTCTTCTGATACATGCTCTGGCTGGTGGCGACCTCGGAGATGTCGGGGTTGCCGCCGGGCAGGGTGAACGGGGTGCCGGGCGGGTAGGTGGGGTGCGCCGGAAGCCAGGGAAGGTCGATGACGACGTGCCGGACGGGTCCCAGCCACGGCAGTCCGAACTCGCCGAGGATCGGGAAGTCCATCGGCAATGGTTGCGGCAGATCGCATCCCACAGTCTCGTCGGGTGCGATCGAGCAGTTGAAGTTAACCACCCGGAAGTAGACGGGGGTGGGGGAGTCCGCCTGCGCGGGCGTGGCGAACGCGAGGAACGCGGCTGCCGTGGCTGTGAACAGGCCGGCGGCTCGGGTCACTGAAGGATTCATACGAGGTATATACGCTGGTAGCGGCGGGCGTTGGCTGGGGCGTGGCATCGGACGGCGGAGAACTGACCGTGAGGAGCGGGAACGTCATGGCGACGACAGGCGAGCGGACGGACGGACCGGACAGCACTGCCGTGCGAGTTGCCCTGTGGCGGGCGATGCACGTACAGGTCGACGCGCCGCCGCACGTTCTCGTCGACGAGATCGGCCCGCAGCTCGCGGTTCGAGGTCGACCAGCCCGGCCCCCAAACCTGGAAGCGGAACCGGCTGATCGAGCCGGGCTTCGGTGTTCCCGACTGGCTGCGGCTGGTGCCGGTCGACTTCGAGGCGAGCGAGTCCTGGTCGGAGCAGCTGGCTGCAGCGGGCTTCGATTCTCGCCCCCGCAGGAAATGCTGTCCCTGGCCCGCGAGGCCGGCTTCGCCGACGCGCAGCATGTGGCGGGAACTTCACTCGCCGAGCGCTACTTCGCCGATCGATCCGACGGCCCGCGCCCGCCGAGTGGAGAAGATTTGTTGGTGGCCACTACCTGAGCGCTTTGTCATGTGACGGCACAGCTGGACATTTGTCTAGATGACAGGCGCGGCGCCGTCGGCTAGAACTGTGGAGGCATCGACAGTGACGTGACTCACATTTTGCGTCCGGGCGGGATCGTCGGCACACCGGCGGGTCGGAAGCCGATGCACGAGAGCGAAGGAGCATCGCGGAATGATCGAGGACAGCATCGAACCACTCACTCCGACTCCCGGCCCGACACGCCTGATCCCTCGTAGGCGTCCCGACGGACGCGAATTACTCGGCACGGCGAAGGGAATCCTGATCGCCGGTCGCGGCTGCAGTGACGCCCAGGCGTTCGACGAACTCCTCGACGTCGCGCGGCGTCATCACCTGACCGTCCTCGGCGCTGCCCGGAGCCTGGTCGACCTCGCTGCCGGACCCTCGCCCCGTCGTCGCTCGCCCGAAGCTGCCCGATTCGAAGAGTGGGAGCAGCTGGTCAACCAGCTTCCGCCCCGCCGACACGCACAGGCGAGCTGATGCGACAGGAATCGAGCCACCCGCGGGAAAGTACAGGGCCGCTCCCGGCCGACGCGATCGTGTGGCCGGAACCGAGCCCGCTCGATTCGTGGTGGAAGCACGTGGTCAACGACCATGCGGCCGCAGTCCCCGAGCGCGAGCCCGTCACCGACGCCGGCACGTAGCAGACCGCGACAGTCGGGTGCTCCGGGACGTCCTCAGCCTCGACTGCGTGGTGCACGGCAGTGCGAGCCGATCATGCGAGATCGGCTTCGGTGGCGCGTTGGACCCAGGTCGCGAACTTCTCGGAGCCTTCGCGGCCGGCCACGTACCGGCGGACGATCCGCTCGACGTAATCTGGCACCTCGGTGGCTGGGAGCTTGTGGCCGCGCAATTTGCGCCCGAAGCTCGTGTCCAGCCCGAGGCCGCCGCCGAGATGGACCTGGAATCCCTCGACCTGGTTGGAATCGACGTCGGTCACGATCATGCCCTTGAGACCGATGTCGGCGACCTGAATGCGGGCGCACGAGTTGGGGCACCCATTGAGGTGCACTGTGATCGGGTGCTCGAGCTGATCCTGCACGTCGGCAAGTCGTTTCTCGACGTCTGCGATGAGTGTGGCGGCTCGCGCCTTGGTCTCGACGATCCCGAACTTGCAGAACTCGATGCCGGTGCAGGCCATGGTGCTCCGTCGCCAGGGCGACGGACGGGCGGGGAAACCCAGCTTTTCGAGGTCGGCTTGGAGGGAGTCGATACTGTCGTCCTCGACGTCGAGGATCACCAGTTTCTGCATCGGGGTGATGCGGACGCGTCGGGATCCGGATGCTTCCGCTGCTCGTGCCAAGTCGGTCAGCACGGTGCCGCCGACCCTGCCGACGACGGGTGCGATCCCGACGGCGTTCAGCCCGTTCTTCTGGCGCTGGATGCCGACGTGATCGCGTGGTTCGTCGAGCGGTTCGGGTGCTGGTCCATCGAGCATCGCGCGTCCGAGGTATTCCTTCTCGAGCACGTCGCGGAACTTCTCGACACCCCAGTCCGAGACGAGGAACTTCAGGCGTGCCTTCGCCCTCAGTCGCCGATACCCGTAGTCGCGGAAGAGGGAGACGATTCCGATCCACACGTCGGGCACGTCTTCCAGTGGTACCCACGCGCCGAGGCGCTCGCCGATCCGTGGATTCGTCGACAGGCCGCCACCGACCCAGACATCCAGTCCCGGGCCATGGTCCGGGTGGTCGACACCGATGAACGCCACGTCGTTGATCTCGTGGACCACGTCTTGGAGACCGGAGATGGCGGTTTTGAATTTACGCGGCAGGTTGGAGTAGTCGGGGTTTGCGATCAATCGGCGTGTGATCTCGTGCAGAGCGGGTGTGGCGTCGAGAACCTCGTCGACGGCGATGCCGGCCATCGGCGAGCCGAGGACCACGCGCGGCGTGTCGCCTGCGGATTCGGCGGTCGTGAGGCCTACCCCTTCGAGTCGCCGCCAGATCTCGGGTAGGTCCTCGACCCTGATCCAGTGCAGCTGAATGTTCTGGCGGTCGGTGAGATCCGCGGTGTCGCGGGCGAACAGTCGGGAGACTTCACCGACGACGCGCAGCTGTTCGGTGGTCAGTGCCCCTCCGTCGATGCGGATCCGGAGCATGAAGTGCTCGTCCTCGAGTTCTTCCGGCGGCAACGTGGCGGTTCGGCCGCCCTCGATGCCAGGTGCGCGCTGCGTGTAGAGCCCCCACCAGCGGAAGCGGCTTCGCCGATCGGTCGGGTCGATGCCGGCGACACCGGTACGGCAGTACACCTCCTCGATTCTCTTGCGCACGTTGAGGCCGTCGTCATCCTGTTTGACCTGCTCGTTCACATTGAGCGGCTCACGGTCGCCCTGAGCCCATTGCCCCTCCGTGCGCGGGGCCTTCGCCTGAACAGAGCGGGTCTTCGGTGTGGTCATCGGTGCTCCTGTCGAAACTGTGTGCCGAAAACTGTAGCGCAGGCGAATAGATCGTGCATTAATTATATGTGCACACCCGGTTGCCGACGAAGTGAAGGATGAACCATGAGTAGAAGCAATTTTCTGGTCGACGCCGAATGGGTCGTCGAACACGGTCACGACCCCGACGTCGTCCTTGTCGAGGTGGACGAGGACACCGCGCAGTACGAGACGAACCACATCGACGGTGCCGTCCGCATCGACTGGAAGCGCGATCTTCAAGATCCGGTACGCCGCGACGTCATCGACCGGCGATCGTTCGAGAAACTCCTGTCCGAGAGAGGAATCGCCAACGGCGACACGGTGATCCTGTACGGGGGGAACAACAACTGGTTCGCCGCCTACGCGTACTGGTACTTCAAGCTCTACGGCCACCGCGACGTCCGGCTGCTCGACGGCGGACGCAAGAAGTGGGAGCTCGACGGCCGGCCCCTGTCGAGCGAGGAGGTCACCCGGCCGGCCACCGACTACGTGGCGTCCGAGCCCGTGTCGGGAATCCGCGCGCACCGCGACGAGGTGATCGAGCAGATCGGGAGCAAGAACATCGTCGACGTCCGGTCTCCCGACGAATTCTCCGGGAGGATCCTCGCGCCGGCGCACTTCCCGCAGGAACAACCCCAGGTTCCGGGGCACGTCCCGACTGCCGTCAACGTGCCGTGGTCCAAGGCTGCCGCTGACGACGGCACCTTCCTCGGCGAGGACGAGCTCCGCGCCCTGTACGGCGACGCCGGCCTCGACGAGACGAAGGACATCATCGTCTATTGCCGGATCGGCGAAAGATCGGCGCACAGTTGGTTCGTTCTCCACGAATTGCTCGGCTACCCCGACGTCCGGAACTACGACGGCTCCTGGGTGGAGTACGGCTCGTTGGTCGGCGCTCCGGTCGAGAGGTAGCCCGCGCCTTGACCCGGTCTCGCTTCACCGAACTCAATCAGCGCGTGCGGTTCATGATGTTCACCGTGTTCCAGGTGGTCCCCGGCGCGCTGCCGGATGTGCGCGACGAGGTCGTGGACGATGCGCACACTTACCTCGACCGAGTCGCCGAGTCGGGTGTCGCGATCCGCGGAATCTACGACGTCGCAGGACTACGTGGGGACGCCGACTTCATGATGTGGACGCATGCCGACACCGTCGAGGAATTGCAGGCCGCCTACTCCGGTTTCCGGCGCTGCAGACTCGGTCGAGCGTGCACGACGGTATGGAGTGCGGTCGCGCTCCACCGGCCTGCCGAATTCAACCGCAGCCACATCGCGGCATATGTGGCCGACGAGGAGCCGGGTCAGTTCGTGTGCGTGTACCCGTTCAACCGATCGCTCGAGTGGTATCTGCTGCCGGACGCCGAACGGCGACGGCAGCTCGCCGAACACGGCCGAGCGGCTCGCGCCTACCCGGACGTGCGGGCCAACACCGTGAGTTCCTTCGGGTTGAGCGACTACGAGTGGATCCTCGCCTTCGAGGCTCCGGACCCGAGTCGGATAGTCGACATGATGCGAGACCTTCGCGCTACCGACGCGCGCAGGCACGTTCGGCTGGAGACGCCGTTCTTCTCCGGCCCGCGAACTGGCCTCGATGCCCTCGTTGCGCGATTCCCGTGACGATCGGCGGCAACCTCCAGAATGATTCGTGCAATATTAGTTATTGCACGAATTATTCTGGTAGCCTGGTGGCATGACCGCAGACATCCAGCAGGGGAAGGCTGGCGACGACCTACTCGCTCTCGACCGGCAGGTGTGTTTCGCGCTCGCGATCGCGAACCGGGCGGTGCTCGCCGTCTACCGCCCCTTGCTCGAACCGATGGGGCTGACGCATCCGCAGTACCTGGTCATGCTTGCTCTCTGGGGGAAGGCCCCGATGGCGGTCAAGGAGATCGGGACCGCACTGCAACTCGATTCACCCACCCTCTCGCCGCTCCTCAAGCGTCTCGAAGCGTCCGGACTGATCACCCGCACCCGCAGCCGCGCCGACGAGAGGCAATTGGATGTCGAACTGACCGAAGCCGGTGCCGCGCTACGTGCGGAGGCCGAGAAGATTCCGCCCGCCGTGATCGAAAAGCTCGGTGTCAGCCTGGCCGAACTCGAAGAACTTCACGACGTTCTCACCCGCGTCAATCAGGCTGCGCTCAGAGCGGGCGCGCTCGATCACTGAGGACAATCATGTCGAATTCGACTTCAGCACAACATGAACAGGCAATTGTCATGTCGCGAAACACGCAACGAACCCGGCCCGGCCCCCTACAGTGGCTGGGTTACGCGGTAGGCCGCAAACTTCCCGACTCCATGCAGGACTGGGTCCGCAACGACCTGGTCGGTGACTGGGCGGTTCCCCGGCACCTCCTTCGCAGCATGGTCCCGTTCGTTCCGGTCTTCGCCGCGTTCTTCCTGTTCCCGGGGCCGCTCGGACTGCGAGCGTCCATGGTCTTACTCGGAGTGCTGCTCGCCGTGTTCTATGCGGTGTCGTACATGGCGCAGAACCGATCTCGACGTCTCGAGAGGCACGGACTGCCGCCCGACCTGGAGAACCCGAGGAAGGCGTCCCGTCATGACGCCGAGAAGGCCGCGTACGAGAAGCTCCACGGACCGTCCGGCACCCGGGGCATCGGACGGCGCAGCGGCAACGAACTCCGCTGAAGGCAGTCGATCAACCGTTGCCGAGAACGGTCACATCGTGAGGACCATCCGGTAGCGTGCGCGTCCTTCCTCCATCGCGGCGTAGGCCTCCGCCGCTCGAGCCAGGGGCTGTTCCTCGATTCGGGCGCGCACGCCTGACAGGACCGCGAAGTGCATCGTCTCTTCGACGTCGCGGGCGGTGCCGGACGGGTGGCCGGTGACATCGACGCCGGGAGTGATCAGCTGTAGGGGGCTGATCGGCAGTGGGTCGGGCGTGACACCGACGACCGTGAGTTCACCGAGCGGAAGCAGTCCACCGACCACATCACCCATCGCTTTCGAACTCGCCGCGGTCCCCAGAACCACGGATACGCCACCGAGAGCCTGCAACGCTTCGCTGACGTCGCCGGCGGTGGAATCGATGTAGTGGTGGGCGCCGAGCTGACGAGCATCGTCGCCTTTGTCGGCGCCGCGGGCGATGGCGATCGTCTCGAAGCCCATCGCCCGGGCGAACTGCACACCGAGGTGGCCGAGTCCGCCGATGCCGAGGATGGCGACGCGGTCGCCCGGTACGGCCCTGGTTTTGCGCAGCGCGTCGTACGTGGTGACCCCAGCGCAACTCATGGGTGCTGCTTCCGCGAAGGACAGCTCGTTCGGAATCCGGGCCAGTGCGTTTGCTGGAACGATCACCGACTCGGCGTATCCGCCGGGATACTGCCAGCTCGGCACCTGCAACTTCTCGCAATGAATGAAGGAGCCCTGACGACAGGGGATGCACTGGTTGCAGTGCCCACCGAACCAACCCACGGCGACGCGGTCGCCGACGGCGTAGTTGTCGACGCCCTCACCGAGTTCGGCGATGGTTCCGGCGATCTCGTGTCCAGGTGTCAGAGGCCAAGACATGTCCGGGAACGCGCCGTTGACGAAGGCGTGGTCGGTGCCGCACACTCCGCACGCCGACACCGCGATGCGTACATGGTCGCGCGGGGGCGACCCTGTTTCGACGTCGACGAGTGTCAGCGGTTCGCCGGGGGCCTGGACGTGAACTGCCTGATGGGTTGGCATCTGCATCCTCCCTGTCTGTTCATCCTGGGCGATCGAGACCCACATTTCAGTCAAGCCCCTCAGCGGAGCTCCTGACAAGGGTTGACGGGGTCCGACCCATCGACCGGGAGACGGAAGACGCCCGGCGATGCGACCGCCCGAGTGTCATGGCCGTGCCCCATCCAGCAGTGCTTCCTCGGCGGTGGCATCCGTCTCCCCGCGGATCACGTGCCCGTCCGAGGCGCGGGGACGCAGGTGTTCGGCCGTGCTGATTCGTACGGTGATCAGGGCGGCGAGGGAGAATGCCATGACGGCTGCCGCGAACGTGACGATGGCCGCGCCGAAGGGGAGGAATTGGATCAGGTAGCCCGTTCCCACGGGGAGCAGAGCCGCAGGAATGTAGCCGGCGATGTTCAATGTCGCGTTCGCTTCGGCGCGATGGTTCGAGGGGATGCGGGTGCCGATCAGCGTCAATGCCGCAAGTTGGCCGAGGCCCTGTGCGGCGCCGGCAAGAAGTGCCGCGATGACGAACAACGCCGGCGTCGGGGAGAGGGTGACGCTCGCCGTCAGCGTCGCCATCGAGACGAACGCGGCAGTGGAACTCAGGGCGAGATGGGTTCTGGTACGCAGATGCGCCAGGGCGAACTGGATTCCGGTCGCTACCAGAAACATGCCGCATGCCGCCGCGCCCGCGAGTAGCGGGCTGGGGGCGTCGATGCCGGTGGCGAGGACTGTGGGCCCGAGGGAGAGGAAGAAGGAAGTCGAGGTAATGCCTGGAGCGAATGCTGCTGCTCCCCAAGCGAGTTCACGGCGATTCGGACGAGGAACGGAGGGCCATGACCAGAGAGGTCCGACCGGACCGTCCTCTGCGAATCCGTGGGGGAGTGGCAACCGTATCGCGACGACCAGCGTCAGCGTCGTTATCGTGAGCACGATTCCGAATATCCAGGACTGTGGTGTGTCGATGAGCTGGGAGAGCGCCCCGGACAGGAGGGGGCCGAGTCCGGCACCGAATACCATTGCAGCGGAAGCGATCATGGATCCGGTCCGGCGCCGGTGGTCGGGGGCGAGATCGATCGTCGCCGACATGCCCGCGGTGACGGCCGCGCCGACCGCGGCGCCGGCCAGTAGCCTGGCCGCCAGCAACCACACTACGTTCGTGGCCGACAGGAAGAGCCCCGCCGCGGTGACCGCGGCGATCAGGCCTGGGACGAGCACGATCTTCCGCCCGTATCGATCGGCGAGTTTCCCGGCGACGAGAAGGGTCCCGATCAGCCCGACCATGTAGGCCCCGAACACGATCGTCAACGTTCCGGAACTGAATTCCCATTCTGCTTGCCAGCGCGTGTATAGCGGTGTGGGCGCGTTGGACAGCACGAAGACGGCTGTCACCGTGCTGGCGGCGGCCAGGGACCACCTCAGTTCCTTCGGGCCGGCCGAACTCTTCGCCATCGCTGTCTCCTCTTCCGCACCCGGTTCGATACCGGTCGTACTAGTACGAGATTATTCGTACAGAGATGGTACGACAAAATTCGTACTGCCGCTATGCTGGATCTATGACCGACCTTGCGCCGACCTATCGCATGAGCGACAGCGAAGAGCCTTCTCTGCCGACGCCGCTACCCGAACCCGCGGCATCGGAGATCCGTCTGGAGCGGGTCATGGGCGTCCTCGCCGACCCGCTGAGACTCACAATCGTCAATCGGCTGTTGACCAGCTCTGAGGAGTACGACCACACCTGCGGTTGGTTCGGATTCGACCGGCCGAAGTCGAGCCTCACCCACCACTTCAAAGCGCTCAGGGAGGCAGGTGTCATCCGACAGCGGCAGCACGGGCTCGAGCGACGAAGCCGAGTCCGCATCGAAGACCTCGATGAGCGCTTTCCCGGCCTCGTGGAACTCATCGCGAACTGGCAGCCGGCCGATGGCGAAGCAGTGTGAGTGATCAGGAGCCCACTCGGCTCCTGATCTGCTCACCGATTTCCTCGGTGGAGCAGGATTCGGGTCCGCGGGTCGCGACGTGGTCCTGAACGGCCTGGTCGATGGCGTTCGCCTCAGGTGACCGCCCGAGGTGATGCAGCATCAACGCGACCGACAGGATCGCGGCTGTGGGATCGGCGACGCCTCGACCTGCGATATCCGGGGCGCTCCCGTGAACCGGTTCGAACATGCCGGGATTCCTCCGTGAGCCGTCGATGTTCGCGCTTGCCGCCAGCCCGACACCCCCGCCCAGGGCGGACGTGAGGTCGGTGATGAGGTCGCCGAAGAGGTTGTCGGTGGCGATGACGTCGAATCGGGCAGGGTTTGTGACGAGGTGCAGCATGGCCGCATCGACGAGCATGTGATCGACCTCGACGTCCGGATACAGCGCTGACAGGTCGTCGGCAGCGCGCGTCCACAAGGAGCCTGCGAAGGCGAGAACGTTCGGTTTGTGCACGATCGTCAACCTCTGCCGCCTGACCGTGGCGCGCTCGAACGCTTCCCGGAGAAGTCGATCGACTCCGAAGCGTGTGTTGACACTGACTTCCGTAGCGACTTCATGCGGCGTTCCGACGCGGAGTGCGCCCCCGTTGCCGGTGTACGGGCCTTCGGTTCCCTCCCGGACTACCAACAGGTCGACATTCACGTCTCCGGCAAGCACTCGCGGCGCGCCGGGCATCGTCTTCGTCGGGCGTGGGTTGATGTGATGATCTAGCGCGAAGCGCATTTCGAGCAGGATGCCACGTTCCAGCGTGCCGGCGGGGACAGTGGGGTCGCCGATGGCACCGAGCAGGATCGCATCGTGATGCCGGATCTCGTCGAGTGTTTCCGGGGCGAGCAGACGACCTGTTTCCCGGAAGTTTCGGGCGCCCAGGTCGAAGTAGCTGGTGTCGATGGTGGGGGCAACCTCGTGCAAGGTCCTGACCGCCTGGTCGATGACTTCGGGGCCGATTCCGTCCCCTGGAATGACTGCAATTTTCATCAGATCTCCGAACTGCGAACGCGTGACTGTTTCCGCGCGTGACGAGTCGCCGAGCCCGAGTGCGTGGGTGCAGCGGGCGGAAGTGGCGGCGGTACACAGAAGCTATCGCGCATAGCCAAATGCTGGAATAGCGGTGCCACATAGTGAGATTCAGGTCAGTTGTCGAACCCCAGGGAGTATTCGCGTCTCCGAGCGATGCCGTTCGGCGCTGGGTGGGGTGTGGCGAGCTCGGGCAACGGAGGTCCACGTCAGCGTATTGACAAATTGTGAGGCAGTACACATACTCGAAATTGACACGGCGTACCGCTGAACGGCACAGTCCCGATAGTGGTGGCTCGGGGCCGCCATGTCTAGCGAACCCCACGCCGCCCGCGTGTGATCGCAGGTCGAATAGCGACTTACTGGAAAGGGAAAGGCCATGCCATTTGTGGACACGGAGAGGTTCACAGAGGCGCTCAACTTGGATCCCGAATTCAAGATTGCGGCGCGCTTCTGGAACGCCATCGTCCGGTTGGAGATCGGCGATGAAACCTACGTGCTGGTGATTCGTGACGGTCGACTCGACTCCATGACACCGCCCGAGGGCAACAACCTCATGACGGTTGCGCGGAACTACGACATCGAGATCTCGGCGCCGATCGAAGAATGGAGCAAGTTCTTCCAGCGGGTGCCTCGCCCGTTCTATCAGGACCTCTTCTCGGCGGTCACCCGGCACAACTTCCGCTATGGGGGAGACATGAAGATGTTCTTCGCCTACTACGCCGCGCTCAGACGAGTGTTCGATTTCATGCGTTCGTACACCAACGTTGCCGAGGAGGCGAAATGACCACGACGAAGTTCGACAAGGCGGTCGGACGGTACGTCCATCTCACGATCGACGACGTCGAGTACCGGGTCTACTACGAGGAGAGCGGGTCCGGAATCCCGCTACTTCTCCAGCACACCGCCGGCTGTGACGGCCGCCAGTATCGTCATCTCCTCGAGGACGAGGAGATCACCTCGCACTTCCGCGTGATCACGTGGGATCTGCCGTATCACGGGCGGTCGCTGCCGCCGCTCTCGGTGCGATGGTGGGAGCAGGAGTACAACCTGACCCAGGACTTCTTCATGAAGTTCGTCGTTGCCCTGGCCGAGGCCCTCGACTGCGAGGACGCGGTGTACATGGGCAGTTCGATGGGCGGCAACCTCGCCCCCGATCTGGCACTGCACTACCCCGGCGTCTTCCGTGCCGTGATCGCGCTCGAGGCGGCGCTGCATTCGCCCGGCTTCTACCTCGACTACTGGTTCCACCCTGAGATCAGCAACGACTCCAAGCCCGCGGCGATGTACGCGCTCACCTCGCCGACGGCGCCCGAGGTCGGCCGCAGGGAAACGACCTGGGTCTACAGCCAAGGATCCCCTCCGGTCTTCAAGGGTGATCTCCACTACTACAGCGTCGAGCACGATCTTCGAGAAACGGCACAGAACATCGATACGTCGAAGACCGCCGTGTACATCCTCAACGGCGAATACGACTTCGCGACGGGACCGGAGGAGGCCGCGGAACTCGGCGCGCAGATCGAGGGTGCGAAGGTCGTTCCGATGGCGGGACTCGGACACTTCCCGATGAGCGAGGACGCAGCCCAGTTCTTCCGGTGCATCAAGCCGGTGCTGTGGGAAATCCGTGACTCGGCTGTGCCGTCGAAGGTGCTCTCGGCTACCCAGTAACCCCCTGACGGGTTGCGCGGCCGGCAGTGCTCGTGGTGGTCACGAAGCACGAGGCCCGCGCAACCTCGCGGGCCGCCGACGAGCGAGTTCCTCCAACCTCGCCGTCGGCGGCTCCGCGCCGCCCATCAGATCGCGACCCGACTCGATGGGTATGAAAGATCGAAGCCAGGATGGAAGTAGAAGTAGAGGTGGGCGTGAGCGAAGTCGAATGGGACGAGGTGCACGACGGTGGGTTCATCGGGCTGATCGGTCCACTGCTGCTGCGTCGCGGAGATGGCGGTGCACGGGAATACGGACTGCGGTGTGAACCCAAACATCGAAACCTTCGAGGAGTCGTGCAGGGCGGCCTGATCATGGCCTTCGCCGACCGAGCCCTCGGTTCGACCGCCCTCGCGGAAACCGGCACGCAGAACATGGCGACCGTGCAACTGAATGTCAGTTTCCTCGGTATCGTCCGGGTCGGTGACCTCTTGACGAGCTCACCCCGTATCGTGCGGCGCACGGCATCGATCGTCTTCGCGGACTCCGACCTGCGGGTGAACGATTCGGTGGTGGCAACGGCGACGGGCGTCTTCAAGATCCTCGCGGACAGTTCGCCGCCTGTCGGCGTCGGCGCGGCCGCCGAGATTCGCCTTCGGTGAACCGGTAGCGGACATCGAGACTGGACATTTCGACATACTGTGCCGATAATCGGCACAGTACGAAATGTTGCACCGCGGCGGAGCGGCGGTCGAGGGAGAGGAACAGTAGGTGCAAGGCATCGAACGAGGTTTGCGCGTACTCGAAGCTGTGGCGGAGAGCCAGCCGGTCGGAGTAGGCGAACTGTCACGCACCCTTCAGTTGCCGAAATCGACCGTGCAGCGGACTCTTCAGGCGCTCGCATCCGCCGGCTGGATCCGCAGCGATGGGAGCGAGTACACGCGATGGAAGCTCACCTCGCGGGCGCTCGCCGTGGGCAGGCGCGGCTGGGACAAGGGAGACTTGCGAACGGTCGCGCTCGAACCGATGCGTGAGCTGCGGGATCTGACGAACGAGACCATCACGCTCCAGGTCCGTGATGGTGCGGAACGGGTGGTTCAGATCGAACGCATGGATTCCCATCAGGCGGTTCGCACCTTCATCAAGGTCGGCAGCACATGGCAGCTACCTCACACGTCGGGGGGAATGGCGATCATGGCGTGCCTGCCGGACGATGAGGTCGACAGAATTCTTTCCAGTCCCATCCAGCAACTGACTCCGCAGACCGACACCGATCCCGAATCTATCCGAAAGAAGATCGAGGAGATCCGCCGCGTCGGATATGCGGTGAACGTCAATCAGAACCGGATGGGAGTATGTGCCGTCGGGGCAGCTGTGCTGGGGGAGGGGGGATGCCCGGTAGGTGGCATCGGCATCTCGATGCCGGAGACCCGTTTCGACGAGAATCGTGTGCCCTGGTGGGGGAAGCAGGTCTCCGACACTGCAGCGAACGTGAGTTCATTGCTCTGATCCGTCGAGCGCTGCGTCGCCGGATTCCACACCTTGCTTGCTTTTTGGCGGCGACCACAACGACAGACTGATGCCCCGGTAGCCGATCGAACCAGCCGCGGATTGCTGGGTCGACTGTCAGCTCGCCAACATCGTGCGCCAAAGGGCAGCCGCGAAAGCTTCCCGTCGAAGCCGGGCGGTAATGAAATCGGAGCGGGGGTTCGTCGTCCCCAAGACGCTTCCGGATCGGACAGCTGCATCGTTACCACAATCGGTGGAAGCGACGCCTGGGCAACCGGTGCGCAGGGGCGCGGTGACAATCGAAAAGCCACATTCTCGTGGCTGCATCAATCACGCGCCGTATCGTCTGTGCCGGCGCGATCGCCGGATTCTCCGCTCTCGCCCTGATCGCGAACCCGGCAATCGGTTCGGCCGCTGTCACGGGCTCGTCGACGGGTACCTCGATCGAGTTGCGAGCGGGCACCTACGCGGTGATCACGCAATGATCCCGGCGACCATACAGCCGGAAGTCTCGAGTAGCAGGAAGGCCAGCGTGACGATGATGATCGCGACTCCGATCAAGTACGGCATCACGAGTCCTTTTGGCTCCCGGGTTTGCGTCCTGTGCCTGTTTCCCCACGGCACCTTCTGTGGCGTCCTTGGCCTCGTTGTAGGCAGTAACCGATAGCTGAACCACGCCAGTCCGATGAAACCGAATGACCATGATGGCCAATGGGCGGAGGTGGCCATGGGGCGGCGAAGGCGATTGCGGCCTTCGCGGTGGCCGACGGGATCCGCGGCGTTTCCGGTGGCCCTTGTGGTCGCGATCAGGGGACCGGTATGCACGCTGCCTCGTGCCGATATCTCCCTATTGTGATTCCGAAGAACCCGACATCTTATCGGCTACCGTATGTTCAGCGTTTGTTTACACGGTGGAAGATCTCGAGTGCCGTGTCCAGCATTTTTCTGCTCTCGGTGAACCAAGGATCTTGAAGGTTCAGATCGATGATCAGCTCGTCGACGCCCACTTTCGACGCAGCGACGACGTCCTCGACAATCTGGTCGAGCGTGCCGACGAAAGGTGTGCGTTCGGCCCCCGCGAGCTCGGAGGTGAGAGTTATATTTGCACAGACGATGTGCTCGAGGTGTTCGGCGGAGCGACCTAGTTCGACGGCCCGCTCGCGGATCTTGTTCCAGGTGGATTCGATCTCCTGGAAACCTTTTGAGCCGAAGGGAATAGACAGCCATCCATCGGCTCGAGAAGCGATTCGTTCGATGGTCCGGGGGGTACCTCCGCCCCCGATGAGAACAGGCACTCGTGACGCCGGCTTTGGGGCCACGATAGCGTTGTTGACGATCGTTCGTCGTCCTTGGTAGCTCACTGGGTCCGGTCCCCATGCTGCCGCGAGGACATCGAGCGTCTCGTCGAGGTAGCGCCCTCGAAACTTGGGATCCGCTCCTGCGGCGCGTATTTCGTCTTTCGACCATCCGGCACCGAATCCCGCGACGAATCGGCCTTCACTGATCTGATCGATTGTTGCTATTGTTTTCGCCAGTTGGAAAGGAATATGTTGCGCGGCTATCAGCACGCTCGTCCCAAGACGCACGTGACTCGTTACCATCGCGGCAGCGGCAAGTACGCTGAGTGGATCTGCGGTTTGCCGATAATAGGATGGCCAATCGCCACCGGGCGGATCAGAGTATGGATAGGGTTCCTCGGGCGTTAGTGGATAGAGGCTTCGCTCATAGACCCAGAGGCTCTCAAATCCGTTATTTTCCGCAGTCTGAGCCACCTCGGTGACGTCTAGACGAAGGTTCACCTTGTCGCGTTGTGGTATCCGAAGTCCAAGTTTCAATTCTTGTTCCTTACGATTCGTCAGCCCAGCGCTTGCGTTCGGCCTTGTTTCGACTGCATATTGTGTGGTGTGCGCGACAAGGTAGTCACGACCGCCGGTGGGTTTCCCGCGCTCGTGCCCTCGTTGAACCGAATAGGGCACGAGTGTGCGCTCGAAATCAACTTCTCTGGACGCCGTACAAGTTGAGTGGATCGTTCCTGTCGCTGGCCTGCTCGCCGTAAGATTGAACAGGTGTCGGATCCGTACGGTTGCTATGAGCTGATGGAGGGTCGGTCCTCCGCCTCAGCGGTGAGCGCGCGACTGACGCGGTCTGCCACCTCGGGCGCGAAACCTAGGTATTGCGCTGGATCAAGAGCTTTCATTATCTGATCCTGCGACAGGTGGGAGGCTACTCGTTCATCGGCTGTCGCAACCTCGGAGAAGTTCAGGTTTTGAAGGTCGGCGGATCGGGTCAACTCGACAAGAAGGTGATGGGCATGATCACGTCCAATTGATGAATCAAGAATCATCATCAGCGATTCGGCGTTGACCTGGCCCCCGGTGATTCCGACATTTCTTCGCATACACTCGGCATTTACTTGCAAACCTTCCAGCAGATGGTTCAGATCGGCTGCCATCGCGCCAGATCCAACCATCAACTCAGGGACAGTCAGCCACTCGACAGCCCATGCCCCCATGTCTCGTTCGTGCTGGTGAGCGCCATTTCGGAGTAGCCCAGCGGATAGGCTTTGCGCAATTCGTGCTTTGGCTACGATGCCTTCGGAAAGGTGCGGATTTCGCTTTTGCGGCATCGTCGATGATCCGATGTGACCAGGCTGGAGAGGCTCGACCAGTTCCCCAAATTCTGTGGATTGCAGGCGAATCACCTCTGCCGCGATCCTCTCGGATACACCAGCGAGGAGGGCCATCAAGGAACCTAGCTCGGCTATGCGGTCTCGAGTCGCGTGCCAGGGTGCCACTGGTTCCGTAAGGCCGAGCCGCGATGCCACACCCGCTTTTACTTCGAAGGCACGGTCACCGTACCCCGCCATGCTTCCGGCGGCACCGAAGATCTGAACTGTGAGAATTCGATCGCGCGATTCTGCTATGCGTGTTTGCAACCGCTGCAGCTCATCTACCCAGGTAGCGGCCTTCAGACCGAATGAGATCGGAACGGCGTGTTGTCCATGCGTTCGACCAACTTGAGTAGTGTTGCGATGTTTCAGAGCGAGCGACGCGGCTGCCTTCGTGGCTGCAGCTACATCGCGCTCAATACCCTGCAGTGATTGACGCAGTTGAAGGGCTTGACCGGAATCCATAATGTCTTGAGAAGTTGCACCGTAGTGCACGAACTGTCCAAACTCTGTGCCAACCAACTTCTCCAGCGCGTTAACCATCGGAACGATTGGATGTTGCGTTGCGTTGACGTGTTGGCGCAGCTTATTGATATCGAAAAGATCGCTCTGGCAGTGCGCTGAAATACGCTGCGCAGCTTCGGCCGGGATGATTCCGAGTTCAGCCTGAGTTTGTGCTAGAGCGCGCTCTACATCCAGCCACCCCTGCAGTCGCTGCGGTCCGTCGAAAATCGCACGTTGTTCGGCGTTGCCGAAAAAGTCACGTAGCAGGTCATCGTCAAGTCCCACGCCCATGGTTCCGCCTTCGTGTCGGTTTGTGCGCAGGAGATCCGCGCCGCAGCTCTGTCTATTGGCATGCTGTTCCGCTAGTCGGCACGCCGTGTGTTGATAGTCCAACACCGAGTCTGCGTTGTCAATTCCCGTTTTCAGTATGTCGGAGATAGCGTCGCTGGTCGGGCCACAATGGCCGATCTGATGTTGTCCACGGTTGAGCTATCTGGCTGCTGCTCCCACGGTGCCCCAGGTCTATGCCGAGCATTGAACCAGCGAACTCACTCGGCCGCCTCCCGCTCCGCCTCGGCCCGTCCGGTCCATACCCATTCCCAGCGGATGGGCTCGGTCATGTAGAGCCCTATGGCCGACTCCATCATGGCATTATCGAGGGCGTCGGCGACGCTGCCGATCGAGCCCGTGATCCCGGATTCGACCAACGCCTCGGTGAACGCTAGCGACCTGTACAGACTGCCCGCATCCGCGTGATGCACCAAACCTGTTAGAGTGAAACGGAAATCAGTCCTCCGTCGCGTGAACAGCGCTTGCTCGAGGACGCCGCTGACCAACGGCGTGGCCTCGTAGTCATCACCCGCCAACCCAGAATTCGGCGGGAGAAGACATCGACGCAGAATGCGGTTTAGACGAACTCGGCCAATGTCCACACGAAGGTGACGTTGGCGACCGTTGTCTCGAAACGCTCTTCGAGCCATTATCTGAAGGAAACTTGATGACTGTGATGACGCACAACCATCGCACGGCGCCGCTCGGTGACCGAGCCAGCTCTATGGGGCAGGCGCTGGCCGCCTTCAATGCCTCGGTCTTCACCGGACCCGGTGAGATCCCCCGAAAATACCGAGAACTCATGGCCGTGGCGGTCGCACTGACCACGCAGTGCGAAGGATGCATCAAGGTGCACACCAATGATGCCGTCGCCTGCGGTGCAAGCGATGAAGAGTTGGCGGAGGCGACCTATATCGCAGCCAGTCTCAGAGCCGGAGGTGCTGTCGTGTACGGCCTGAAGTCCCTCGCGTCCGCCGAGCGTATCCGCAACAGCTAGGCCGAGTGCCATCAGCGCCCAGCGGCTGCATTGTCCTGCTGCTGGTTTAGAAAGGGAGACGATGACCGACTCGAGAATTGGCTCGGCGTCAATCGGCATCAGCGCCGACGGACCCATTGGTTGGATCACTCTGACGGATCCAGATCGTCGTAATCCCCTGTCGGTGAACGTGATGCGAGGGATTCGGGACGCTCTCGGTGCGTTGGGAGGCGATAACTCGATCCGAGTGATCGTGCTCCAGGCGAGCGGGGCGGCATTTTCCGCCGGCCACGATCTCAATGAACTCGTTGGGTGCTCTCTCGATGACGGACGCGCGGTCTTCGCTGCTTGCATCGAGATGATGCAGGCGATACATCGCGTTCCTCAACCGGTCATTGCCTCGGTGCAGGGTGTGGCACTCGCGCGGGTTGTCAACTCGTCGCTGCCTGTGACCTGGCGGTGGCGTCCTCGACGGCTCGATTCGGCACTCCGGGGGTCAAGATCGGCTTGTTCTGCTCGACACCGATGGTCGCACTCTCCCGTGCGATCGGCAGAAAGCGGGTCCTACGGATGCTCCTTACCGGTGAGATGATCGATGCGGTCACGGCAGAGACCTGGGGTCTGATCAACCTCGTCGCCGAACCCCAAACCCTGACCGAGGTAACGCGATCGTTGGCCGAAACGGTCGCGGGGGCGAGCGCACTGACCCTGGCTACCGGGAAAGAAGCCTTCTACCGGCAAATCGAATTGTCCGAGGACGAAGCGTACCGGCAGATGCAAGAGACGATGGCTGTGAATGCCACCACTTACGATGCGCAGGAGGGGATTACCGCCTTCCTCGCCAAACGTCCCCCTGTCTGGCAACACCGCTGACTGCCCGTCTCGGCACGACCCTTCAACAGCCGGGCGAGGGCGTTCCCCCCGAGATGTGGACACCAATTCCTATGCAGCGGTGGCCAGCGTAGCCGATCGCTGCTCGAACTCGATCGGACAGATCTGACCGAGGGTGGAATGCCTCCTTCGCGTGTTGTAGCGGGTGATCCAGCGGAAGATGGCGGCGCGGGCCTCACCCGCACTGTTCCAGCGCTTCCGCCCCTGCAGCGTCTCCCGTTTCAACGTCGCGTTCAGCGACTCGGCGGCCGCGTTGTCCGCCGACGTTCCGACCGCACCCCGCGACCGGGTCACCCCCAGCTCGCGGCAGAGGTCGGCGAACTCGGCCGATGCATACTGGGCTCCGTTGTCGGAGTGGAAAATTGACCCCTCGAGCCCTGCGGCGCCGCGACAGGCCGCCGCCGCCCGCATCGCATCGGTGACCAACTCGGTACGCATGTGGTCGGCGATCGACCACCCCGCCAACCGTCGCGAGCCCAGGTCCAACACCGTCGCCAGATACAGAAATTCACCGTCACCGACTGGGAGGTAGGTGATGTCGCCGACGTATCGAGTGTTCGGTGCGCTCGCGGTGAAGTCCCGCCGGATCAGGTCCGGCACCGCGGCCGCGTCCGGATCGGGGACGGTGGTGCGCACCGGTTTGCGCAGGTGCACCCCGACGATCCCGTGCTCACGCATCACCCGCTCGACCCGCTTGTGATTGACCTCGATCCCGGCCTCGCGCAGTTCGGCCGTGATGCGCGGGGCACCGTAGGTGCCATCGAAGTCGGCATGGATAGCGCGGATCCGCTCGGCCAGCTCCTCGTCGGCGCGGGCACGGGCGGCCCGGGCCGGTCCGGAGGTCCGCCACCGGTAGAAGCCCGAGCGGGAGACTTCGAGGATCTGGCACAGCCACTTCACCGGAACGGTGTCGCAGTGGTCGTCAACGAACTGGAAGCGGCTCACCAATTCGTCTCGCCCGCGAAATACTTCGCGGCCTTGCGCAGGATCTCCCGCTCGGTTTCGAGCTTCCGGATTTGGGCCTTGAGCTGCTTGTTTTCTTCCTCCAACACGGACTCGGACGATACCTCGCCGGCCCGGGATGCCGGCCGCGCAGCCCCGTCGGCCCGGAGCTCGGCCGTGGAGGTACCGGTGCGTTTGCGTTCGGCCCGCACCCAGTTGCGCAGGGTCTCGCGGCTGACTCCCAGGTCGTTGCCGATGCCCTCAAAGGTGTGGCTCGGGTCGGACAGGTACAGCGCGACGGCATCGGCCTTGAACTCCGCCGAGTACGCCTTCATCGCCATCAGTGACATCTCTTCCTCTGGGACCTTCACGACCCAGTGTTCACGATGTCCTCACTCAGGGGGGAACCCCCCGAAGCGTGGTTCGCCTGCGGGTAGGTTAGTCATTCGGAAGATGCCGGCATCCGTCCGTCCGATTTGGTGGCGACAAGCGGGCGGCATGCGGAGTGGATCGGAGTGGGCAACCCAGGACAACACCCGATCGCGCCATACCTGCGGAAATCACGGTGGGCTCGCGGGGTGTGCCCCGCGAGCCCGGACGGGACGGCCGTGACGATCGCGCGGTGTTCACTGCGATCGTGTAGGTACGAGGTAAGTCAGTCGCGATCGGGAGGATTGACAGGGCTACGGGGTTCCCGGGTCGCGGTCCGTGGCTTCTACATGCCAGCGGATCGCTACTACTTGGGAAATTTCTTCCACAATGCCTCAGCGATGGAGAACGCCCCCCGTGCTGAGCTGTGCTCTGTGCCGGGGCGTTGTCGCGGTGTGTGACGCGCCCGCCTACTGTCCAGGCGAACAATGAGATCGCCGTATTCCGGGCGATCGTCGAGGAACTTCGAACATACGGGCAGACCGGTCGCACCTTTCATCGGTTGTCGCGGGCGAGGTCGAGCGCCTGTTACACGAATAGGGCAGCGAATGCACGGTTTTCGGATCTTTCCACGACTCTCGTGTGCGAGTAGAACGACGTCCTCGGGCTGGGCCCGATATTGCCTTGGATCCTGAGCGGTTCAGTGAGGTGTCGCAGATCGAAATACCCCAGAATGCCGACCGGCTCTCCTCGAACCCGGAGTTCGAAGCGATGCCGATCGGCATTGTGGACGACTCGGGCCTCCTCGGGTTTGGTGCATTGCGCACTCCCGTCGACGCCCCAGCTACTGCGCCGCTTATGGGTGCTGCGATCTATCCCGTTGATTGTCTCGTCGGCGTACTTAGTCATCGAGAGACGTGATCTGCGGACGTCATAACCGTGCGGTAATCGTCTTGAGCTGGCAGTAGTGCTTGAGCGCCTCGAAGCCCTTCTCCCGGCCGAAACCGCTCAACTTGTAGCCACCGAACGGGGTTTCGACACCACCGGCGAAATACTGGTTGATGAAGACCTGCCCCGCCTCGATGGCGCCGGCCACGCGATGAGCCCGGCCGTGGTCTCTGGTCCAGACCCCCGCGACGAGTCCGTAGTCGCTGTCGTTGGCGATCTCGACCGCCTCCTCATCGGAATCGAATCGGAGCACCGTCAGCACCGGGCCGAAGATCTCCTCGCGCGCCACGCGCATCGTGTTGTCGACGTCGACGAAGATGGTCGGCTCGATGAACAACCCACGGCCCAGCCGCCCGGTATCGGCGACGTGTCCACCGGTCGCGACACGCGCACCCTCGCTGGGCCCGAGTTCAAGATACGAGCGGACCTTGTCGAACTGCCCTCGCGTGGCCAGGGATCCGATATCCGGGTCCTCGATGCCCGGCGCGATGACCGTGGTCTTCGCGTGCTGGACGAGCCGACCGACCAACTCGTCGTGCACCGAAGAATGCACCAGCAACCGGCTGCCGGCAGAACATACCTGTCCCGCCTTGGTGGTGAACGCGGTCCAGGCGCCTGTCGCGGCCGCGTCGAGATCGGCGTCATCGAAGACGATGTTGGGGGACTTCCCGCCCAACTCGAGAGTCAGCGGAATCAGTCGTTGGGCGGCCGCCCGCATGATCGCCCGGCCGGTCTCCACCGAGCCGGTGAAGACGATCTTGCGGACCTTGTCGTGGCCGGTCAGCGCAGCTCCCGCATCAGCACCGAATCCGGGGACGACGTTGAGAACGCCCGCGGGCAGTCCCGCTTCGACGGCGAGACGGCTCATCTCCAGTGCCGACAGTGGCGTGTCCTCGGCGGGTTTGAGGACCACCACGTTGCCCATCGCCAATGCGGGTGCGATGGCCCGCGCGGCCTGGTTGATCGGCGCATTCCAGGGTGTGACCACGCCGATCACGCCGAACGGTTCGTTGCGGGTGTACGAGAGGTAGTCGGGTCCCAGCGGAATCGTCTCGCCGTGTACCTTGTCTGCCGCCCCGCCGTAGTACTCGAAGTATCGTGCGGCAGTCTCGATGTCCACGTTCGACTGCGACAACGTCTGACCGGTATCCAGTGTTTCGATTCGGGCCAGTTCGTCTGCGTGTTCACGCAGTGTGCGGGCGACCTCGAGGAGGATGCGACCGCGAGTGGCGGCCGGGGTGTCACGCCACGAGCGGAAGGCGCTCTGCGCTACGGCAACTGCTGCCTCGATATCCTCCGCGCCGCCGAGCGCGACTTCGGCGATGACGTCGCCTGTGGCGGGATCACGAGTGGAAAAGTACTGCCCACTCTTACTGCGCTCGTCATGTCCGCCGACGAACGTTTCGTAACGCTCTCGCATTGTGCTTCCTATTCCGAGTGGTGCACCCGGGTAACCGGCCGCACCGAGATCGTGCCGATATATGGCACAGTGTTTCTGTTGATAGCTTGGTTCGTTCCCGCGATCTCTGTCAAGGGCCGGGCGTCCTCCCACCAGCGGAGGAACACCCGGCCCGGATCGAAGATCGGAGGGACGAACTCGTCGATCCGCGGACCACGCAGCCGACCCGCAGATCCCATCCGGCTTCGGTGAGAACGGCTGTGGGCGTTGTAGGCGGGAACCCTCCCAGCCGGGGTCGACTACACGTGCGGCAGCGGGCGAGCGGGCTGTTCGCCGCCGCGTGCGTCGCCGTAGCTTCGCTTGGGTACGAGAACTTTGCGTCGGAAGATGCAGACGATCTGCCCGTCCTGCTTGTAGCCGCGGGTCTCGACGTACACGACGCCTCGGTCGTCCTTGGACTTCGAGGGCGTGACTTCCAGGACCTCGGTTTCGCCATAGATCGTGTCGCCGTGGAACGTCGGCTTGACGTGCCGCAACGATTCGATTTCGAGGTTGGCGATCGCTTTGCCGGACACATCCTGTACGGACATGCCGAGCAGAAGCGAGTAGACGTAGTTGCCCACGACCACGTTGCGCCCGAATTCTGTTGTCTCCTGAGCGAAGTGGGAGTTGATGTGCAACGGGTGGTGGTTCATCGTCAGCAGGCAGAACAGGTGATCGTCGTATTCGGTGACGGTCTTGCCTGGCCAATGCCTGTAGATTGCTCCGACTTCGAAATCCTCGAAGTACCGTCCGAACTGCATGTTCTGCTCTTTCTCCGTGGTCGTCACTGTTCACACACCGCTCTCTACGGTCTCGATCTCCGGCTTCCACACATCGAGTCGTTCCATGCCGGCCGCGCGGCCCTGGCCTGCGATGACCAACGCCATCTTGCGGGACGCCTCGTCGATCATTTCGTCGCCGAGCATCACGGCGCCCTTGCGGCCGCCCTGGTCGGAGGTGAACCACTCGTACGCGGCGAGGATGTTCTCGGCATGGTCGTAGTCGGCCTGGGCGGGACTGAAGGTGTCGTTGGCGGCGTCGATCTGGGCCGGATGCAGCACCCATTTCCCGTCGTAGCCGAGTGCGGCGGCCTGTCCGGCAACCCGGCGAAAGCCATCGACGTTACGGACCTGAACATAGGGTCCGTCGATTGCCTGCAGCCCGTTCGCTCGGGCGGCCATCAGGATCCGCATCAGCGGGTAGTGGAACGCGTCGCCGACCCCATAACCCGGCGGCTGCTCACCGATCACGAGCGACTTCATGTTGATGCTCGCCATGAAGTCGCCCGGGCCGAAGATGATCGTTTCGGTACGCGGCGACGCGGCCGCGATCTCGTCGACGTTGATCAATCCGGCGGCGTCCTCGATCTGCGCCTCGATTCCGATTCGGCCTACCTCGAAACCCATGGTCTTCTCGATCTGGGTCAGAGTGAAGTCGAGCCAGGCGATCTGGGCAGCCGACTGCACCTTCGGAAGCATGATGCAGTCAAGATTCTCACCGGCACCTTCGACGACCTCGACCACGTCACGATAGGTCCAGTGGGTGGTGAGATCGTTGACCCGCACCACGCGAATCTTCGATCCCCACCCGCCTTCGTTGAGTGCCGAGACGATGGTCTTGCGCGCACCAGGTTTCGCGAGTGGAGCACACGCGTCCTCGAGATCCAGGAAGACCTGGTCGGAATCGAGACCCTTCGCCTTCTCGATCATCTTCGGGTTCGAACCGGGAACCGCGAGGCAGGAACGCCGCGGTCGTTGTGTTCTGGACATGATCTCCCTATCTTGTTTCTTCGAGCTGGAGGGCAGCTGTTGCGTTGTCGAACTGGGCCAGCACTTCATCGGTATGTTCACCGAGTAGCGGTGCTCGCCGGACATGCGTCGAGGGCGCATCCGCGAACTTGATCGGAGAGTTGGCGATCGTCACCGGGTGGGGCACGCCGGGATGATCGACCTCGACCAACATGTTGCGGGCACGCACGTGGGGATCCGCATAGATGTCCTCGACGGTGTTGACCGGTGCCACCGGGACCTTGCCGCCGAGTGTTTCCACGATCTGGTCCTTGGTCCGGGTGGTTGTCCACGCGGTCACCGCAGACATGGTGAAGTCACGATTGACCAGTCGGCTGACGTTGTCCCTTGTGCGTTCGTCCGTAGCCAACTCGGGGCGCCCGATTACCGCACAGAGTTGCTGCCAATGTTTGTTGCCCGGCGCGGCGATACTGACCCACCCGTCTGCGGCGGGCACGACATCGAAGGGGCAGAGCAGGGGATGGCTGTTTCCCTGCCGGGTCGGTACGTCGCCGGTGTAGGAGTGCTGGTAGACGGCGCGTTCGCACATGGCCAGCATGGCGTCGTACATCGACACGTCGACGAAGCCGCCGACTCCGTCGCGGCGTGCACGGTGCACGGCCGACAGCAGGCCGATCACCGCGAAGAGTGCAGGCACGGTGTCACCGAGACCGGGACCGGTCTTGATCGGGGGGGCGGTCGGGCTCGCCGGTGATTTCCATCAAGCCGCTGACAGCCTGGACGGTGATGTCGTACGCCGGCCAGTCCCGCATCGGGCTGCTGCCGGTGCGTTCGTCACCGAATCCGCGGATCGCCGCATATACCAGGTGGGGATTCTTCTCCTGGAGTCGCTCGTAGGACAGCCCCAGCCGGTCCATGACCCCGTGGCGGAAGTTCTCCACGACGACATCGGCGTGCGCGACCAGTTCGAGCAGCGAGGCGCGCCCCTCCTCGGTGGTGAGGTCGAGAACGACACTGCGCTTGTTGCGATTGACGCTCTGGAAATACCCGCCGAATGCGCGTAGTTCGTCATCCGGTGCGAACGGTCCCTGCTCTCGGATGAAGTCACCATGAGGGGGTTCGATCTTGATCACGTCGGCGCCCAGATCTCCGAGGACCATAGTGGCGAAGGGCCCCGCGAGCATGGTCGTCAGGTCGATCACCACGACATCGTTCAGTGGCCCGGCGACCGGCGATGTCATCGTGTCTGCCTTCCGAGGATCGAATCCGAGATGATCTTCAGCTGGATTTCCGACGTGCCCTCGAAGATTTTGGTGAGCTTGGCATCCCGCCAGTACCGTTCGACGGCGAAATCCGTGGTGTATCCGGCACCGCCGTGAATCTGCAGGGCCTCACTGGTCACTCGTTCGGCCATCTCGGTGGCGAGGTACTTGACCATCGATGCTTCCACGGTGTTGCGCCGGCCGGCGTCGACCTCGGTGCACACCCGGTACATCAGCGATCGGGCCGCCTCCACCTCGGTGGCCATGTGCGCGATCTTGAATCGGATCGCCTGGTTCTCGCCGATCGGTCGGCCGAACTGGACGCGTTGCCGCGCATAGGCAACGGAGTCTTCGAGCGCTCCGCGTGCCACGCCGATGGCGCGGGCGGCGGTATGAATCCGGGCGGTCTCGAGATCGCCCATGGCGACCTTGAAGCCCTCGCCTTCGGGGCCGACCATGGAGTCACCAGCGGCGTAGGCGTTGTCGAAGGACAGCTCCCACGTCTTCCATCCGTGATATCCGATCTTCCGTACCGGCGTGCCCGTCACTCCCGGGGGCAGCTCACCCCGAGGCTTCGGCATGATGAAACAGCTGATACCGCGCGATCGGTGGTCGCGGTCAATGGGTGACGTACGGGCAAATACCTGAAGGTAGTCGGCTCCGTCGGCGAACGTGCACCACATCTTCTGGCCGCTGATCCGCCACCCGTCGGCTTCTCTGCGGGCCCGAGTCGACAGCGCTGCCACATCGGATCCTGCATCGGGCTCGGACAAGGCAAAGGCGCTGAGGAAATCGCCCGTAGCCATCCGCGGCAGGTACTCGCGGCGCTGTTCCTCGGTGAAACCCGCGGTGAATTGTTGTCCGCGAGTGATCAGGCTCGACACGCTCATCCACGCGCGGGCAAGTTCCTCGACGATCAGGGCGTATTCGAAGACCCCGAGGCCCAGCCCGCCGTATTCCTCGGGAATCAGAACACCGAAAAAGCCCAGCTCGGCCATCTTCTGGCGCAGTTCCATCGGAATCTCACCCTTGACCGGATCGAGTTCGTTCGCCACGGGCAATACTTCCTTGGCGGCGAACTCTCGCGCCATCGCCTGGATCGCGAGGCGCTCGTCGGTGAGATACCCGGCTCCTGACGAACCGACGTCGTCAACTACAGCAGTCATGAGGCTTCAACCCTTCATCCGTGCCTCTATACGGCACAGTGTTCCGATATGGATCAGGATGCCCCACCGTAGCCGTATTGGTCAACCCTCCCTCTGGTGAGTGGTGGCGCCAAACGCTGTCAATGCAGGTCAAGGGCATATTACAACCGACATCCGGTCCGGTCCTGGTTCTCCGATGTCGGCCGGGGCTCGCGCTGTTGGCAGGGTTGCCGGGTGCGCAGAGACGCGAAGTGGTGTGCCGATACATGGAATACCGTGCTGCAATCGACTACCATGGTTCCGTCCGATCCAGAGGGATCGGCCTGCGAAGACAGCACCTCGCGGCGACTGATGATGCCGAAGGGCGACAGGAACGGATCGGTGTGGGCTGATGGGTGGCCGTGACAACGAACAAACGCCGGCGCATCGTCGGTTGTCCCACGCGCTGCGCGAGCAAATCGCTGCAGGCCACTTTCACGGTGGTCGCCAGCTTCCCACCGAACTCGAACTTGCCGAACAGTATGGGTTGAGTCGGCAGACGGTGAGGCGAGCATTCTACGATCTCGTGGCGGATGGCCTGGTGTATCGCGTTCCGGGGAGGGGCACGTTCGTCTCCGAACTGGGGAGTAGGCACCTCCGGCGGCTCGGACCGATTGAAGAACTGACCAATCTCCCCACGGGCACCACCACGGAAATCGTTGCGCCTCTGCGACGTAGGGCCGATATCGAAGCCGCAAGCCGTTTACGCCTCGACAATGACTTCGTCTCCACGATCGCGTATGTACGCCGGTACGCGGGGATCGTGTTCGCGATGACGACCGTCCATCTGCCGGATCTGCACGCGCAGCATCTGTGTGGCGGCGCGGCGACGGAGCCGGGCGCGATCGGAGCGCACACGATCATCGGTCTTCTGGAACCTCACCTGGCGTCTCCCGTTGTCGAACTCGTGCAGTCGATCACCGTGGCGCCGGCGTCCGAGGAGACCGCCCATCACCTCGACTGCCCCGTCGGACATCCGCTGTTGCGCGCAGATCGCGTGTATCTCGATTCGGACAGTCGGGCAGTCGAGTTGGCGGTCGGCTACTACCTGCCCGAGCACTACACCTACCGAAACACCATTGGCAGAAGTTGAGGGGTTCTTCTCGGGCCGCCAGTGGCGGCCCGAGAAGGAGCGAATCCCGTGAACAGGGGGAGAAATGTCGATCAGGAATCTTCGCCCGAAATGTCGCTGCGGAACGTTTCCGGTACCGCTATGGCCCCCAGGAGCGTAATAATCGCGGTGGCCACGATGTACCACGGAAAATATTGGGAGTAACCGGCATTGGCTAGGCTAGTGGCTACAAGCGGGACCGTGCCGCCGAAGATTGCCACCGAGAGCGAGTAGGGAAAGCCTAGGCCGCTCACTCGTACGTGCGGTGGGAAGTTTTCGACCATCACAGCTGACGTGATCGATGTGCAGAGGCTCAACAGCAGTAGCCCGACGAGCTGAATGCATATCAGAACCGAAAAGTTCGAGCTTGTTATCGAGAGCAGGAAAGGCGTCACGATGACGGTGCCGACGCCGAATGCGTACATGCACGGCTTACGTCCATATCTGTCGGAGATCAACCCGGCCACCGGCTGTGCGAGTGTGTAGAGGATCAGCGTGATGATGCCGACCGTCATTGCGGTGGTGGCAGAGGCGCCGTTCTGGATCTGGAAGTACGTAGTCAGGTACGTCGCCCAAAAATATTGTCCAACACCCATTCCGGTGGCGATAGCAAACACGATCAGGGACTGTCTGGGGTAACGCTGCAGGGCATTGAGCGGGTTGCGGCTAACCGGTGCCGCGCCCTCGTCGGAGGCGGTGGTCTCGAGCGTTTCCTGCGTCCCGCGGCGAATGTACCAGGCCACGATCGCAGCCAGGGCGCCGACCGCGAAGGGGATTCGCCAACCGTAGTCCCGCATCGCATCTTCACCGATGAGTGCGACGAACAACGTGATGAAGGCGAGACATGTCAACTTTCCTATACCCGAGGCGACGAACATGAAGCTCGAGTAGAAACCACGTCGGCCGGCGGGTGCGGATTCGACGATGAAGGCACCCGCCGTCGTGTATTCGCCTCCAGCGGACAATCCCTGCAGGATGCGTGCAACGGTGAGGATTATGGGCGCGGCGACACCGATCTGGCTGTACGTGGGGCAGATGGCGACAAGCAGGCTGCCGCCGGCCATGAGGCTGATGGTGAGGCTCAAGGCTCGCCGCCGGCCGTACCTATCTGCAAACAGTCCGATGAAAAGCCCTGCCAGCGGACGTGCGAGGAACCCGACGGCAAAGACGCCGAATGCGCTCAGGAGCGGCACCAGTCCCGACTCCGAAGAGGGGAAGAAGGAAGATGCGAAGTAGACCGCGAGGTAGGAGTACGCGAGGAAATCGAAGAACTCGACCGAGTGTCCGACAGTGCCCGCGATCAGCTGTCGCCTCGGGTTCGAGATGGCCGCTTTGTCGGATGTTTCTATCTTCATTGCGAAGCGTCTTTCTGTGAAGGCGTTGCTCGTGATTGTGGAGGGCAATGGCTGCCTGTGGCCCGATGGCGTTCCATTCGTGGGAGGGGCCTGACCCCGGACCCGTGACTCGACCATCGCATCGGGAAAATCTGCGATCGGTGCGAGCCCGTCACAGGGGCGTAGACAGTGAAGCCGATATCGGGTGTGCTGCATATCGGCACAGTGTGTCGGAAAATGAGTATCGTGCTTCGGATCACACTCTGTCAAGGGTGCCTCATCGCGTTCGCCCACGTCGAAGTGTTCTGCGCTACAGGCCAGGTAGGAATGAGTAAGTAGTGAACGTGCAGGGAGACGTGGTGGCGACTCGTTGAACGCTGTGCCGAAGAACGGTATGGTGTGCCACGAACTGTGGAGCTGGGCGCACTGGGCGCACCGGTGGGGTGAAGGAGTGGGCTATGGCGATTGCGCCGCACGAATCAACCGATGCCATCGCGCACGAACTCGCAGGGTGGGCCGTCGGTATCGAGCCAGGCGCCGGGGATCTCGATCTCGCTCGACGTGCTCTGGTCGACACCATTGCAGTAACCCTTGCCGCACTGGATGATCCGGCAGCTGCGTGGACGGATGGTCTGCCGGCTGCGCTGCGCTGGGCAGCGGTCGGGCACGTGCTCGATTTCGACGATCTGCACATACCCTCCACGACCCACATCAGTGTGGTGTGCGTTCCCGCCACGTTGTCGGCGGGCGGCGGTGGGCGGGAGTACCTGGCTGCGGCGGGGGTGATGGCACGTCTGGGTACCGCGCTCGGTTGGAACCACTACACACAGGGGTGGCACACCACCGCGACGGTCGGTGCCATCTCGGCTGCTGTCGCGGCGGGGCTGTCGTTCGGGCTCGATTCCGAGGGTATCGCTACTGCGATGGCGCACGCCGTCCCCGCCGCAGGTGGCGTCCGCCAGGCCTTCGGCACCGCAGGCAAGTCGATTCAGGTCGGATTCGCTGCCCAGGCTGGTGTGCGTGCGGCCGGACTCGCCGCTGCCGGCGCGACTGCCGACCCTCGTGCTGTCGGTGAATGGTTCCGGCTCGTCGGCGGGCGGATGTCCCCGCACGTCGAAGGTCCCATCATTCCGGATGGTCTCGGGCTGAAGCTTCACCCGTGTTGCTACGCGCTCCAGCGTCCAATCGCGGCGGTTCGGTCGCTTGGGTCGTTATCGGTCGACGACATCGCCCGCATACGGGTGCACACTCCGAACAGCGCGGTTTTGCCGTTGATACACAACTTTCCGAGTTCGGGTCTGGAAGGTAAGTTCTCGCTGAACTACGGCATCGCGGCAGCCCTGCTGGACGGGTTCCCCGATATCGGGAGCTTCACCGACCCTGCTGTGCAGCGGCCGGAAGTGCGGAGCATTCTCGACCGCGTCAGTCTGGTCGCCGAGCCCGTGGGCGAGGGGGTGCTCGATGGAGACTGCACGGTAGTCGTCGAACTCCGCGACGGATCACAACTCGAGGCCGTGGTCGACCTGCCTGTGGGGCATCCGCGCCGGCCTGCATCCGTCGCAGATTTCGAAGCCAAAGTTCGAGGGTGTGTCGGTGATGAACGGGCGGCCGAGATACTGAACCTGGACTGGGTTTCGGCAGCGGCATTGTTGCAACGTCATCTGCCGGGCGGTGGCAACTGAAGAACCGGTACGGACATCATTCCGACCAAGCGGAATTCAGGATCACATCGACGAAGTCACCCCGGACGAAGCCGGGAACGAAGTGTGCCAGCACATCGGCCTTCACGTTGCCGAACGTGGTGTCCGGGCGGTCTTCGAGTCCGTCCGTGAAGGCGGCGAGGATCTCGTTCTTGAAGTCCGGCCGCGGGTGGGAGGCAACGACGGCGGCACGTTCCTCGTCGGTGATCGCGTCGTAGCCGATACCGAGTACGTCGAGTTCGACGCCGCGGGTAAGCAGCGCGATCTCCGGTGCCATATGCAGTGGAATCTCGGGGGTGGTGTGGAGTGCGATGCTCGTCCACACCGTGTCTGCATCGTCTTCGCCGATTCCGTGGGAGCGGAGGAAGGTGCGGGCCTCGTCGGCGCCGTCGATCTCGAATCGCTGATCCGCGCGGCGGTACTTCGCCGTGAGGCCGAGGTCGTGGAACATGGCCCCGACGTACAACAGCTCGGGATCGAACGCGAGCTTCTGATGTCGGGCTCGGAGTGAGCCGAACAGGAACACACGCCGGGAGTGGTGGTAGATCAACGGGTTCGCGGCCTCCCGCACCAGTTCCGTTGCCTCGTTGACCACGACGGTGTCGGGAATCTCGATGCCTGCGACGGTGTCGGTCATGCGTTTCTCGCTTCCGGAAGTTCTGGTCCGCGGGGGTGCGGCTGATCTACTTCACAGTGACATTGTCAGGCGTGGCGGAAACCGCCGTTCCGGCCCACTTCCGCACAGATCGGGACATGTCCGGTCGGCTGCTCTCAGCGACGGGTGGAGTGGAATTGCTGCCGATACGCCCGCGGCGACACCCCGAGATGCTGGATGAAACTGCGTCGCAAGGTCTCCGGGCTGCCGAATCCGCTGTGCTGCGCCGTGGAAGTCACGGTGTGTCCTGCATCGAGCATGGCTTTGGCGGTGTCGAATCGGATCAGCTCAACGTACTTGGCCGGGGTGGTCCCCAGCTCGTCCTGGAACAGCCTGGTCAGATGCCGAGGACTGACGTTGGCGCGCGCGGCGAGCCGGGTGATGGAGTGGTCACCGGTGGGATCCGCGGCTACGGCATCGACCACCTCGCGGAGCTGTCCGGTGCGTGGCCGCGGCCCGCGCAGGCTGGGGGAGAACTGGGACTGACCGCCCGGTCGCTGCAGGAACACCACGAGTGACTGGGCGACCGCTCGTGCCAGTTCGGTGCCGTGATCGCGTTCGACGAAAGCCAGGGCCAAGTCGACGCCGGCGGTGACACCTGCCGAGGAGAAGATGGTGCCGTCCTCGACGAAGATGGCGTCGGGTTCCACGGTGATCCGGGGATATCCGCGCGCGAGGGTATCGGCGTGCTGCCAGTGGGTGGTCGCGCGCCGACCGTCGAGGAGCCCGGCCGCCGCCAGGATGAACGCACCAGTGCAGATCGAGGCCATCCGGTCGGCGTTGCCGGCCAGCGTGGTGGCCGCACCGGCGAGTTCCGGGCTCACCGGCGTCGACGGAAAAAGGTCGCCACCCATCACCAGCGCGGTCGACAGACGACCTGTGTTTGCGGCATCGACATCGACGGAAATCCGCATCCCGGTGGACGCGGTCACGTCGACTGCCCCGACCGAGCACAACACCAACTCATACGTGGCGCCGAGTCGATTGGCCTCCGTGAAGACCTCGGATGGACCGGCGACGTCGAGCATCTTCACGCCGTCGAACACGAGCACACCGACACGGTGGGGCACATCCATGAGCTCATCTTCCTCGCATCATGTTCTCAATGGACCGCCGGCGCGGACCCGCCACCGACACGTTGGGGGGGCTATCGAGTGTTGCCGGTGATACTCGAACATCTGTACAGCAAGACTATTCGGCCTACGGGCAGTCTGCCTCACATCACCTGTCCGACGAGGTGTGCTGATGTCCGGGGTCCTCGTGGTCGTGGACCGGGGGACACCCCGAGGACGGAGAGTGTGCGACGCTCTTTGTCCGGCAACGCGTCGGCCCTCCACTTCTTCACCGCCCGGTAGAGCCACTGGCCCACCTGTTCACCGTCTGCGGTGACATAGTTCGCGGGAACAAGTGCGTTGCCGTGCTCTTCGCGGTAGGCGGCGATGGCGGTGAGCATCCGTCTCCGCTTGGCGTCGGTACGTGACACGGCCGGAAGTGGGACGTCGTCATCGCTCCACAGAAACCCGATCGCGTCGAGTTGCTCGATGCGCTGGGGCGGCAGTGTGCCGAGCATGCGGGCAATGCGCTGGCGGTCCTGCCAACGTCCCAGTCGGAAACCGCATTCGGTGACGTAGTCGGCAGGGACCGGAGTTCGGGGGTGCTGGTGCTGAAAAGCGCGGTAGAGCTGCAGGGCTGAGGCTGCGGGCCTGTTATCTCGCATCGAGATCGCATCCTTGTGAAAGCCGTCTAACGTTATCCGGATAGTCATCACTTCAAGTATGTCAACGAGTTTGACGATCTGTCACGAAAGTAGGCTCGTGTCGCCCCAGGAATGCAATCTCTGTCGGGGAAGCGAGTGCCCGGATGTGGCACTAGTCGTGGATGTCGACGGCGATCCTCGCCGGTTCCGTGAGTGCCGTGACCTGGAACTGCGGGTAGTCGGTACCGAGGCCGACGAACCACTGGGTCCCCCTTTCGTAGTTCGGTGTGAGGTGTACCTCCACGACGCTGTGCGCCGCGGGCTCCGGCAACGGGTTCGGTCCGTTGTACGCAGCGATCCCGCTCTCGGCCGAGGAGTCCGTGTCGAAGAAATAGATCTGCAGGATCGATCGACCGCTGATTCGTGTCGCGGTCTCCTTGCCGCGTTGTGTTGCCTCGGCGGCGTATTCGGCGCGCCAGGGCGGCGCGTAAGTGCCGCCGAAGTCGGGTCCGTCGGTGGGGGAGGATCCGGTCGTTGGGGCGGGGCACCTCCGCCCGACTGTGCGCTGGGGACCCTGCTCCACGGGATCGTTGTTCCTTCGACGGATCCCGTGTGCTCGCTGGTCGACTGGCAGCCCGCTGCCAGGGCGATGCATGCCATCATTGCCACGATTGGGATCCGTGTGCGCGTTTCGCCCCTCACGGTCTGGTTATCGCGCGGCATCGACGAGATGTGACTCGGGCGAAGCTAACGAGCAAGTAGCTGGTTCGTGACGCACGCGGTGGCGGAACCCAGTACGGCACGGCACTGGCCGCGCCGGTCGGGCGCATCGACTCGGCAGGCGCGGAAACCTCCGACATCTGGAACGGCTACATGGACGGCGCAATCCGCTCCGGCCGCCGCGCCGCCGACGAGATCCTCGCCGAACCGTCCTGAGCTCCGAGATGGCCCTGCCTTGCGCGGGACACAGTGCCGACGGCCGTCGCCCCCAACTCCTCAGGTGGGTAGCTCCGCCCCGGACTGTTCGGCGGCCATGTACTCGGCGTACCAATCGGGCCAGTTCGGGTCTTCTTCGCCGGTGCGCTCTTCGTGCCCGCCGTGGGCGGCCGCCGCGCGCCGGAGCGCCGCCGCGAGGTCGCGTGCAGAGCCGAACGAGGTGACGGCGGTGTCGATACGCCCGGGAAGCCTGGTGGTGACCTCCTGCAGCACCCAGGCGTTGCCGTCGGGGTCGCTGAACGACGCCAGCGAGAAGTAGCTGCGACGGTCCGGGTCCAGCCCGTCACCCGGGCCGTCCGGGCCGAGGTGGAACAGGGTCACCTCGATGTCGGCGGCGACCAGCTGGTCACGGGCAGCCTCGATGTCGGAGACGATGAGGTATCCCTTGGCGGAACCGGGTGCGGCCGTGGTGAGGTCGGCGCCGAAGTGGATCGAGGCGTCAGCACCGGGCGGGGTGAACTGGACGACGCCGGAGCCCGGCGGTGTGACGTCTTGTCTCCAACCGAGCCTGGTGTAGAACTCGGTGGCCCGGTCGACGTCCGTGACAGGAATGACGACGACCTCCAGCTTCATGTCGACCGGCGCGACATGCGTGCGGGTCGAATCGTTGGTCTGAACTTCGTTTGTGCTCACGGGTTGCCTCTCGGGTTGTGTCGGGAATTGATCGGGGTGGGTCCGTCGAGCCACCCACGTTTCGTCGTGTGGTCATCACGAGACGAACTGCTGCCCACCGTCGATGTCGTATGTCGCGCCGGTGAGCGCGGTGTTGCTCATGATGTGGACGGCCAGTGCGGCGACGTCGGCGGGGCCGACGACCCGGCCGATCGGAAGCGTTGTCCGCAATTCGTTCCTTCGCTCGTCCAGTCGATCTCCGAGCAGCGATGCCGACAGTGGGGTGTCGACGAAGCCGGCGGCGATGAGGTTGACGCGAACCGGCGCGAGCTCGAGCGCGAGGGCCGCCGTGAACGGGGGCAGTGCCGCGGTGGCGGCGGAGGCGATCCCCAGTCCGTGACCGATGCGCCGCCCGCCGGTTCCGCCCATGAGTATCAGCGTGCCGCCGGGCCTCATCTTGCTCGCCGCGTTGCGCGCGACCTCGAGCCCCAGCACCACGTGACCGCTGAGTTGTTCGCGCACCTCATCGGAGTCCATCTCGAGCAGGGGCGCGTAGCGTGGGCCCCCGGCCGTGACCAACACATGGTCGATCGGTGTCGGCAGGTCGTGGAAGAACCTGGCCAAGGAGGCCGTGTCGTTGGCGTCGAAGGCCGCGGTGCGTCGCGTGCCGACCTCTGTCGCTGCTTGGGCGAGCCGGTCAGAATTGCGGCCGGTGAGGATGACCTCGGCGCCCTCGGCCCGGGCGCGTCGAGCTGTTTCGAGCCCGATGCCTGCGCTGCCGCCGATCACGACGACGGTTTGTCCGGCCAGTTCCGGTTCGCGCTGGATGGAGACTGGAGTGGTTTCGGTGGTCATAGTTTCTCCGTCGGTAGCGTCGGCTGCCGATGGCCGGGATGCTTGCGAGCACAGCTCCCACGCTTCCTCCTCGGACCTGCCGCAGCCGTCGGCAGGACTGATCGCGACCTCACGGGACACCGTCGCGACAGCGGCCGCTGGTCGGCGTCCGTCTACGGAAATGCTTCTACAGTCGTCGCGGCCGGGCAAGGGTGGACGCGGAGTGGGTGGATGCGACGACCGTCGTCGCGCGGTGGGTTGGGCTTCCGGGTGTGGGGAGGTCGAGAGCCTCGACGCCTCACGGGTGAGGGAGCGGTCTCGCGTTTCGGGTGTCGAGTATGGCAGTCATTACTGCGATTTCATTGCTCTGGTCACGGATCATCCCGCGTGCGATGCGGCGGATCGGTTCGGATGCAACCACGTCGGTGGCGGCCTCGGCCATGTCGACGCCCCCTTGGTGGTGCCGAATCATGAGCTGCAGAAACAGTGTCTCGGCGTCTGAGCCGCGCAGGCCGGCGAGCCGGGTGATCTCGCTGATACTCGCTGCTCCCGGCATGGGCGCGCCGCCCTGGTCACCCATGGCGTGATCGGATCCTTGGATCCACTGCATCGGATGCGGGGTGGTGAACGGCTCGTCGAAGAGGTTGAGCCAGCCGCGCATCGCCGCGATCTCGGAGGTCTGTGAGACGACGATCTGGTCGGCGATGACCCGGATCTGCGGATCGACGTCCCGCGGCAGCGTCTGGGCGATCAGGACGGCCTGCTCGTGGTGCACCGACATGTCCTGTGCGAAACCGATGTCCGCTGATGACAATTGGACCCCGCCGGGGTTCGTGGCGCGCTCAGACTGCAGCCACATTCCGGCGGCGACCCCGGCGGCACCGACCAAGACGGCGCACAGCAACAGGACGAGCGGACGGCGGAACGACGAAGGCGTGGTGTCACTGCCCATAGGTCGAAACCTGATTCACCGGTGGTTGATAAACGGCGTCGTCGAGCTGCAACGCAATGAAACCATTGTCGCTGCACGAGGTCCAGATCTGGTTGCCGTGGAACTCCGGAGGCGAGAAGCACCAGTCCGCGGACAGGTCGCCGAACGCCACCATTCCGGCGCGCGGGCCGAACGCGACCCGCGGATCCGTCTTGCCCTCGAAGACGGCGCGGGCGAGCGGAACGAAATTGAAGAGTGAGACACCGATCAGCGAGGACAGTGCGTGCGGTGAGTTGGTGAGCTGAACGTTCTTACCGGTCTGTGCCGGCGGGTTGTAGTAGGCGATCTCGCTTATGCGGCTCAGATCGCGAACATCGAACACGCGGATCCCGGACGATTCCCAGGAGCACGCGAGCGCGGTCGGGTCGGCTGGGCGGTCGACCACGCAGTAGTGCGGATCGTAGGAGAACACCGAGCCGCCTTGCGACGACCGAAGGTTCGCGGCGGTATTGGCCGGGAGCTGGATCTCGAGCTTGATCTTCTGCACGATCTCGGCGTGCGCCGGGTCGGCGACATCGAAGACCTTGATCCCACCGCCGCCGGTTTCGTCGACGGTGAAGATGTAGGGCTTGTCCCCATATGTGACCGGGATGCTGTGCTGATTGAAGAAGCCGTCGGTCCACAGATAGGTGGCGATCTGCGGGACGGTGGGATATGGGTCGCCTCGTTGCACCGCGCTGATGTCGAGGACGGTGATCCCACCGAGATTCGACAGGTACATCCGGTTCCCGTCCGGGGTGATGCCGAATCCATGTCCGCCGAGTCCGTGCAATCCCTGCCAGATGATCCGCGGCTCGGCCGGATTTCTGATGTCGATGGCGGTGAGGAATCCCGGTGCGGGGCCGGACACCCAGTAGGTGTTGCCGTCCGGGGAGAAGCCGCCTTCGTGGGAGATGAACGGCAGCGGCATGGTGACGTCGGTACCGGCACCCCGGTTGAGCAACCGGGGGTGGGCGCAGTCGGAAATGTCGTAGACGGAGAAGTAGCCCGTGCCGGCAGCGATCGGCACCGCTGTGGCCGCGAGCAACTTGCGTGCCTTGTTGACCTTCAGACTTTCCCAGGTTCCGCCCAGCATCGCCGGTTCGTTCAGGGTCGTGGACAACGCCGGCTGCGCGGGGTTCGACACGTCGAGCACCTGTACGCCCGGCGTTGTGGGGTTGAGCAGGTTCCCGGGGAAGAACGTGCTGGTGTAGGAGCAGTGGTCGTAGGTCACGGACAGCAGGCCGCCACCGCGATCCTGCAAGCCTCCGACCAGCGACATGTTGCATCGATAGCCCTGGGTGCTACGGCCGTTGTTCCGGTCCTCGGCCGGAACGTCGCCCTGCATACCGGTCTCCGGCAGCGAACCAGGACCGCAGTTCGCCCGCGGAACGGCCGTCGAACCGACGTCGTCGAAGAAGAACGTCTCGGCTGACGCGATGGCAGGCATCGGGCTTGTCGCGACGCCGAGAACGACCGATACCGCGAGGGCCGCGGTAACCACACCTCGCTGGGCACTTCCTGGTCGCATCCGCGCGATCCTCATCGAGATCTCCCCTGCAGTGTGGTCTCAATCACGGGAACGCTAGCAACCCGTACTCGAGTTCACATACAAATTGGCCAACTCCGCAGAACTGGCGGACGGCGAGTGGAAGGTATGGCGAGATTCGATGCGTCGGTCGGATCCCTACACTGTCACTCGTGCGAATCGCGACCTTCAACGTCAACGGGATCCGCGCGGCGCAGCGGCGCGGCTTCGAGGACTGGCTGGGCGACCGCGGCCCCGATGTGGTCGCGCTTCAGGAGGTGCGCGCTCGTGCCGAGGCCATCCCGCCGGGGGTGTTCGGCCACTATCACCTCACGTACGACGAGGGCGACGTCGCGGGCCGCAACGGTGTCGCGGTTCTGACCCGGGGTGCGCCCGTCGCAGTTCGGACGTGGAGTGGTACAGCGCTGATGCGTGCGCCGGGTGAAATGCACACCGACAGAGTCGAATTGGATCCGGAGCCGTTGGCTCGGGGTCTGGGAGAGTTCGCGAACCAGGGCCGGTACGTCGAGGTCGACCTGGCCGAGGCGCCGATCACCGTGGCATCGATGTACCTGCCGAAGGGCGGTCTTCCGGCCCACCTGCAGAAGCCCGGACGCATGCGGGAGGCGCCCGACGGCGGAGCACGCTACGACCGCAAGATGCGTTTCCTCTCCGCGTTCGCGCGACAGCTGACCCGCTCGCGGCGCACGGCACGCGCACGGGGAAGGGAGCTTCTGCTGATGGGTGACCTCAACATTGCGCACACCCGTAGCGACGTACGGAACTGGCGGCGCAGCAATCAGGCCGAGGGGTTTCTGCCGGAGGAGCGCGAGTGGTTCGACTCGATCCTGTCGCCGCGCACCCTCGTCGACGTCGTTCGGCGGCAGCATCCAGGCGTCGACGGCCCGTACTCGTGGTGGTCGTGGCTGGGGCAGTCGTTCGTGAACGACATCGGCTGGCGCATCGACTACCACCTCGCGACGCCGGACCTGGCTCGGGCGGCGGTCACGGCCGGCACCGATCGGGATCCGGTGGCCGACCGCCGGATGAGCGATCACGCTCCGGTCGTCGTGGATTACGACTTCTGAGCGGCCCGGGCTCCTCGCACGGCGAGGACAGCCGGAGACTCAGGTGGTCAGTTTCATGGACAGGAAGGCCAAGGTCGCCCCGAACTCTCGGATCTCGCTGGGCTGGTCCGGCTGACATGCCCATTCGATCAGGTCTCGATCGGCCACCAGGTCGGCGGCGCGACGGCGGGATTCTTCGGGGTCGGGCGGTGTTGCCCGGAGCGCATCACCCAACCGGCTCAGGGGTTCGACGAGAGGGATCAGCTCGGAGGGAGGGCGGTTCTCAGGCGTGAAAACCCGCTGAGCGCTCTTGATCACCGTCATCGCCGCGAGCCACGAACCTTCCCAGGTACCTGCCTGGTCATTCGGTGGGTGCATAGCGTCAGCGTAGACATCGTGCGTCGAGTCTCGCGGCGACTGATCTGAAATCGTGGGTTGATCGGTCTACGGCTGGGCGACCACGGTGTTCCCGTTGTCGTCGGAGCAGTTGATCGTGTAACCGATCTCCGCGGATTCCGGGTCTCCCGCGAGGCGGCATTCCCACCCGTCGAAGCTGTACACCGGTTCGCTCTTGTCCGGTGCCGCGAAGTACTTCGTGAGCATCGTGTGCGCCTCGTCGCAGCGGAGTGTGCCCTTCACGATGACCACGGTCGCAGGTTTACCCGTCTCCGGATAGACAACGGGGCCACACTGATTCGATCCGCGGGCCTGCTGGGGGAGCGGGGCCGGGGTGGGCGCGATCTGCGGTGGGCTCGCGCTGGGGAGGCTCACGGGTAACGGGGTGAACTCGAACGCGTAGCCGCTGGTGGAGATGGTGAATCCCTTGTCCGTCGCATCCTCCCTGCAGGAGACGCCGGAGAACTGCACATTGCAACTGAATCCGTCGATCGCCAGCGTGGTGTCATAGGGAAGGACGTTGGCGTTGCCGGGAAAGACAGCCTGGTTCCAGTTCTGGAAGCTCGGCTCCTTCCCCGCCTCGACCGCGATGAGGTTCGCCTCCGCCAGCGGGCCGCCGTCCGGCGAGGCGATCTGTGGAGTCCCCGGCACTCCCAATGGCCCCGCTGTGGGATGAGAGACGCATCCGGCCAGATTCTTCGTGGGAATGATCGCGCACAGCCATTTCCCTGACGGAGTGACGAAGCCGTAGGAATCGGCTTCTGCGTCGCTGGAGGCGTACTCCTTCGCATCGACACCGTTGACCGGTGCCTCCGTTGGCGGTGCCTCGCTGGAGGCACTCGGCGCGGCCGATTCGGTGCCCTCGGTCGACGATGCGTCCTGGGTGCAGGCCGCGAGAAACAGGGACGAGACACCGGCGATCGATGCCAGCGCCACCGCGGGCCGAAGTCGAATCCTGGTCATGCACCACACCCCTTTCTCCTCAGTCTGCCGGATCGATCGGATGAGATGTTCCCACGAATACCGGTGTGCCGCGTGGCATCGATCGATCCGCGTCGACCACTGCAGGCGATAAGGGGCCGGAGGTGTCGAGAAGGTCCACCCAGGTGTCGCATCACCCCACCCTGTGGTGATGGTGCCGAATCCGGATCCCTGCGAGGATCGATCCCGTGTTCCTCGAACTGTCCGGACTCGCGGGCGGCACCCGGTGAGTCTTCGCGCGCAGAGTGCGACCGCCTTGGTGACCGCCGCACTGGCTGTCGCGGTGGTGGCATCCGTCGACTGGCAGTTGTGCCGGGGCGTGTTCAGTCCGACGGAATTGGCGTTGTTCGTGATCGTCGGAGTGGTGTTCGTGTCGGCCGGCCTGGTCGCCAAGTGGCACCGGCCGCAGGACAACCTGGGGTGGCTGCTGGTTTTCGCCGGGCTGCTGTGGCTGGTGAAGGGCTTTCGGCTGTCGACGGTCCCGGCCCTGTTCACGGCCGGCGCGGCGCTGACCAACATGTATATCCCGGTACTGATCCAACTCGTGTTCAGTTTTCCCTGGGGGCGGTTGCGTCACCGGTGGGAGCGATGGTTCGTCGGCGGAAGTTATGCGTATTACGCGGTCGCCGTCGTCTCCGAGCTTGCATTCCTCGACACCCACCGCGTCAGCCCGGCCCATCCGCCGTCGTTGAACCTGCTCCTGGTGCGTGACGACCCGAGGGTCTTCGCGGCGCTGCAAGTGATCTTCGGTGCGGTCGGGATCGCCCTCGGTGTCGTTCTGATCGGGGTGGTGGTCGCCCGGTGGAGGTCGGGTTCACCGGCCTACCGGGCCGCCGTGGCGCCACTGTGGATTGCCGCGCTGCTCGGGACCGCCGCCACCGCCTGGACACCGCTGGTCTCCGTGTGGGTGCACAGCCCGCAGCATGCGTGGACGCTGCTTCTGCGCTATCCGTCGACTGCGCTGATCCCGCTTGCGGTGCTGGCCGGGATGTGGCGCTACCGAGTCGCCCGAGCCGCGGTGCGCAACCTGATGATCGAGATCGGTACCGCTCCACTCGGTGACGGCTTCATCGAAGCGCTGCGGGCGGCGTTACGCGACCCGGACCTGGCGTTGTGGTCGTTCTCCCGCGCCCGCGACGGGTATGTGGACGCGCAGGGGCGTCCCCAGGTTCTGCCACCGAGGAACGATCCCCGCGAGGCCACTGCCCTCATCCGTGACGGCGTCCTGGTGGGGGCGTTGGTGTACGACCGGGCGGTCGCCGACCTGCCGAGGCTGCTGGCGGCCGTGCGGGCCGCGACCACCCTGGCGCTGGACAATCAGCGACTGCACGGCGAACTCGAGGCGCAGTTCGCCGAGGTCCGCAGGGCCCGCGAGCTGACCGCCGAGTGCCAGGGGTCATACACTCGCCGGTGCTAGAATCTTGGGCATTGTCGCAGGTCCGGCAGTTGATGTCCTCGCATCTTCCTGTCGGAGTCGCCCGGCCGAGGAGGCCGTCCCATGGCTGAGTCATCGGTACTACCCGCGGATCTCGGCGGCAGCCCAGATCTCGAACGCATCATCCTCGAGCACGCCTATCGCGGCGCGTATCTCCAGCTCGCACTTCGTGGTGTTCTGGTGCTCTTCATCGCGTTGACGCTGGCGTTCGTCCCGCCCATGAACGACGCGGGCGTGTGCGTCGCGGTCCTGATCTGCTACGCACTATGGTCCGGCGGGCTCGCGCTGTGGACTCGGCGAGGCGGTCCCGGGCCGGTGAATGCGATGTGGCTCGCCCTGTTCGGCGACCTCGCGGTCCTCGGTTGCCTCACTCTGTTGACTGGTATTGCGGCACAACAGAGTTGGACCGCAGACATTCTGAGCAACGGTTTGTTCGTGATCCCGCTGCTGGCCTCCACGCAGCTGCGCCCGGGGGTCTGTGCGTCCGTGGTCGTGCCGACGGTCCTGATATTCCTGGCCGCGAGCTGGGCGACGATGGCGTCGAACGAAGAGCCCTGGTCCTCCATCCTGCTCAGCACGATGGCCCTCGCCGTCCTCGGTGCGGGCGCCGTGATGCTCAGCAGAATTCAACGGTCCAGGGTGCTGACGATCGGTCACCTGGTGCGCGACCGTACCGCCCTGCTCGCGGAGTTGATGGGTCTCGAACAACGCGAACGACGTGCGTTGTCAGAGCAACTCCACGACGGGGCGCTCCAATTCGTCCTGGCCGCGAAGATGGACCTCGACGACCTCACCGGCAGTGCCGACCCCGAGGCGGTCGGTCGCATCACCCACGCACTCACCGAATCCGCAACCCTGCTCAGGGCGACCGTCTCCGAGCTGCATCCCACTGTGCTCGATCGCGTCGGTCTCGCTCGCGCCCTCGGCGATCTCACCCGCTCGGCCCAGGCACGTGGCGGTTTCGAGGTTCAGCTCCTGACCTCGGAATGGGTCGACGACCTTCGCACGTCGGCTGATGATGTGCTGTTCAGCGCGGCACGCGAATTGCTCAGCAACGTGGTCAAACACGCGCAAGCCGGTACCGTTCGGGTCGAGCTGGCGCGGTGGGGTGAGCATGCCGTCCTCGATGTCACCGACGACGGGTGCGGCATCTCCCGAGAGGCGATCGACCGCAGCCTCAGCAGAGGCCACATCGGATTGACATCGCACGAACTCCGTGTCGTCGCGGCGGGAGGCAGCTTCTCCGTCCACCCCGGACCTCGATCCGGAACGGTTGCGCACATCGAAATGCCGTTCGAGATCGTGACAGCACCCGATTCCCTCACCACCTCGGCGCACTAGCAGATCGCGGGTCGCCGAGGCCGGGATTCGGGCTACTCGACGCCGAGCATCACCTCGGTGGATTTCACGAGCACCGTCGCACCCACCCCCGCCTTCAGGCCGAGTTCCTCGACCGCCTCCTTCGTGATGGATGCGGTGACGATCTGCTCGCCTCCGTCGAGCTTCACTTTCACCGTGGCCATCACACTGCCGAGAGTGACCCCGGTGATCGTTCCGGCGAGCTGGTTTCTCGTGGACAAACGCGTCGTGAACCTCCATGTCGGGGCACGTCGTTGCGACGCTAGCCGCAACCACTGCGGAAAGGGAGAGGACCGAACCTTTCGGATCAATCGGATGTGACAGCGGACGGGCTGGGTTCGAGGAGGGCCGTGACACAGGTCGGACCGAGACCGATCTCCGGCCACCCCGCCGAGATCATGATGTCGTGCGGGCGTGTACACGTTCCGAGCCAATAATTCGGCTCCGTGCGGTACGCAGGCACCCCACCCCACTTCAGCGGCGAGCCGGAGCGCGGAAGGTAGGGGTCGGCTTCGCCCGCCACGGAACCCAGCTGCAGTAGCACCGACAAATACGACCACTGGGTGTCGGGATCGGTCGGATCGGACAGCGTTCGTGTCTCGTGATGCGCACGTTCGGCGGCGCGCCCGGTCGCGGTCAGCGCGAGCCGGACATGGATTCCGGACGAGAAAGCGATGATTCCCAGCAAGTCGAGGGTGATGTGCGTTTTGGACGCGAGAATGGTGGGACCGTGCACTGCGGTCCCACTGGCTGCCGGCGGCGCGAATGCCGGCCAACGCACTCTGCGCATGCCCACGATCGTGCACCTCCATCGAGGCGGAATCAACGTGCCACGCCCGCAGCGCCGCGGTGTTGTCGACGCCGCTTATCGTGGATGGGGTCACAGGCGGTGTGGGACGGGTCAGAAGGCGGCGAACTCGCCGTGCTGGCCTATCGGGGACCCGAGCCCTCGCCGACGACGTTCGCCCCGGGAAGGGGTTCGCAACCCGGGTATGCCGCCGCCATCCGCCGCATCGAGGCCGAAGCCGCGTTGGTGCAGGTCGTCAACGAGCGCCTCGGCCATGCCGGCGACGACACACTGATCGTTCTCGCCAGGCATAGTCGGCGGTGCGCCCGGGCGACACCGTTGCCCGCCTCGGCGGTGACGAATTCGTGGTGGTGTGTGAGGACGTCGCAGGTGCACCGGAGGCGGGGGCAATTGCCGCCCGGATCACGGGAAGCCTCGCCGACCTGAACCGGGCCGAATCTCTCGACTGGCCGATCAGTGCCAGTATCGGTGTCGCACTGTCCGATCCGGAGTGCACCCGCGAAGAACTCGTCCGCCGGGCGGACTCGGCGACGTATCGGGCGAAAGCTGCGGGGCCGGGCGGCTACGCGCTCTACGACGGCACCTTCTAGGACGGCAGCAGAGCCCGATCGGTGCACAGCGGCCGACGTGGCAGGAAGTCGCGGCCGCCGATAGGCACCCTAGGGAGGGGAAATTGTCATCTTGACGCGGATCCCGGCCCGTCGAATACTTTCTGGACAGGGCGGATCCCGTCGACCTACGACGAAAAGACTCCGCTTCGCCCTTGTGACAGAAAGATATTCGCGTCGTCGACTGCTCGTGAACGCATCGGCGTGTCTGGTCGACCTGCATCAGAGGTGAAAGCGATGAACACGAGTGTGCACGTCGGCACGAAGCCTGCCCGGCTCGGCGGGCGTCGCCGCGACGTCGTGGACGTCGGACGGAATTGAGGCGCCCGATGGCCGATTTCGACCCAGATGCGACCCAGGCGGCGGCGGTCCGTGCAGTCGGCCACGGGATCGTGGCCGAGTTGGACGCTGCCGGGTTCGCAGGTGCCGAGGAAGTCGGCCGGGGCGGGTTCGGTGTCGTGTACCGCTGCCTGCAGCGTTCACTGGGGCGAATCGTCGCGATCAAGGTGCTGACCTCGGACCTGGACCCCGAGAACCGCGAACGCTTCCTGCGGGAGGGGTACGCGATGGGTGGGCTCTCCGGTCACCCGAACATCGTCAACATACTGCAGGTTGGCGTGACCGACGCCGGTCGCCCGTACATCGTCATGCACTATCACCCCCGCGATTCACTGGCGGTCCAGATACGCCGGGAAGGTCCGCTGCCCTGGCCGGAGGCGATCAGCATCGGGGTGAAGCTGGCGGGAGCCCTGGAGACGGCGCACCGCACCGGTACGCTGCATCGCGACATCAAACCCGCGAACATCCTGCTCACCGCCTACGGCGAGCCGCAGCTCACCGATTTCGGCATCGCGCACATCGCCGGCGGGTACGAAACGGCCACCGGCGGGTTTACCGGGTCACTGGCATTCACCGCGCCGGAGGTGCTGAACGGGGAATCGCCGACCGCGAGGTCCGACGTCTACGGACTGGGCGCGACGATCTTTTCACTGATCGCGGGGAGGGCGGCGTTCGAGCGGAAGACCGGGGAGGAACTCGTTGCGCAATTCGTGAGGATCAGCAGCCAACCGGTGCCGGACCTGCGCGCCCAGGGCATCCCGGACGGCGTGTGCGCCGTGATCGAGAGGGCAATGGCGACGAATCCCGCTGCTCGGCCGGGGTCCGCCGAGGAGTTCGGACACGAACTCCAAGCCGCTCAGCGACACATCGGTCTGCGTTCGGACGCGATGGCGCTGGCACCCCTGGAGGCCGCGCAGACGACTGAGGAGCACCCGTCGGATTCCGGTGCCGATGGATACCGTCGAATCCGCTACGAAGGTTCGGACAGCGGTCAGCGTCCGTGGGGCGAACCGACCCAGCAGCTCCAGCCGGATTCCCATCCGTCGGGACCGCCGTTCTGGCCGCCGAATGGCCCGCCGCCCTGGCCACCGACCGGAGAATCGGGCAGCATCGGAGAGTCCCGCACAGGTCGGCGCGCGGTCCTGACCGTCCTGGCACTGGTCGTCGCGCTGGTGCTGGCCGGCGGCGGGTACCTCGTGCTTCGAGAAACCACCGGCCCAGGCACCGCACGACCTACCGTGCAGGACGCCGGCGCTTCTCCTGCCGTCGACCCGACCGCGGCGTGGCGACCGGTCGAGGATGCCCGTGTTGCCCGCCAGCAGACGGCAACGACCGTCGCGGACGGGACGATCTGGGTCTTCGGAGGGTTGGACGAGAACGGCGTCTCCGCCCAGCAGGAGGGCTATGACCCGGCCATCGACACCTGGAAGGCCGGCCCCGACCTTCCGGTCCCGCTCAATCATGCGATGGCTGTCACCTACAACGACGAACCCGTGCTGATCGGCGGTTGGAAAGCGGAAGGTCAGAACCTGACCGCTGTCGATTCCGATCGGGTGATGGCCATGCGCGACGGCCGGTGGGTGGACCTGCCGCCGCTGAACGCACCGCGGGCAGCTGGGGCCGCGGCCGTGGTCGGCGACAAGATCGTGGTCGCGGGCGGACAGGCGAACGGTCAACTGGTGGCGACGACCGAGGTGTTCGACGGCACGAAGTGGACGACCGTCGCGCCTGTCCCCACACCACGCGAGCACCTGGCCGGGGTGTCGGATGGTACGTACTTCTATGCGATCGGTGGGCGGGATCTGGCGTCGGACCAGAACACCGCCGCGGTCGAACGGTTCGATCCTGCCGCGGGAACGTGGACGACGTTGCCCGCCATGCCCACTCCTCGCGGTGGGCTCGGTGCGGCGTTCATCGACGGCCGCATCGTCGCGGTCGGTGGTGAAGAACCGACTCGGGTGCTGTCGACCGTGGAGGCCTACGACGTGGTCGCGGGAACGTGGTCGCAACTGCCAGCTCTGCGCACACCGCGGCACGGGATGGCGGTCGGCGCGGTCGGCAACACGGTGTATGCCGTCGGCGGCGGTATCAAACCGACACACGCCGAATCCACTGCTGTGTCCGAGGCCCTCCAGCTCGCGCCACGCAAGACCCAGTGGGCGCCGGCGTGGCGTCCGCTGGAGGATGCGCCGATCGCCCGTCAGCAGACGGCGACGGCCGTCGCGGACGGCACGATCTGGGTGCTCGGCGGACTCGACAATGCGGGGTCGACCCCGAAGGTCGAGGGGAACGACCCCGCCATCGACACCTGGAAGGCGGGCCCCGACCTTCCGGTTCCCCTCAATCACGCGATGGCCGTCGAGTACGGGGGCGAGTTGGTGGTCCTCGGAGGCTGGGTGCCGGAAGGTCCGAACCTCACCGGGATCACGTCGGACCGGGTGCTCGCGCTGCGGAACGGCAAGTGGATGGATTTGGCGCCGATGAACGAGCCGCGGGCGGCGGGGGCCGCGGCCGTGGTCGGCGACAAGATCGTGGTCGCCGGGGGACAGGCGGACGGCGCATTGGTGGCGACGACCGAGGTGTTCGACGGAACGAAGTGGACGACCGTCTCGGACATCCCGACTCCACGGGAGCATCTGGCCGGGGTGTCGGATGGTACGTACTTCTATGCGATCGGTGGGCGGGATCTGGCGTCGGACCAGAACACCGCCGCGGTCGAACGGTTCGATCCCGCCGCGGCAACGTGGACGACGTTGCCCGCCATGCCCACTCCTCGCGGTGGGCTCGGTGCGGCGTTCATCGACGGCCGCATCGTCGCGGTCGGTGGTGAACAGCCGACCAAGGTGCTGTCGACCGTCGAGGCCTACGACGTCGACTCGGGAACCTGGTCATCATTACCGCCCATGCCCACGGGAGCTCACGGGATGTCGGTTGCAACGGTCGGTCACACCGCCTACGCCATCGGCGGTGCGTTACGGCCCACCCATGCGGAGTCCACCGCGACTGCACAGGCACTGGATTTCTGGTGAGAGTGCCGGCGTCGACGGGTCGATCATCCACCGGTCACGCACGCTGAATGTCTTCTGTCCGTGTAGTTGTGCTCAGTAGAGGGGGACTAGACTTGTCGTTGGAGGGGCGAGGTTCGCAGGATGCGGGCCGGGTAGGAAGTGGTTCGTGATGAAGGTGACGGCGAAGGCCACCCGTTGTGGCGGCTGGTGGGTGGTGGAGGTCCCGGGAGTCGAGGCGGCTCTCACCCAGGCGCGGCGGCTCGATCAGGTTTCTGCCATGGTGGCGGATGCTGTGCATCTGGTCGAGGATGTGCCGGCCGAGGACGTCGAGGTGGTCCTCGACTACGAGATCGGGGATTCGGCGGCGCTCATGGAGGCCCGAGCGGCCCAGTTGCAGGTCGAGTCCGCCGCTCACGCGCAGGAATGTGCAGCGCGGGCCTCGCGGGCCGCGGTGGCGCATCTGCGCCGATCGGGGCTGTCGGTGCGTGATATCGGTGTCATCCTCGAGCTGAGCCCGCAACGGGTCTCTCAGCTCGACCGAGCAGACGCTCGTACTCGATGACAGTGCGAGCGGCGGGTGCATACTCCGGGCCGTGATGTCGGTCTCCGAGTATGGTCCCGGTACTCGTGCTGTCGCTGAGGATTTCGATGTCCGACACCATCAGGATGTTCCTCGCCGGCGACGTGATGACCGGTAGGGGCGTCGACCAGATCCTCCCCTTTCCCGGCGACCCGGAGTTGAGGGAGCGTTGCGTCCGCGATGCCCGCGGGTACGTCGCGTTGGCGGAGAAGCGAAATGGTCCGATCCCCGGCCCCGTCGGGTTCGGGTGGCCGTGGGGTGAGGCGTTGCCGATCCTCGACGCTGCGGAGCCCGAGGCCCGCGTCGTCAATCTCGAAACGACCGTCACCACGTGTGCTCGATTCGCGTCCAAGGGAATCAACTACAGAATGCATCCGTCGAACCTGGGGGTGCTCACCGCTGCGCGGATCGACGTCTGCGTACTGGCGAACAATCACCTACTCGACTTCGGTGCCGATGGTCTCGTGGAGACCCTCGACGTGCTGGCGCGCAACGGCGTGCGGACCGTCGGAGCGGGGCGCACCGTGGCACAGGCGTGGTGTCCCGTGGTCGTGGAGACCGGACGGGGTCGTCGGCTGCTGATCTGGGCCGCAGCACTGCCGTCGAGTGGGGTCTCGTCGCACGGGGCGGCACGCCGGGGTCGGCCGGGTGTCGCGTACCTTCCGGAACCCACGCCCGCCGAGGCAGACAATGTCCTCGACCGGACGCGGCTGATACGGAGGAACACGGACGTGGTGGCGGTCTCTCTGCACTGGGGTTCGAACTGGGGATACGACGTGCCGGACGCGCATGTCGAATTCGCGCATCGGCTCGTCGACGGTGGTGTCGATGTTGTCTTCGGGCACTCGTCTCACCACCCGCGGCCGGTCGAGATCTACCGCGGCCACCCGATCTTGTACGGCTGCGGCGACCTGATCAACGACTACGAGGGCATCGGGGGACACGAACGCTTCCGCGACGATCTGCGGCTGCTCTATCTGGTGACGCTCGACGCGCGCACGCACGAACTGCTCGAGCTACGAATGGTGCCGATGAGGTCTCGGCAGATGCAACTGCACCGCGCGTCGAGACGTGACACCGAATGGCTGCGGCGGGTTCTCGACGGGATCAGCCGCGACTTCGGCACCCGCATCGATGTAGGCGACGACGTTCTCGTCGCCCGCGCGAACCACGCGAACTAAAGACCGGCGGGGTACCTTCCGCGGCGCCCGAGTCGAAATCGGGCGCCGCCGAAGAGCGGAATCAGGTTACCGATCAGCGTCGACGCCGCCGCGAATCCAGTGCTGGATCCGCCAGATCACGTTGTACAGATTCCACGGTGCGACGTCGTAGGTATCCCACGGCTGACCGACGTGTGCGGTCCATTCGGGAATCCGCCCACAACAGATCCGGTGATCGAACACGGAATAGAGGGCATTGCAGAATGCAGTACGCATCAGGTTTCTCCTGAGTCGGGGCGGTCCCGGACCGGGACTAGCCTAGGTGCGTTCTGCGCATACGAGCACACTACCGGGCTCCAACGAGAACCTATGGCCCCCACCGCCTAGAATTTCGGGTGCACGGACCCGCAGACGCGGTAATTTCGATCGGCGGAGAGTGGCAATGCAAGTTGGAGCGCTATTCGGCAGATACCGGCTGGACCGTTCGCTGACGGTGGATGTGAGCGGCGAGGTCTGGGCGGCGTTCGACACCGTCATGTTCCGGCAGGTCGTGGTGCGGGTGCTGCCGCCGGATGCTACCGAGGACGACGAATACTGCGATCGGTTCGAACGGGAAGCCGGGATCGCGGCGCAGATCCGGAACCCGCACATAGTGCCGATCCACGACTTCGGGCAGGTCGGAAACCGGCTCTTTCTCGCAACGCCGGTCACCCAGGGCACGAACTTGCGGACGATCCTTCAGTCCACCGGACCGATGGAGGTATCGCGCGCGGTCGGCGTTGTCGAGCAACTGGCGTCGGCGCTGGAGGCCGTGCGCGTGGCCGGGCTGGTCGAGCAGGAAGTGTCGTCGGCGAACGTCGTCGTGCAGGACGGGGGACTGGTCCAGCTCACGGACGTCGGGCTCCCCACGATTCTCGGGGCCGCGTCGGGCGTCTACGGTCTGACCTGCGTGTTGTACGAGTGCCTCACCGGGGAGGTGTTCCCGACCTCGGCGATCCCGACGCCACCGGTCGGCATGGCTGCCGTGATCGCACGCGGAACGGCGGCTGACCCCGCGCGGCGCTATCGGTCGGTGGGCGAACTCGCCGCCGCCGCTCGTGTCGCGGCGCCACCGCAACAGCCTGCCGTCGAGCCCGCTCCTGCGACCCCTCCGATCGACCGGAACCGCCGCCTGATCGTCGCCGGACTTGCGCTCGCCGCGATCGTCGCTGTCGCGATTGTCGGGGGCGTGATCATCGGATCGGGAACGTCATCGCCTCACGTCGCCGTGCCTACGCCGTCGTCGAGCGCGGCAAGGCCGGCATCGCCGTCGTCGTCACCGTCCGCCATGGCGAACCCGACCGCTGCCGAACAGGAGCCGCCGGTCCAAGCACCACCACCGACGGAAACACCGGTTGCGGAGGCTCCCATTCAGGAGGAAGCCATACCGACTCCGGCGCCGCAATCACCACCGGTAGTGCCGGCACCCGCACCCCCTCCGGGAGCATCCGCTCCGCAGGTGCTGCCGTGCTATCCCGGTTACGAGCACACCCCGCCCCCGGACGGCCCGTGCCTCCCACCCGGCTCGCCACCGGCGAATGCCCCGGCACCCGTGCCTGCCCCGGCACCAGCGCCCGCCCCAGCCCCGCAGGTGCTGCCGTGCTATCCCGGTTACCAGCACACCCCGCCCCCGGACGGGCCGTGCTGGGCTCCCGCGGGCCCGTGAAGTCTCACCGAAGATTGTCGGCGGCGATCCAGGTGTCGTAGACCTCGCTGACCGCTGCAGCGATCGCCGGACCGTGCAGTGTCCGCGCGGCTCGTGATTGTTCGATTTGGATTCCGCCGGCAGCGTCGATGGTCAGGCGGTTGACCAGGTTGGATGCGGATTCACCACTATGTCGTTCTCCGCGTTCGGCTACGCGAACACAGATACCGCTTCCGTCGAGTGCCTTCGCGATCGCGTTCCGGACGTCCGACTTGAGCCGCGCGGGAGCGCGGCCGCCGATGAGGACGTCGTTTCCTCGGTAGCCGTGAAACGACAGCGCCCACCGGAATCGTCTCGCCGACAGGGAGCGTAGAAGCGGAAAGCTGTGCACGCTGAGATCAGTCGAGGAAATGTGCCATGCACGATAGGCATTGCCTACCGGTCGCCACCCTTTACACACCCACAGTGTCGAATCGCGTGATCCGAGCGAAGCGACGACCTGTTCAGCTTGCTGATCCGTTCGGGTTTCGATGGCGCCACCGTGCGGTGCCAGGACCACGAGACGGTGATGTCGCCCGTCGTCTTCGAGCCGCTCGATGAACTCACCCCCCATTTCGGCCTCTTCCTCGGTCATCGCGGAGGCGGTGCACCGTCGGTCGAGTGTCACCGTCTGTCCCGGCGCCGCGCCGAGTCGACGACAGCCCCCCGCTGTTATCCGGATGGTGTCGATCTCGTCCACATCGGTATCCGGGAGCAAAGTGAACAGTGCGGTCGTTCCCCCGTGGCTCACGCGAGCCTGCTGACGCGGCTCCGCTCCCATCCGAGTCAACATCCGCGGGTGAATTCCGATACGTTCGGCGGCGGATGCCCTGGTGGAGCGATCGTGACGGACTGCGAGGCGCAACGGCATCGAAATCTGCTGAAACGGACGCTGTTCGAACACCTTTTCAGGTTAGGCTCGAATCCGTTGTGGGTGCGGTCGAAACAAAAAACCGCCACCGATCTCGAGGTGCGAATCCGGTGACTCGATGAGCCCCCTTGTCGGCAGTCCTCGCGCGGCGAAGACTCGAATCCATGAGCAATAAAGCAGTGGTCAGTCTCACCACCGGTCTCGAGGACGCCGAGAAGGTGACGGTTGCGTTTCTGGTCGCGGTCGGCGCGGCAGAACAACAGCGCGAGACGCTGATGTTTCTCACGAAAGAAGCGGTACGGCTGGCGCTCGACGGCACGATTCAGGGCGTGGCCTGCGAAGGTTGTCCGCCGCTTCCCGATCTGGCGGCGCGGTTCGCGACCGCGGGCGGCATCTACATGGTGTGTCCGATCTGCTTCGAGGCCAAGCACCTCGACAAGGACGCGCTGGTATCCAATGCCGAACTCGCCGGGACGGTGCCGATGTGGAAGTGGATCGGCGACGAAGGGGCGGTGACCTTCAGCTATTGACCGGCGGAACGACCGGGAACCGGTCCAGTTACACTGCGCGCGAGGGTGATCGAGTCGATTCGATCAGGGATCACGGGGGACAGGACCGGCAGTGACCGACCGCTACGTACTCGTCGACACCGACGCCGGCGTCGACGACGCTCTTGCGCTACTCACCATTGCACAGCACGCCGGAGCCGAAATCGTCGGTGTCGGAACCGTGTTCGGGAACTGCACCGAACGGCAGGCCGCGCGGAACGCCCTCACCGTTCTGTCCGTCGCCGGCATGCGCGACGTTCCGGTGTGCGTCGGACAATCACGCCCCGGGCCACCACCTGCCACCAGCTCCCCACACGGACTCGACGGACTCGGGGATCGCGGATATCGGCCGCCACCGGGCGTGGGCCCGGCGCCCGAGTCCGCCGTCGATCAACTGCTCCGCGTCGCGCAGGACCGGCCCGGTGCGGTGGACCTGCTGTGCCTGGGTCCGCTGGCCAACATCGCCGCCGCCGTCACACGCGACCCACGGATCCTGACCCGCTTCCGTTCGGTCACCATCATGGGCGGAATGGGACCCGTCTCCCGCAGAGAGGTCGAGGCCGCGGAACAACCACAATTCCTCGAGAAAGGTGACACCAATACCAACCACGATCCAGTCGCGGCCAGGGTGGTTGCTGCAGCGCCGGGGCAGATTACGTGGGTGGGAATGAGTGTCACCGGCCGGCTCCGATTGGCCTGGGCCGATCTCGTCGCTCGTTCCGCGGTGGGAAAGACGGCGACCTTCGTCCGCGACATCACCGAGGACTATCACCGGTACTGCACCGGCACATATCGCTCCGAGGACCCGATCTACACCGCGCACGATTCCGTCGCGGCCGCCGTGATGCTCGACCCCACGGTTATGCTGTCCGCCACCGACGCCCAACCTCGGGTGTATCACGACGAGGACGGCCGGGCCGCCGTGTGGGGCGTCAGTCCGGTACGGGGGCCGGCGCATCGATTCGTGACCGACCTCGATTACCGTTCGATCGGAGCGCGGATCACCGCCACGCTCGACGCAGATCCTCCCGGATCGGACCCGACCGGCTAGCAGCGCCCGTTCGTCACCTGCCGGTGTTCGACACGGCATCGACGGACCTCATGCGACGGCGTCGAGCAGATGCAGTTCCTCCGCCACGATCAGATCGACCTCTTCGCTGGTCAGTCCGGACAACAGATGTGCCGCCAACATCGCTCTCACCTCCTCATGTGCTCCTACTTATTCGTCGAATCGGCGATCGCGATATCGACAAACCCGGCACACTTTCGGTAGGTGAATTTCGGCTTCGACCGCAGGAACCCGATCTCGTCCGACGTGATGCGGAAATGTCCGCCGACGCGGTTACTTGCCGTCGACCGGAACGGCGTCCGGACCCGGTGCGGAAGGATCGAATGGCGGCGGGTCGGCCGGATCGAATCCGCCCCGCACCGTCGAGCAGGTTGCCCCCGGTTCCGGGTAGGTGTTCGGGTTCTGTCGCAAGGCCGTGAGGAAATCGGAGATCCGCGGATCGGTTACGTCGTCGAGTTTCAGTTGGTGACCCCACGACTGCAGGGACACCGCCGAGTCGAGACCGGGGTACGGCGACATCAGGGTGTACGGTTCGCCCTCGACGTTCGCTGCCAGAGCTGCGATGTCGTCGTCGTCCAGCCGGTCCGGGTCGTAGGTCACCCACACGGCGCCGTGTTCGAGGGAGTGCACGGCGTTCTCGCTACGGATCGCTTCGGGATAGACAATGCCGGTGCAGGTTGCCCAGTACTGGTCGTGGGCACCGCCGAACGGGGGACTCTGGTCGTAGGCCACTCGCTGCAGTGCCTGCACATGGTCGGCGGGCGGATAGTCGACGGTGACGATCCCTTCGATTCCCAGTGACGGGTCGGGATTGTCCGCGCTCGGCGAGAAGTCGCGGGCTTCGCGGCCATCATCGGCTCCGGAGGTCAGCACGTAGGCGACGACGGCGACCGCTCCCACGACGACCACCACGGCGGCGAGCAGCAGCCAGGGCAGGCGCCGCCGCATTCCCGGGGACGGTCGAGATTTCGGGTCCTCACCGCGGTCGTTCGTCATTGCCGATCCTTCGTCTCACCGGGCGCCCTGACCGCGCATCCCATCTGCGAAGCATGGTAGTAGACCGTGAGGCAACGCCCGGCTCTGTGATGATGCGGCGATCTACCGTCGGGCCATTGCTGCGATACGCAGATCGCGGGTCCGCGCCTGGTGCGCGATCATCAGGATCCGCGCCTTCTCGGCGTCGCCGCTCTGCACGGCGGTCAGGATCTCGCGGTGTTCCGTTTCGATCTGCTGCAGATTGGACGAGGCCTGGGCTTCCTCCGCGTCGTAGACCCGCAACTGAGCGTCGAGCCGGTCCATCAGCTGTGCGATGGTCTGATTGTGGGCCGCGCTGCGCAGCGCGGTGTGCCACTCGTTGTGCAGCGCCAGGCTCGTCGCGGGATCGGGTGATTCGATTGCCTGCTCGAACAACCGGCTCAACCGCGCCAGGTCCAATTCGGTGTGGCGGGTCGCGGCGGAGTAGGCGATCGCGGACTCGAGCGCGATCCGTGCCTCGCAGATCTCGAGCACCTCCTCGGGTGTGCGCTCGCGCACCCGGTACCCTCGCGGCGCCTGGACCACCAGGCCCTCGTATTCGAGCCGCTGCAACGCTTCCCGCACCGGGGTACGGGACAGTCCCAACTCCGCGCCGATGGTCGCCGGGATCAACATCGTCCCGGGCCGGTCGGCGCCGCCGGTGATGCGCTCACGCAGCTGCTTGTACGCCGATGATTCTCTCTCCACCGAGCTCCCCTGTCCGGGCACGAACGCCATGCCACGGAGCAAGCCTTACCAGAGGCGAGCAACCGAAGTAAAGGGTTTGAATCCATGTGTATACAGATGCAGACAGAGATGTGCAGTCATTCGTAAGCTCCTCCGCGTCAGGACAAGGAGAAGCCATGAATATCCACTCAGCGCGGCGAGTTCGCAGCCGAGAATCAGCATCCGCCGGATCGGACGTCGTCGGGAATGACTGAGACGCAACTTGCCGCACCGCGCCCCACCCGGGCAGAACCGACGGGGGAGGATCGCCGTCGGCCGCAACGTGCCGTCACGCGCCGGCGACTTCAACCGTCGGTATTGCTGCCGTGGGTGGTGCCCGTCCTCGTGATCCTCGGCTGGCAGTGGGCGTCCTCGGCCGGGGCGATCTCACCCTCCGTCCTGCCTCCGCCCAGCAAGGTCCTGGCCACGGCAGAGCAGTTGTGGACCGCCGGTGAGTTGCAGAGACACCTGACGGTCAGCCTGCGCCGAATCCTGATCGGGTTCACCCTCGGAGCCTCGATCGGACTCGTACTCGGCTTCGTCGTCGGACTATCGAGAATCGCCGAGGGGCTGGTGGACCGCACCCTGCAGATGTTGCGTGCGCTTCCGCACCTCGCCCTGGTCCCGCTTCTGATCGCGGCGTTCGGTATCGGTGAACTCCCGAAGGTCGTGCTCGTCACGCTGGGGGTGATCTTTCCGGTGTACCTCAACACGGTCGCGGGAATCCGCACCGTCGATCCCAAACTCGTTCAACTCGGCGAATCCTACGGGCTGGGTCGAGGCGCCCGAATTCGCGACATCATCGTTCCCGGAGCCATGCCGATGATTCTCACCGGCATCCGCTACGCACTCGGCGTCGCCTGGTTGACGCTGGTGATCGCCGAGACGATTGCAACCAGTGAGGGCATCGGCTTCCTCGCCCAGAACGGCCGGGACATGCTGCGCAACGACCGCATCGTCCTCGCGATCCTGCTGTACGCCGTCGCCGGCCTGCTCGCCGATCAGATCACCCGGCTGATCGAAGCCCGTGTCCTGCGCTGGAATCCCCACTACCAGGGAGGAAATCGCTGATGCCTGCCACCAACCTCGTCGGCCTCGATCTGGTCGGCATCGGGCACCGATACCGTGACACGACGGTTCTCCACGACATCGACCTGACCGTCGAGCCCGGTGAGTTCGTCTCGTTCCTCGGCCCCAGCGGGGTCGGCAAATCCACGCTTCTGCGAATCATCGCCGGGCTCGAACAACCGACGCACGGCGTCGTCGAATCCACCGGCGGTACCTCGGGCGGAACCATGTCGCGGATGATGTTCCAGGAGGACCGTCTGCTTCCGTGGCGCAACGTCCTGGACAACGTGCAGCTCGGAACTCGGCACCAACGCGAGCGCGCACTCGAGCTGCTGTACGATGTAGGCCTGGCCGGGCGTGAAAAAGATTGGCCGTCAGAGCTTTCCGGAGGGCAGCGTCAACGCGTTGCGCTGGCACGGGCGTTGCTGCATCAGCCTGACGTCCTCTTGCTCGACGAGCCGTTCGGCGCCCTGGACGCGATCACCCGCGTGGCGATGCAGCAACTTCTCGAACGCGTCCTCGCCGAGCAGCCGCGGACGGTTCTCTTGGTGACCCACGACGTGGAAGAGGCGCTCGTGCTCTCCGATCGCGTGCTGCTCCTCACCGACCAGGGCATCACCCGCGATCTGAGGATCCCGCACGCCCGACCACGACACCGCGGGGACGCCCAACTCGCGGCCTGGAAGGAGGAGTTGCTCGACGGACTCCTCCAGGCAGACAACGCCCTCTCGTCTCTCTAGCCCCACTTCCCGAGTCCCACTTCCCTGGTCCCATTGGAAAGGCCCTCACCCTCATGTCACCCCGCGTCACTTCACAACTCCGTGCCCTCGATCGGCGAGGATTCCTCAGGGCCTCCGGCGCCGGAGTCCTGGGCTTGTCGGCCCTCTCGCTGACCGGCTGCGGTGCATCGGCATCCGGCGCAGCGGGCGGTCCGCTGACCGAGGTGCGATACGCATTGATCGGCGACGGAAAGGCCGAGCCCGGCACGATCCTGCGCAACAACCTGGGCGGATTCGACCTCGCCAAGGATCTGGGCGTCCCCGTGCAGTGGCCGTCGGGTTTCCCGGCTTCGCTGCCAGTGATGGAGGCCGTCAAATCGGGAAGTGTCGACTTCTCCTTCGCCACTGCCACCGCGGTGATCTACGCCATCGGCGGTGGTGTGCCGATCGTTCCGCTGGTTGCCTATCCACTTCCCGCCAACGAGGTCGACATCCTGGTGCCGCAGGGATCGGACATCACGTCGGGTGCAGATCTGCGAGGGCGCAAAGTCGCGGATCATCGCGGCACCACCGGCACGTACAGCTTGGTGAAGTATCTGGAATCGGTCGGCCTCACGCTCGAAGACATCGAGTACGTCAATCTTCCTGCCGCAGACGCGGAGGCCGCCTTCGCGGAGGGCAAGGTCGACGCGTGGATCAGTTGGCAGCCCACCATCGAGTTGGCCAAGCGGAAACACAATGCGGTCGCTCTTCCCGACGTGAAGACGTACGACTACGCCTTCTTCGTCGCGAGTGAGGACTTCGCATTCAACCACCCGGATGCCGCCGCCACACTCGTCCGGAACGTGCGCGATGCGCAGCGCTGGATCGACGGCAACCCCGAGGTGGCGGTCTCCGCGTTCGCCGAACTGGGTGGTTTCGGGAACAGTGATCTCGAGGAGCAGGTGTATCTCGACCTGGTGAAGGCGAGACGTCTGTCCTATTCCGGTGCAGGCGAATTCACTGCGGTCGATGCGGCGGCGATCAACGGAACCCAGGATCTCGCGGACAACTTCCACGACCTCGGCGTGTACCCGGACCGAGTCGACGTGACAACCTGGTTGCAGGATTCGCGTTTCGACTCGATCAAGTCGGTTATCGCTCAGGCTCTCGCGAAGTAGGTATCACCGCACATGTCTCCCTCTCGTATGCATCTGGCCGCCTTCGTCACCGCGGGCCCCGGTCGGCCCGGCGGCTGGCGGTACCCGGGATCGGTTCCCGGCTGGCTCAGCGCCGGCTACTACCAGAACATCGCGCGCACGCTCGAAGACGCACGTTTCGATCTCGTGTTCTTCGCCGATATCCTCTCGGTGCCCGACCGCTTCGGTGGCAGCCCCGATTCCCAGCTACGCAACGGTGCACTCGGCTCGATGCGACTCGACCCACTTCACGTGCTGTCATCGATGGGTGCGGTCACGTCGCATCTCGGTCTCGCAGCCACGGTCTCCACCACGTACGCGCAACCGTTCACCGTCGCGCGGTCCTTCGCCACCCTGGACCACCTGACCGAGGGACGTGCCGCCTGGAACGTGGTGACCTCCTTCCAGGAGTCGGAAGCGCGGAACTTCAACCGGGACGAACAGTTTCCCCGTGACCAGCGATACGAGCGGGCCGACGAATTCCTCGAGGTCGCAGGGAAGCTCTGGGACAGCTGGGAGGACGACGCTCTCGTCCTCGATACCGAACAGCCGCTGTTCGCCGATCCGGATCGAGTACACCCGATCCGTCACAAGGGTGACTGGTTCACCGTGCAGGGGCCGCTCAATGTCCCCAGGCCTCCGCAGGGCTACCCGGTGGTCATCCAGGCCGGCGCGTCCGCGAAGGGAAAGGACTTCGCCGCACGGTGGTCCGACGTGATCTTCTGCAGTCACGCCTCCCTCGAATCCGCGCAGGACTTCTACAAGGAGATCAAGGAACGGGCCGCCGCTCACGGCCGCGACCCCGAATCTGTGAAGATCCTCCCGTCCATCGCGCCCGTCGTCGGGGCCACGACGGCGATCGCGCAGCAGACATTCGAAGAACTCTTCGACCTGGTACCGCCCCTCGGTGGATTGTCCACACTCGCGTACCACTTGGACGTGGACCTGTCGACGTTCCCACTCGACGAGCGACTCCCCGACGTCGAGGTTCCCGGCGTCGAAGGCCACTACCAGGAGGTCAGGGAGATGACCGAGCGGGAGGGGCTGACGCTGCGCGAGCTCGGGAAGCGCTACGGCGGTCGCGTCGAAGGTGGATTCATCGGCACTGCAACAGAAGTCGCCGACGGACTCGGGGAATGGTTCGGGCAGGGGGCCTGCGACGGGTTCATGGTGCAGGCTCCGTACCAGCCGGGAGGATTCGAGGACTTCACCCGTCACGTGGTTCCCGAGCTGCAGAAGCGAGGACTGTTCCGCAAGGAGTACGAGGGGAGCAATCTGCGCGAGAACCTCGGACTACCCCGAGTGCAGAGCGGGGAGTGGGCCAACCGGGTGCGTCGAGGCGCCGAGGCCGCACTGTGAGTTCCGGCGTCGCGGAAGTGTCCGGGCACACGGTGTCCGGGGTGCCTGGACGATTCATTCTCGATGCCCGCGAGAACCACCTCGTCTCGGATTCGAGGTTCGGCCCGGCCGAGGCAATCCAGGCCGGTGAACTGCTCCTGGCAGCGATCGTTTCGTGCGCAATGGCGAACATCCAGTCCAACGCCGAGGCCGACGACATCCGCGTCGAGCACATCGAGGTCCACGCATCCCATCGGCGGGGTACGGCCGACCCGACTCGCTACGACTTCACCGAAGTGCGCATCGAGATTCACGGGGTGGACCAGCCGACGGCCGACTCACTGGCTGCGAGATTCGAGTCGTCCTGCCCGATCTACAACACCATCAGGCGGGGAAGTGGAATCGAGTTGACCGTCACTGCCCACTCCTAGCCTGCCCGCTTCGATCGCACTTGAGTGCCGCAGAAGGTTCAGAGTGAGGGGCGCGGGCGGGAGATCGCGGTGTCGATCACGGCGACGATGTCGCGCTGTGACACCGTGTCGCCCGCTCCCGCAGTCTGGGCTGCCTCGATCAGATCATCGGTGAGGCTGTCGAACAGCAGCGCCGTGCGAGGGTCGGTTCGGTGGCCGGGATTGTCGAAGGCGTGCAGCGCATCGACCGCGTCGCGGTACCGGCCCAGCCCCTCGGGCGCCGTGCTCACCTGCATCGCTTGCACGTTCATCGTGCTCAGCTCCGAACCAAGCTGTTGGACAGCCGGGCTTCGTTCACTGCTCGACTGGCAGGATCGCAGCGGTACTGGCCGGTGGTGGTGTGCCGGTAGCCTGGGCCGTCCTTGACGACGGCGTGCCCGCAGTAGCGGCATTCGTGACCGGACTGCCCGATGCGGATGGTTTCGATGGTCGGGTACGTGTTGGTGCTCATTGTTCTCGTTCGTCGGTGTGGTCGGTGGTGTCTGTGAAAGTGGGGTTGAACGACTCAGGTGGACTTCGCGGCGCCACTGCCGTGGGCGGCCGCGTCATGCGTATTCGGCGAGGGGTTCGGCCGAACCGACGTGGGAGCGCTCCAGAGCTTCCCAGACGAGGTCGTAGCGCTTGAGGGTCATCTCGTCCGCGTTCGCGAGCAGGGCGTCGAGGAGCGAGTGTGGGTCGTCCTGCCAGGAGTGGAGCGCGGCCGCGACGGTTCTGTTGGTGAACAGACCCGATTGAGCAAGGGCGTGACTCCACTCGTCGAACAGACCGCTGTAGATGCGTTCGACGGCGTCGTGGTCGAATCCCTCGGCGACGAAATCACGCGCGAAGGTTGCCGTGACGTAATCACCGCAGGTAATCGGTTCTGCATTCATCGGTGCGAGCACCCTCCGTCAGTGGCGGCGTCGGACCAACGGGCGACCCCGGTTCGTGAGTATGAGACAGGTCACATCGTCGCCCACTACGGGGAGATGGCGCATCGGCCGAATCACCGGGGGGTATACCTATCTTCTGGTCCTCGCGGCCCTCGTCGGGCGGGGACAATGACCGTTCTTCCTGGTCACGGCCTCTCGACACCGAGCACCAGTTCTCGCTGCTGTCCGATGCCGATGCCGAGGCCGATGCCGATGCGCCGAACCACGGTGCCCGGCTCGCCGCAAGGACCGTACCGGGGTCGCGGTGGCCTTGCTGCTGCGCGCGGCCGGAGTCGAGCCCGACGACATCGTCGCCGCTACGAATCGACGAACCGGCACATCGACATGCCATTCGTCCGCGGAGATTCAGCGACTCACGGCGACTTTCGTCCGGTCGTCGTGCAGCGCATCGGTGATCCTGCTGCACCCGCCCTCGCGGCCGAGCGCCGTCCTGCCCAGCAGCACCAACCCCCACGGGCCGATCACCCAGATCGGCCAGGGGTAGATCATCACGCCGGTAGCGAGCGAAACGATGCCCCAGATCGCGATGTTGATTCCTCCGGCGGCGAGCCAGGCGAGCCACTCGATCCGCTGGTGACCCGGGATGCGACGACGCGACGGGTGGGCCGTCGGTGCCCTGGGCGGCGCGAGGGCAACTGCCTGGGGTGCCGACGGAAGATCACGCAACACCTGATGCGCCTGCTGCTGGGTCGTCGACTGGTACACCTGTGCCACCCGCTGGTCGAACTCGCCGATGGTCAGTCGCCCCTCGGTGAGATGCCGTCCGAGTTCTCCGACGACCTGCTCGCGTTCGGAATCGGATATCCGGATGTTGTCCGCGTACTGCATCGGACCCTCCTCAGCGATGACATTCCACTGTGGAATGTCGCTACCACTATGATCGATATGCCACAGTGGAATGTCAACCCCCGACTGCGCGAAGGACCGTGCCATGGCTGAACGTCCCCTCAACGCCACTGCGGCATCGCTCCTCGGGTTCCTGCACGAGGGATCGAAAACCGGGTGGGACCTGGTGGTCACCGCGCAGGAACGAATCGGCAAGTTCTGGTCGATCACGACCAGCCAGGTGTATCGGGAGCTCGCCGCAATGGAGCGTGGAGGGTTGATCGAGGCGGGGGAACGGGGCGCCCGAGAGCGCAAGCCCTACACGCTCACCGAGGACGGTCGCCGGGCGTTCGCGGAGTGGATCGAGCGCGACCCCGCGCCGGAGAACATCCGGTATCCGATGCTGCTCACCGTCGCGTTCGGTGCGCACCTTCCGCCCGAGCGGTTGGCCGCGATGCTGGACTCGCACCGCGCAGCGCACGAAAGTCAGCTCGCCGAGTACGAGCGTGACGCCGCGGTCCACGGTTCCAACCGATTTGCACTGGCCACGCTCGACTTCGGGATCGTGTACGAACGTGCGGTACTCGAATGGTTCGATCGCGTCGGGAACCGTCTGGGGCAGGAAAGTCGTTGACGGCCCCGCTGCTCGCCAGGTGCGGGTCTCGGAGTCAGCCGATCACGCCGTCCTCGGCAACGACAACCGTTGGCAGGTCCACCCGTTGCGGAGCGCCGGCTTCGTCGCAGATCACGGTGACGAACGCCGGAAACACGATTCGCCACGAGCCGCTGACGGGCGACAACGCGCTCGCGGCGAAGTCGGCCCACTCCTTCGGCAGCAACGTGACTGGTTCTTCCTGCAGCCATTGCGGCGTGGGAATCCGGCGATTCTGCTCCTCGACTGGATCGACGACGAACCGCACGTCGGTGGCGATACCCGTTCCGACGTTGCGGAGCCGGAACCGGTCGACGGGGCCACGGATGCGCTGGACTTCGAACTCGACGTGCTCCGGCTGTGGGAATGCTCGCTGCGCGGCTTCGGCGATCCGGGTCAACGCGGTGACCTGTTCGAGCGCCACGTCCAGCGCAACTTCGGCCTCACGCCTGGCCTGATCGGCGAGGGCTGCCTTCCGCCAGGCTGCGGCTGTGGTGGCACCGAACAGCACCGCAGCCGCCGCGCCGACCCACGATGCGGTTTCCATGCGCGGAAACTTACCCGAACGCATCTCGGGGAGGTTCGCTGGTGACGTCTGCACGAGCGGCGACGCGCGGGGCGACGGTCAGGGGTTGACGGAGAGGAACACATAGGCAGCCAGCAGCACCAGGTGGACGCCACCTTGGAGGCGGGTGGCACGGCCCGGGACCACCGTCAGCATGCCCACCACCACGGTGATGGCGAGCAGCACCACCTGGGTGGGACCGAGGCCGAGCAGAAGTGGTCCGTCCAGCCAGATCGAGGCAACCGCAATGGCCGGAATGGTCAACCCGATGCTGGCCATCGCCGATCCCAGGGCCAGATTCAAGCTGATCTGGATCCGGTTTCTCTGCGCCGCCCGGACCGCGGCGAGGGTTTCCGGCAGAAGCACGAGCAGCGCGATGACCACACCGACGATGGATTGTGGCAATCCGGCATCCTCGACTGCGTCCTCGATCGTGGGGGACTCGACCTTCGCCAATCCCACGACTGCGCACAGCGCCAGCACCAACAGCGCGAGGCTCATGCCCGCCACCCTGCCCGACGGGGGTGCCGCGTTCCGGTCCTCGACGGCCACAGGTTCGTCGGGGATGACGGGCAGGAAGAAGTGTCGATGCGGTCCGGTTTGGGTGAGGACGAACATCCCGTACAGAACCAGCGAGGCCACTGCCGCGAATATCAACTGAGCCGAGGAGAATTCGGGGCCCGGCCGGCTTGTCGTGAAGGTCGGCAGCACCAGGCTCAGGGTAGCCAGCGACGCTACGGTCGCCAGTGCCGCGCCCGTACCTTCCGCATTGAACAGCGCAACCCCGTATCTTCGTGCGCCTACGAACAGCGACAACCCCATGATTCCGTTGACGGTGAGCATCACAGCCGCGAATACCGTGTCGCGGGCCAACGAGGCCGTCGCCGGGCCACCCGAGATCATCAGCGTCACGATCAATCCGACCTCGATGACGGTGACGGCGACAGCGAGAATCAGCGATCCGAACGGCTCACCGACCTTGTGTGCAACCACCTCGGCGTGATGAACAGCGGCAAGCACTGCACCGAAGCACCACCGCCACGACGAGCGCCAGAACCGTGCCGATGTTCCGGCCCCAGGTCACGCCCAACACCGCAACGGAGACCGGTGGAATCACCAGCGGCCACTCTGCAGTGACCGAACGCCACCCGAACGCCATGATTAGACCTTGCCAGCTCGATCCGCTCGGGAGGACCGCAATGCGGAACCCGCATCACCCATCCGCGGCGAGCCGGCGGTGGGTTGGGTCCGGGCCGACTGGCTTCGGGTGAGTGCGGCTCGCGTGGCGGCCTCAACCGTCATCACGATGAAATCGCGTCGGCGCGAGTCACGGTCGCGGCCACGCGGAAGAGGTGGCGAAAACAGCCGGTCTGCGGTCTGGAGAGCTACCCAGCCGTCGACGAGGGTGATCACGGTGATGAGCAGTTCCTGGGCGTCGCTCTCGGAAAGTTCGGGGACAGCTTCCCGCGCGCTGGCGACTATCGCCTGAGCGTGCTTCTGTCGCGATGCTTCCGCGACAGGTGCCTCGAGTTCGAGTCCTTCCCAGAACAGCAGACGGGTGAAAGTGGGGTGCTCGCGTTGGTAGTCGAATCGGCGACCGGCGTAGTCGGCGATGGCGACGACCCCGTGACCGGACAGCTCGACAGCGGCAAGCGTGGTTGCGAGTTCATGTTCGAGGACCGCGCTGAAGAAGGCTTCCTTCTTGCCGAAGTACTGGTAGATGCGCTCTTTGTTCACGCCTGCTTTCGCGGCGATCCGATCGACACGGGCACCGGCCAACCCGAACGAACTGAATTCTGCAACCCCGGCCTCGATGAGAAGTCTCTTGGTTCGTTCGGTATCCCACGCCACGGCTGCATCCTACGACAACTCCAACTGTCTGGTTGCAATCTGCATGTCCAGCCCCTACGGTCAAGGCAACTGAATAGTTGGAGTTACGAGAAGGGCTACCTCAGGATGGAATCTCTTGCCCTCGCATCTACGGTGTTCGAACATTTCGCTCCGACGACCACGAGGCGCCGGCCTCCGCGAACGGAACGTGTCGACGGGCGCGCTCGGGATCTCGTGCCGGCGAGGGCCCCGTCCATCCACTTGCGGGTGGTCGTCACTTGGGTGTCCATCTTCCCGCTCGTCACGTTGGGTATGACGGTGATGACCTTGTCGGGCCCGATCACAAGCACCTGGCCGACATGGCTGCGGGCTTTGTCGCTCACCGGTGTCGTTGTTCCCACCGCGGTGTACCTCGTGGTGCCGCGCGTGCTTGATTTGTCAGTCCGGTGGATGACCTGGCGGTGCCGACGCTCTGCCGGTGCTGAGTCCTGTGAGAGCCTGCAGGCGGCACGCGCGATGCGCTCGCACTCGCATCAGTATTGAGCCGACCGGGTGGAGATCATGCGGTGCACTTCCTGGGTCGAATATCTGGCAGGAGGCAATCGAGCGTGCGGCGGTGCCGGCCGAGCGTCCGTCGGAAGGCCGCCGCCCTGAACGCAGTGCCGATTGCGGGCCGGTCCCGCTGCAATCAGTGGGGCGTGGCACCAGGCGTCGGACCGATGCGTTCGCCGGTATTTCCGCGTGCTGACCAGGAACGATCGCTACGATGAGGCAAGTACTTGCGTCGGAGAGGGTGCCGAGTTGTCGTTTTCACGGACGAGAGGCTCGTGCGAATGAACCGTCGCCGATGGTCTCTTCGTAGGGCCGTTCTGGTTGTGGGTCTCGCCGCGACTCCACTGGTCTGGTGTCCTGGTGCGGCCACAGCGGCGCCGGTGTCGGCGCCGTTTCAGATACCCCGCGTGTGGGCTTCAGGGACTTTCGGCTATTGCTTCCCCGCCTGTATCGACGTCCCGGTTGCGGTTACTGGCGATGCGCCGGGGGTCGTGACGTTTCATGACCCAGCACTCATGGAAACCGTCGTGCTGTGGGTTGGCTGGACCAACCTGTCCAACGGAACATCGGGTGTTGCTTCCGTGACCAAAGACAAGCCTGGGGTTGCCCACACCGGTACCGGGGTTGTTACCGCCTCCGCCATGGGGAACCTGGTCGAGTACGTGGGAGCAAGAGGCATCTTCTACGTGCCGTAGGGGAGTCGACCAACTGCTTGTCCCTCATTTCTCGCTGCGGCCGGCTACCACTGGACGCGCGAATTCATGTCGGAGGTGCGAGGTACGTTCTCGTTGCGACGAAAGAGGTCGCCACTCACACTCACGTAACCGAGGCAGTCCGGCTCGGGTGGATGCGAGGTGCAACCGCGCCTCGTATCTCGAGGGAGTGGCGACCTCTCTCGGGTCGCCACCATCGAGCTCGCGTGTTTCAGGCCGTTCCGCCGTGCCGGATCAGGCCGGCTCGGCGGCGATCCGCCCGGATTTCACCGCGGCGACCAGTGTTGCGTGGTCGGCTTCGGTTTGATCGGCGTAGCTGACGGCATACCGCCCGATCACCTCGTCCAGTTCCGTGTCGTTGGCGAAGTAGCCGGCGAGCACCCGCGGATCGAGCGAGCGGGTGTGTGCACGCGCGAGCAGGGCGCCTGCGAGCCGGCCGTAGTCGTCGAGATGATCTTGCTCGAGACCGGTTGGATCGATGTCCCCTTTGAGGTTTCGGAACTGCCGCACGATGAAAGGGAGGCCGTCGATGGTCGTCCAGCCCAGCAGAATGTCCGATTCCGCCTGCACCAGCCGGGCGCCGTGCACTATCCGCTTGCCCTCGTGTTTCGGCTCGTCGACCGGTAGGTACGCCGATAGTGCGGACGGCCGGGCCTGCTTCAGTTGAAGTACGAGCACCTCGTCCCGATTACCGTGCAGGAGGGCGATATAGCTGCGCAGACCCACGCTGCCGGTTCCGACGATCCGGAACGCGACGTCGGACACGGCGAATCGGGCGATCAAGTTCCTGCGGGACTCGCGCAGTGAGTCGACATACAGTTCCAGACCGTCGGTCACGGCGTCGGCGGTTGCGCGATCGACGTGGGTGAGGACCGGCGGGTCGTCGATGAACCGTCGTCGGCGGATCCCGGTCTCGTGATCTTCGAGGTGGGCGGTCCACTTCGCCGCGACCTTCTCGCTGGTATTGCGCCGCGCCTTCTGCGCGGCCTTGTCGAAGTCGTCGAGCAGAGCGTCGGCCTTGGCCCGCTCGAGCACCGACTTGTCCGGGAGCGCGTTCCACGACTGAAGGAATGGCAGTTCGGCGAGATCGCGAATGGTGCGCCGATACGATTTGACGGCGTCTTCGGCGGCCTCGATGCAGCCGTTCTCGGACACACCGCCTTCGCGTCCGGCGAGGACCAGGCTCGCGGCGAGGCGTTTGAGATCCCACTCCCACGGACCGGGGAGGGTTTCGTCGAAATCGTTGATGTCCATGACGATGTGACCGTCCGGTGTGCCGTACAGGCCGAAGTTGGCCGCATGCGCGTCGCCGCACAACTGCGCTGTCAATCCGGTAACCGGAGAGTCTGCGAGGTCGGCCGCCATCAGGCCGGCGGCGCCGCGGAAGAAAGCGAACGGGGAGGCGATCATCCGACCGATTCGCAGCGGGATCAGATTAGCCAGCCTTCCTCGATTGCTGGCCTCGACGAAATCGAGCACATCCGGCCGTCCCGCGCCGACCGCGGCGCTCTCGTGCGCACTCGACGGCACAGTGGCTCGCAACGCGTAGCCCCGCGCGAAGACGTCGTCCGCCTCGATCTGGGTTCGCAGGTCGACGGCTCGCGCTCGATTCTTCGTCACCTCGGCGACACTATCCCAGGCTCTGTCACCGTGTACCTCGTCAGCATTCGCTCGCCGCCGTCTTCGCCACACGACATTGTGGCGAAAGAGTGGTTATGCTTCGGTTTCCGGTGGTCGGCAGCATCCGGCGCCGGAGACACGTTCCGGCGGCATCCCGTGCCGCCGGGCCTTCCTTAACGGAGGAACGTCATGTCCGCTGAATCCGTCGCCGCCACCCCCGAGCCCACCGGCGGCCACATCCGATTGACCTCACACAGCGGCGGTGTCGGCGCCCTGCCGATCCACTGGGGAGCACCCACGCCGTCCGAGCGCGGACCCGTGGTCGGTACCACCACCAACCGCGCCCACCGCAACGTGATCGG